>NZ_JAPEPF010000001.1:1840487-2147234 GCF_026340595.1 Streptomyces sp. NBC_01363
GACAGCGCGGTTCGAACCGGCCCGCGGCCAGGTCCGCCGCCGCCCGCGGCCCGGGGCGGACGCGGCCGTGGCGCGGGCAGTCGTAGCGGCCCTCCCCGTAGATCACCATCGAGCCCGCGAGCACCAGATCGCGGACCCCGGCCCCGGCCATCGCGGCGAGCAGCACCGCCGTGCCCAGGTCGTTGCACCCGACGTACTCCGGAGCGTCCGCGAAGTCCCGGCCCAGCCCCACCATCGCCGCCTGGTGGCACACCGCGTCGACACCGGTCAGCGCGTCCGCCACCGCGTCGCGGTCCCGCACGTCCGCGACGACCGTCGGCCCACCGTCCTGCGGGGCGGGCACCTCGCCCCGGTCCCCGTGCGCCTGCGGCAGCAGCGCGTCGAGCACCACCGGCTCGTGCCCCGCCGCCCGCAGCGCCCGGACGATCCGCGACCCGATGAACCCGGCTCCGCCGGTGACCAGTACCTGCATGTCCGCCACGCTAGGCCGGGTCGCCGGGGCCCGCGCGGCGGACCGGCGCGGATCAGACGAGCAGGAACGCGCCCGCCGTCGCGGCCCCCAGCGACGCCCCGGCGACCGTCTGGGCCACCGAGTGGTATCCGAGCGCGACGCGGGACCAGCACACGGCGACGGTCATCGCGTAGGCGAGCAGCCACCACGGCGAGTGGACCGCGGCGAGCAGGGCGACGACGGCCGAGGCGACCGCGGCGTCCACCGAGATCTTCCAGACCGTGTTGACGGCCAGCAGGATCACGGTCATCGCCCAGAGCGCGAGCATCGCCACGAGGATGCCGGTGGGGGCGTGGCCCAGGACCATCACCACCGAGCCGGTGCCGATGGAGCCGAGGATGACGAAGAAGATCGGGGCCCGCTTGGTGCGGTCGACGACATGGCGGTCGCCCCAGGTGCCGCGCCCGCGCTCCCACTCGATGTACCCGGCGGGTATGAGGCCCGCGCACAGGGCGCCGAGGAATCCCCAGAGCAGGCCGGTCCAGTGACCGGCGGCGGCCAGGCCGATGGCGAGCATACCGATCAGCAGGACGTTGCGGGGCTGGAAGACGTCGGTGACGGTGCGCGCGGCGCCGGTGTACGGCGATGCGGGGGTGTCGGTGGTGTCGGCGGAGGTCATGCTGTCTCCTCGGTGGAGGCCGTGCGGGGCGCGGCGGTTGCGGTGGACGGGGCGGGTGCGGCATCCGCCAGCACCTGCGCCGCCCGGTCCTGCGGGACCGTCCGGTACGCGGTGGCCACCCGGACCAGCCAGGCCACCTCGCCGTCCTGGTCGGTGGCGTGCTGGGTCTCCACCGCGGCGGCGGTCGAGGCGGGCGCACCGCTGTTCTTCGCGGTGAGCGCCGCCTTGATCCAGTACGCCTCGGCGAGCGGGCCCGCCCGGTCCGGGTCCGTGCTGCCGTCCGCCGCGGCGGCCTTCGCGGCCGGGAGCAGGGTGTCGGGCACGTAGTGGCGCAGCTTCTCCACCGCGTCCGCGATGTCGGCGGCCCAGCGGTCGATCCGCAGGTCCGCGGGGGTGTCGAAGCGGGTGAGTTCGCGGGCCAGCGAGGCCGGGGGGTCGAAGGGCTGCTCGGGGAAGGCAGTCATCAACTCGCGCCAGAGGCCGTGCAGTTTGACCTGGGCCCGCCACAGTTTCGCGCGCCGCCGCCCCTTGCTGAGGGCGGGGATGGAGGCGCCCACGGCGAAGAAGGCGAAGAGCACCACCTGTGCGGCCTCGGTGATCTCGTCGAAGCGGAGCGCGAAGGACTCGCTCGGGGTGTCGACGACGCTGACCCACAGGAACAGGGTCCGGCTGACGGTGTAGCCGACCCCGATGAACATGGCGAAGGTCATCATCCCGAGGCCCACCCGCAGATGACGGAGCCCGGCACCGGCGGTGGCCAGCGCCCACTGGTACGCGCAGACGGCGGACGCGGCACCCAGGTAGAGGTAGAACACGCTCATGTACAGCGTGGCTCCCCACTGTCCCGCGTGGTCGGCGACGAAGCGGTCCGAGGGGACGGAGCGGTCGACTACGGTGAAGAACAGCACCGTCAGCAGGACCAGCGTGGCGATCGACGCCTTGGCCGCCACCTGCTGGATGGCACGGGCGAACCGGACATGGCGCGGGACGGTTCCGGCGTCGGGGTACTGGCCGTAGATCGCGACGATGTAGCTGAGGATCGCCAGGATCGCGATCGTCGCCGTGTAGTGCTTGATCAGGACGGCGAGGTCGGTGACGGCGCTGTCGTTGAGCGCGATCCGCACGGCCCGGGTCTTGGTCCACAGGGCGGCGGCGAAGCCCGCGTAGCAGCCCCAGAGGGCCCGGCGGCGCTTGTCTTCTTCGTCGCCCCACAGGGCTGCCGGCATGCGCCACAGGGCGACGGCCGTCATCAGGACGGCTATGAGGTAGCCGGCGAGGTCGAGCGGGGTCACGGCGGAGTCCTTGGGGTGGGGGACGGGGACGAGGGACGGGGGACGTGCGGTGTCAGCTGCGGCGGAACAGGCCGCGACGGCGGTTGGCGACCGGGCGGGAGAGGGAGTTGGCCAGCCGCCCCACCATGTCGTCGCTCGTCACGTCCATGGCCATCCGGGGAATGAGCGAGGCGCCGAACTCGGCCATGCGCTCGTCGTGGGTGTCGTACTGCGCGCGGGCCTGCACGGTGCCGTCCCCCGACCGGAGCGCGTCGGCGATCTCGGCCACGACCGGGGGCGGAGGCGCGGGCGACGGCGACGGCGGGGGCTCGGTTCCCAGGACCCGGGTGATCAGTGAGGTGTCGAAGACCGGGAGCAGGCGCCGGAGTTGCTCCGGGTCGAGGGAGGTGCCGTGGTCGAACCACTCGTGGCACAGCTCGTGCAGGATCACGTGCTGGGTCTGGTACGCGGTGGGCCGGCGGCGGTAGAGCACGAAGCTGGTCCCGCCGGTCTTCAGGCGCAGCCCGCAGGCGGCGTTGACGCGGGCCAGCCGGTCGGGCATCTCGTGCAGCACGATGGTGCGGCCACGGGCGGCCTCCATGTTCGCCACCAGTGCGTCGATGGAGAAGGGCGCGGGGATGGGCAGGTCGGCCAGCCCGGCCTCGCACTCCTTCCGTAGTTCGCGCAGGGACATGGAGGGCTACTTCTCCGGCTCGCCAGGGGCGCCGCCGTCGGCCGCGCCCTGCCGGCCCCTGGCGTCCTCCAGCAGGGAGAGCGCGAACTGCAGCAGCTCCGGCGGGAGTCCGTCCTCGTCGAGGCCGCGCCCGGCCACCCCGCTGATCTCGCCCGTGCGCCGCATCGCGAGGAACTGCAGACCGGCGACGACATCGTCGACGACCTCGGACTCCTCCTTGAAGAACCGCCAGTCCACGCCGAAGCCCAGACCGAGCGCCTTGAGGATGTCCTCGGAGGGCTGAGTGACCTTTCCGGCCAGGATGTTGGAGAAGTAGCTGTGCGAGAGCGAGCCGCCGCGTTCCTTGACCAGATCGGCGAAGACGCGCCCCGAGATCTTCTGGCCGGGGAACGTCTTCTCCACCATGTACTCGACCTTCTGCTGCAACGTCCGCAGCTCCGGCGTGCGTTCCTCGACGCTGTCCATCCGGCCCCCCACGTATCCGCTCCCGTCCGATCGGCGTTCACGGTCGTCGATTCGGTCAACGGGCTCGTACTGTAACGAACCCTGACGTGGTGCCCTCGGTCCGGTAGGCGGTACGGGAACGGGCTTGCGCAAACACGCTACGTCACTGTTAACTCGAAAAAACACGGGCAGGGGACCACGAGGGGAGTCTCCTGCCCGTGAAATCGACGTGTTCCGTGTGAATTCACCGCGGACAAAGGGTGCATGACGCACATACATGTTGTGCGGGCATAGGTGTAGCCCTTCACGACGGGGGATGCGTGAAGGGCTACATCTGCATTATGACTGCTGGTCAGGCCGTCATCAAGCAGCCTCCGGGGCGGCGGGTGGTCGGGCGGGGCCGCGGGGCGCGGTGGCGGCGGGCCGGCGAGGGGTGCTCGCCGGCGGGATCGCGGCTGCGCGGGCCGGGCGGCCGAATGCGATCCCGGCGGCGGAACGGAATTTCACGTGCCGCCGGAAAATGATTTCACGCAATGTCCCGCGTGAATTTATTTATCATCCGTCGGAGTGCAATTACTTGCCGCGCCCGGTTGCTTCCTTCGTGCTATTCTGGAAGCAGTTGCAGTTGTGGTTCCCGAAGACTCCAAGTGCCCTCCCCGGCTCAATGTGCCGAGGGCCGCGCTTCTGTGTTTTCCGGTGCTTTCCGGATGGGGTAATCATTGCGGCGACGTGGGATCCGCACCGTGCGAATCCCCGGGAACTGCCCCCCATGAAGGAGATAAAACATGGCTACTGGCACCGTCAAGTGGTTCAACGCGGAAAAGGGCTTCGGTTTCATCGAGCAGGACGGCGGCGGCCCCGATGTCTTCGCCCACTACTCGAACATCGCTGCTACCGGCTTCCGTGAGCTCCAGGAAGGCCAGCGGGTGAACTTCGATGTCACGCAGGGCCAGAAGGGCCCGCAGGCGGAGAACATCACCCCTGCCTGATCCCGCCGCTCCGGCGCCGACGCGCTGAGACGACTTGCACGACCGGGACCCGCACCTCCGGGTGCGGGCCCCGGTTCGCTGTTCTCCGCCGGTCCGCCCGAGCCGGCCGCCCCGAATTTTTCGCAGCCGGGCTCCGTCCAGGCTTGTCAACGGCCCGTTCTTGCGATTCCTGCGCCGCCCGTCGCCGCAGCGAATTCCTCGATACGCGCCCTATCGAGGAAGGGTTCCGTATGGACCGCGACCGTAACCGTGATCGCACAGCACGTTCGAACGACCGGTTTTCCCGTGGCCCGGGGGGCCGCTCCGGCGCGCCCGCCCGGCGTTCCGGCGGTTCCGGTGGTTCCGGCCGCAGGCCCGCCGCAGTGCAGGGCGAGTTCGCGCTGCCGAAGACCATCACCCCGGCGCTGCCCGCCGTGTCGGCCTTCGCGGAGCTGGAACTGCCCGGTCCGCTGCTTTCGGCGCTCACCGCCGAGGGCGTCACCACGCCGTTCCCGATCCAGGCGGCCACCCTGCCGAACGCCCTCGCGGGGCGCGACGTGCTGGGCCGCGGCCGGACCGGCTCCGGCAAGACGCTCGCCTTCGGCCTGGCCGTGCTGGCCCGTACCGCGGGCAACCGGGCCGACGCCCGGCGGCCGTTGGCCCTGGTCCTGGTCCCCACCCGGGAACTGGCCCAGCAGGTCACCGACGCGCTCACCCCGTACGCCCGCGCGCTCAAGCTGCGCATGGCCACCGTCGTCGGCGGCATGTCGATCGGCCGCCAGGCCTCCGCGCTGCGCGGGGGCGCCGAGGTCCTCGTCGCCACACCGGGCCGGCTCAAGGACCTCATCGAGCGCCGCGACTGCCATCTGGACCGGGTCGCCGTCACCGTCCTGGACGAGGCCGACCAGATGGCCGACATGGGGTTCATGCCGCAGGTCACCGAACTGCTCGACCAGGTGCGGCCGCAGGGCCAGCGGATGCTGTTCTCGGCGACCCTGGACCGCAACGTCGACCTGCTGGTCCGCCGCTATCTGCACGATCCGGTGGTCCACTCGGTCGACCCGGCGGCCGGTGCGGTGACGACGATGGAGCACCACGTGCTCTATGTGCAGGGCACGGACAAGTACGCCACCACGACGGAGATCGCGGCCCGCGACGGCCGGGTGATCATGTTCCTGGACACCAAGCACGCCGTGGACAAGCTCACCGGCCATCTGCTCAACAGCGGGGTGCGGGCCGCCGCGCTGCACGGCGGCAAGTCCCAGCCCCAGCGCACTCGCACCCTGGACCGGTTCAAGACCGGGCAGGTCACGGTGCTGGTCGCCACGAACGTCGCGGCGCGCGGCATCCACATCGACAACCTGGACCTGGTCGTCAACGTCGATCCGCCGAGCGACCACAAGGACTACCTGCACCGGGGCGGCCGTACCGCCCGTGCCGGTGAGTCCGGCAGCGTCGTCACACTGGTGCTGCCGGGACAGCGCCGGGAGATGACCCGGCTGATGGCCGACGCCGGGATCACCCCGCAGATCGCCCAGGTCCGTTCCGGTGAGGCCGAACTGAGCCGGATCACCGGCGCGCGCAAGCCCTCGGGGGTGCCGGTCGGCGGCGGCGCACCGGTGCCGGAGCGCGCCGGGAGCGGTGGCTCGTCCTTCCGGGGCCTGGGCAGCCGCCCCGCGAGGGCGGGCCGGTCCCGCCGCTCCGACCTGCCCACCGCGGAGGCGCGCGCCGCCGCGAAGCAGCGCCGCACCAACCGCGGCGGGTAGCCGGTCCCCGGCGCTCAGGGTCTGTCCGGCGGCTCAGGGTCGGGCAGGCCCGGAGCCGGTCCCCGGCCCCGTTACCGGCCGCCCGCGACCCGCAGGACCGTCCCGGTCACATAGGACGCCTCGCCCGACAGCAACCAGGCGATGGCGGCCGCGATCTCCGGGGCGGCTCCGACGCGGCCGAGCGGGATGCCGGGGACGGCCGCGTTCGCGCGCCCGGGGTCGCCCGCCGTGGCGTGCATGTCGGTGTCGACCATGCCGGGCGCGACCGCGTTGACCCGGATGCCGTCGGGCCCCAGCTCCTTGGAGAGCCCGAGCGTCAGCGCGTCCGTCGCGGCCTTCGTGGCGGCGTAGTGGACGAAGTCCCCGGGGCTGCCGAGCGTGGCGGCGGCCGAGGAGACGTTGACGATCGCGCCCGCCCCGCCGGCCGCCATGTCCTTCGCGGCCCGGCGGCAGCACAGCAGGTAGCCGAGGAGATTCACGTCGACGACGCGGCGCAGCGTCCGGGTGGAGGTGTCGGCGAGCCGCCCGAGCGGACCCGTCACCCCCGCGTTGTTGACCAGCCCGGTGACGGGGCCGAGCTGCTCGGCCGCCGTGTCGAAGAGGCGTTCCACATCGGCCTCCTCGGCGGTGTCCACCCGCACGGTGACGCAGCGTGCCCCCGCGGCCCGGACCGCCGCCGCGGTCCGCTCGGCGGCCTCCTCGTTGTGCACGAAGCCCAGGGCGAGGTCATGGCCGTCCGACGCCAGACGGATACAGGTGGCGGCGCCGATTCCCCGGCTGCCGCCGGTGACGACGGTGACGGGGCGCGACGACGGAGTGGTGCTGGTGTCCGGCACTGGAGGCCTCTCGCTTCGCTCGGGGATCATGAAGACCATGATGGTCGCGGAGATCACGCGGTTCATCCGGTTCATGCAGCGAATCAGCGCGGGCGCCGGCGGATCAAGGCCCGCCGGCCGGGTGACGGCGCCGGGACCGGCGCGCATCGCGGCGCCTGCCGTTGGGGTGGTGCCGGTCAGGACACCGGCGTGGTGCCCGGCGCGGGGCGCGGACGGTTGCCTAGCGTCGGCGCCTGACGGACCGCTGTCGGCGCGGAACGGGTTGAATCGCCCGGCGCTCGGCGACGGCTCCTCCTCAACGGCGTTCCCCTGCCTCCGCCTCGCATTGCGGTGGCAGGGGACGCCGACCGTTCCCGCCCCGCGTCCGCCCGCCGCTACGCCCACAGCTGCCGCGCGAGCGCGACCCCGGCGAACACCGCGGCCAGCCCCGCCGCCACGCTCGCCACGACATTGGCCGCCGCGTAGGACCTGGCGCCGTCCTCGGCCAGCCGCAGCGTCTCGTAACTGAACGTCGAGTACGTGGTGAGCGCCCCGCACAGTCCCGTGCCGAGCAGCAGTTGCAGGTGCGAGGAGGCGGCACCGGCCGCCACCGCGCCGGTCAGCAGGCCCAGGATCAGGGAACCCGACACATTGACCGCGAAGGTCCCCCACGGGAAGACGCTGTCGTGCCGGGACTGCACCGCCCGGTCGGTCAGATAGCGCAGCGGCGCCCCGACCGCCGCCCCGACGATCACCAGCAGCCAGTTCACCGGCCCCGCTCCCGCCCGCCGCCGAAGCGCACGATCTCGCACTCGTCCAGGACGACCAGACCGCCGTCCGCGACCAGTTCCTCCACCAGCGGCAGGAACGCGCGGATCCGCGCCTCGGTGTCCACGATCACGACCGCCACCGGCAGGTCCTCGCTCAGTGAGAGCAGCCGCTGGGTGTGGATCATCGACGAGGCGCCGAAGCCCTCGATCCCGCGGAACACGCTGGCACCCGACAGCCCCGCGCGGTGCGCCCGATGCACGATCTCGGTGAAGACCGGCCGGTGGTGCCATCCGTCGGACTCGCCGACGAGGACCGTCAGGCGCAGCGCCCGTTCCGTCCGCGGGGTCGTCATGGCTGCCTCCAGGCCAGCACGCGGCGGGTCGCCCACACCGCACTCCACACCGCCGCGAGAGCCGCGAACAGCGTCAGTCCCAGATACCCGAGAGCCGCACGGACCCGGTCGCCGTCGATCAGGCGCTGGATGTCCACCGCGTACGTCGAGAACGTCGTGAACCCGCCGAGCACCCCCGTACCGAAGAACGGCCGCACCAGCCGGTGTGCCGTCCACACCTCGCTGATCACCACCATGAACACGCCGATCACCGCGCATCCGACGACGTTCACGACCAGCGTCGTCCACGGGAAGCCGCCCGGGGCGGTGGGCCGGATCAGCGTGGCCCCGTAGCGGGCACACGCTCCGATCGCACCACCGAGTGCCACCACCGCGACGACGGATCCTTGCGGATTGGGGGCTCCCATGGGCACATGTCTCCTGCCTGCTCCACGCACCAGGCTATCGCCGCGGCCCTCGGCGGGCCCACCGCACCATGGGCGGGCCCGCCGGCCTCTTCGTCGGTGCGTGACCTACCAGGTCTTGCCCGGCGGCTGCTTGGTGGTGACGTTGACGCGGTTGAACAGGTTCGTCAGACCGATCGCGAGGACCAGGGCGGAGAGCTGCTTCTCGCTGAAGTGGCGGGCGGCCTCGTCCCAGATGGCGTCGGGCACCGGGTCGGAGCGGTCGCTGAGCCGGGTCGCGTGCTCCGCGAGCGCCAGCGCGGCCCGCTCGGCGTCGGTGAAGTACGGCGCGTCGTGCCAGGCCGATACGGCGAAGAGCCGCTCGTCGCTCTCACCGGCCTTCCTGGCGTTGCGTACGTGCCCGTCGACGCAGAAGGGGCAGCCGTTGATCTGGCTCACCCGCAGACCGACCAGTTCGAGCGTGGTCTCCGGCAGCCCGCCCTTGCCGATCGCCTTGACCAGGCCCAGCACGGGCGGCAGGGCCTCGGGCAGGATCTCGGCCGGGTTCTGGATGCGTGCCTGCATGATGTCTCTCCCTCGATGTCCGTCGCGGGCCGCGGCTGCGTTCTCGCCGCGCCCTCACTGCACTGACGGACGGCGAAGGGGAAGTGTGACGAGAGCGGCGGCCGGGGGCCTCACTGCATCCGTCGGAGCGAGCTGCGCAGCCCGTTCTCCTCGGTGACCCTGGCCCGGAGCTGCCGTATCGACGCGGAGTCCCCGGCGGCGTCGTCCTCGCGGGAGCGGCACCGTGCGCACTCGCAGGGCGGCCAGCGCAGCGGGTTGAACTCGGGCGACTCCGGCTCGGGCACAGGCTCTTGATCCCTCATGCCGACCCCCGCTCCGTGCAGTCCGCCGTGCCCCGGTGGCGCTGGAGCAGCACCCGGCAGTCGGTCGCCCCGCTGTAGTCGTACTGATCATTGGCGAGGGCCTCGGCCAGGCGGAGTTCCTGGCATTCGGGACAACAGCCTTCTGTTTCACGCCCGTTCTCGGCGAGCACAGATAACTCCTCTCCGTAGTCATTCCACTACTAAGGGAGCTCAGATTGGCCTAGAGTCGGGAGTGCTTCAACTTGTTGGGCACGAGCGAAAAGTCAGGTGACAGCCGTTGAACCGCAAGGACTTGGACCCCGAGAGCAGCCCGGAAGCCGCCTTTGGCGCACGCATCCGCAGCTTGCGAGAGGAACGCGGATGGAAACAGGAGGAGTTAGCCGACCGGATGGGCTACTCCGGCACGCACATCTCCGCCGTCGAAACTGGTCGCAAGATGCCGACTCTTCGGTTCTCGCGCAATGCGGACCAGGTTTTCGGCACTGGGGAAACGGCAGACACGTTCGAACGCCAGTACCGTGAGATCCGGCACGGTTCGCTGCTGGAGGGGTTCCCGCAGTACGTGGGGCACGAGGGACGCGCGGCGGAGATCCGGCTGTACGAAATCGGCATCATCCATGGGCTGTTGCAGACGCCGGAGTACGCGCAGGCGCTGGTGGACAGCGCCATGCGGCGAGGGGTCATCGGCCCCGAACAGGCGGCCGAACGCACCTCGTTCCTGGCGGAGCGTCAGGCTGCACTGGTGCGGCCCCGTCCTCCCGCGATGCTGGTGGTGATGGACGAGAGTTGCATCCGCAGGAGGGTCGGCGGGGACGGAGTCATGGACGCCCAGCTCGACCGACTGCTGGAGTTCGCCGAACTGCCGAACACCGTGCTCCAGATCGCCCCGTTCGGCATGGGGGAGCACCGCCCGTTCAACCTCCCGATGACCCTGCTGACGCTCTCGGACCTGTCTGTGATCGCGTATGCGGAATCCCAGATGCGGGGACATCTGGAGCGCGATACGACCGCTGTGCTGCCCCTGTTGGCGGGCTACCATCAACTACAGGCCGAGGCGCTGTCCCAGGCGGCATCGGTGGCCATGATCCGCGAGGCACGAAAGGGCACCCCGTGACGACCACGACCGAATCCCCCCGTTGGTTCAAGTCCTCGTACAGCGACAACGGTGGCCAGTGCATCGAGGTCGCCGCCAACCTCGTCGCCCCGCGCGGCGTGGTCCCCGTCCGCGACTCCAAGAACCCCGGCGGCCCGGTTCTGAACGTTCCCGCCGCCTCGTTCGCCTCCTTCGTGGCGGGCGTCAAGGCCGGAGAGTTCGGCGCCGTCTGACCGCCCCGTCCAGCGCATGCGATCCCGAAGTCCCCATCGTGCACCGCGCGGTGGGGCTTCTCGCTGCCGGCATCGTGCAACCGGGGGCTAACCCCACCGCATTCCGTCATGCCTCCCGGATGGGTTGAGGGCTGTCGCTCAACAAGGCTTGTGCCATGAGGACTTACGGAAAATCTGCCGCCTTCGTCGCCCTGTCCGTCACCGCCGTCGCCACCGCTCTCACCGGGGCCGCGCCCTCGCAAGCCGTCGCGTCGGCCAACCCCGCATCCGTGCTCTCCTGGCGGCCCTGTGCCCAGGACGGCGGCCCCGCCGCCCAGGAGTGTGCCGAACTTCCCGTACCGCTGGACTACCGCGATCCGGACGGCCCGCAGCTCTCCCTCGCGGTGACCCGGGTCCGCAGCGACCGCCCGGCCGCCCGGCGCGGGACGCTGATGGTGATCCCGGGGGGTCCGGGCTCCTCCGGGGTGCAGCGGGTGACGCAGAAGGGGGAGCGGTTGCAGCGGGAGACGGAGGGGCGGTACGACATCGTGAGCCTCGACCCGCGCGGGGTCGGCGGCAGCCCGAAGGCGAGCTGCGGGCTCGCTCCGGAGGACCGGGAGCTGGTGAACCTGCGGTCCTGGCCCGGCGCCGACGGCTCGATCACCGAGAACGTGACACGCTCCCGGCGTATCGCCGAGGCCTGCGCCCGCAACGGCGGAGCGATGCTGCGGAGCCTCACCACGGCCAACGAGGTACGGGACATCGACCGCTTCCGGCAGGCGCTCGGCGAGGAGAAGCTGTCGGCCTGGGGGAGCTCGTACGGCACCTATGTGGGCGCCGTGTACGCGCAGAAGTACCCGCAGCACACGGACCGTTGGGTGCTGGACAGCAGCGGCGACCCGGACCCGTCGCGGGTGGCCAAGGGCTGGCTGGCGAACATGGCGGTGGGGGCGGCCGACCGGTTCCCCGACTTCGCGCGCTGGGCCTCGGACCCGGCCAGGGAAGCGGAGGGGCTGCGACTCGCGCAGCGGGCCGAGGACGTGCAGCCGCTGGTGCTGGACCTGGCGGCTCGGCTGGACCGTGAGCCGAGGGAGTCCACCACGCCGGGCGTCCCGCTGACCGGCAACCGGCTGCGTCAGGCGGTCCAGCTGGCCCTGTACGAGGACGATGCGTTCGCCGGGCTGGCGGGGTTTGTCCGGGCGGCCGGGGACCCGTCGGTGAAGCCGGTCCTGCCCGACGCGCTGAGCGGGCCGATACCGGACGCGGACGCGGCCGTCACGGTCGGCGTGATCTGCAACGACGTGCGCTGGCCGGGCACGGTCTCCTCGTACGCGCGGGCCGTCGCCGCCGACCGTGTGAAGTACCCGCTGACCGCCGGGATGACGGTGAACATCACCCCGTGCACCTTCTGGAAGGACGCCCCTGCCGAGCAGCCGACCAGGATCACGGACCAGGGACCGTCCAACGTCCTGATGATCCAGGGCCTGCGCGACCCGGCGACCCCGTACTCCGGCGCCCTGAAGATGCGCGCGGCCTTCGGCGACCGGGCCCGACTGGTCGCGGTCGACCACGGCGGGCACGGCATGTACCTGGGCCACGGGAACGCCTGCGGCGACCGCGCGGTCACCACGTTCCTGAACACCGGGACCCGGCCGGAGCAGGACGCGTACTGCGCGGACTGACCGTGACCGGGCTGCGACTGAGCAGGCGCTCCGCTCAGTCGCAGCCCGGTGTCACATGTCCGCTGTTCCTGGCCTGTGCCAGCAGGGAGACGACCTCCTCGTCGGACGTCTGGGAGAAGTCCCGGTACCACTCGCCGACCGCGTAGAACAGGCTCGGCACCGACAGGCACACCACCTCGTCCGCGCTCCGGCGCAGCCGCACGACCGCCTCCGGCGGCGCCACCGGAACTGCTGCCACCACCCGCTCCGGGCGCTGGGCCCGTACCACCAGGCAGGCCGCCTCGGCCGTGGCGCCGGTCGCGATGCCGTCGTCCACGACGATCACCGTCCGGCCGGTGAGCGGGGTCCGTGCCCGGCCGGCGCGGTACACCTGGGCCCGCCGTACGAGCTCCGCCTCCTCGACCCGTTCGACCGCCGCGAGATCCTGCTTCCCGGCCCGCAGCCGGCCGACGACGTCGTCGTTGACGACCCGCACCCCGCCCTCGCCGAGCGCGCCGAACGCGACCTCCTCGTGGTGCGGCACACCGAGCTTGCGGACGACGATCACATCGAGTTCGGCACCGAGGGTCTGTGCCACCTGGAAGGCCACCGGGACTCCGCCGCGGGGCAGTCCCAGCACGACGGGGTGCTCCCGCTCAAGGTGGCGGAGCGCCTCGGCCAGCTGCTGTCCCGCGTCCACGCGGTCGGCGAACAGCACGGTGGTTTCACCCCCAGCCAGGGGAGTCGGGGTCGCATGCGTGCGAGCCCCACCGGCATCCCTACTACCGAAACAACCTCATGCGCGGCGGCCCCGCAACTCGGGCGGTCGCGGTCGGCCGCCGTACGGGACGGAGTGGTTCAGGAGACCGGCGACGTCCTGGGCACCTCGCCCTCGGTCGTGTTCACGTCGATGACGGAGAACGCCGCGCCCTGCGGGTCCGTCAGCGCGGCGAACCGGCCGAACGGCATGGTCATCGGGCCGAACCGCAGAATGGCGCCGCGCTCGGTGGCCTTGGCCACCGCCGCGTCGCAGTCGGCGACGGTGAAGTACACGTTCAGGTACGGCGGGACGTCGGGCGGGAACTCGTCGCCCATCTTCATCCGCCCCATGACGGTCTTGTCGCCGAGGTTGAACATCCTGAAGTCGACGTGCTCGTCCGCCATCTTCACCATCGTGTACGGGAAGACGGCGGGGAAGAAGGCGTCGGACTTCTCGGGCTCCCGGGTGAAGACCTCGGCCCAGCAGAACGCACCGGGCACACCCTGCGCCTCGAAGCCCTCGTGGGTGCCCGCCTGCCACACACCGAAGGCCACGCCACTGGGGTCGCGGGCCAGCAGCATCGTGCCGAACTCGCCGACCTGCATGGGGTCCATCAGCGTCTCGCCGCCGTTGTCCCGGATCTTCGCGGCGGTGGCCTCCGCGTCCGGTGAGGCCAGGTACAGGCACCAGGCGGACGGGCCCTCCTGGCCGGGCATCGGGGGCACCACCGCGGCGACCGCCTTGCCGTCGGCGTACGCCTGCGTGTAGTCGCCGAACTCGGACGAGGACTCGCCGAACGTCCAGCCCAGCACATCACCGTAGAAGCTCTTCGCTCCGTCCAGGTCGGCGAACATCGCGTCGGCCCAGCACGGTGTGCCCTCCGGTTGTACAGCCATGGCCCTGACTCCCTCGCGCTCGGTGGGTGGTCCGGTTTTTCACGCTAGCCAGCCGACCGCCTCCCCGCGCGCTGGGAGCGGCGGGTCCGGGACATGCGCCACATTCGTACGTTTGTTCGTTCAGGGGCGTCCGGGTGTGCCCCGGCCCTGCGGCAGGTCCACCCGCACCAGGCCCGACTGGTAGGCCATGGCGACCAGCTGGGCCCGGTGCCGGGCGCCCAGCTTCGTCATCGCCCGCCCGACGTGCGTGCGCACGGTCAGCGGGCTGACGTGCATCCGCTCGGCGATCTCGTCGTTCGACAGGCCCTCGGCGGCCTGAGCCATGACCTCGCGCTCGCGGGCGGTCAGGACGTCCAGGGCCTCGGGCGCGGCGACACCGCCCTCCGGGCGGGCGAGGTAGCGGGTGATGAGGGCCCGGGTGGCGGTGGGCGACAGGAGCGTGTCGCCCGAGGCCACCGTCCGGATGGCGTCCAGGAGCTCCTCGGGGCCGACGTCCTTGCCGAGGAAGCCGCTCGCGCCCGCGCGCAGGGCGGTGGCCACGTACTCGTCGATCTCGAACGTGGTGAGGATGAGGATGCGGGTCTCCCGCAGCGCCTCGTCGCGGCAGATCTCCTCGGTGGCCGCCAGCCCGTCCATGCCCGGCATGCGGATGTCCATCACGACCACGTCCGGCACGGTGGCACGGGCCTTCTCCACCGCCTCCCGGCCGTCCGCCGCGACACCGACGACCTCCATGTCGTCGTTCGACTCGATCAGCAGCCGGAAGGTTCCGGCCAGCAGCGCCTGGTCATCGGCCAGCAGTATTCGGATGGTCACCGCGCCGTCCTCTCCTCGTCGTCGTCCCCTTGAAGTCCGGGTTCCGTTGTCTCCAGGGGAAGCTCCGTGGTCACCTCGAAGCCTCCGTCCGCCCGGTGCCCGGCGGCCAGCCGGCCGCCCGCGGACAGGGCCCGTTCGCGCATGCCGATGAGACCGTAGCCCGGCGTGCCCGTCGTCGGCGGCGCGTGCCCGTCGTCGGAGACGGTGAGCGTGAGCAGCCGGCGCGAGTAGCCGAGCCGGACCGAGGCCGTCGCGCCGCCCGAGTGCTTGGTGACGTTGGTCAGCGCCTCCTGCACGATCCGGTACGCGGTCAGGTCCGCCCCCGGCGGCAGCGGTCGCGCCTCGCCCTCCACGGACACCGACACGACGAGACCCGTGTGCTCGAACGAGGCGATCAGCTCCGGCAGCCGGGCCAGCCCGGGAGTGGGCTCCAGCGGTGTCTCCGGGTCGCCCTCGCGGCGCAGCAGCCCCACGGTCGCCTTGAGTTCGCGCAGTGCGGAGGACGTGGTGCCGGCCAGCTGGTCGAGCATGTTCTGCGCCTGGTCGGGCTTGCTGCGCAGCAGGTACGCGGCGGTGGCCGCCTGCGCGTGGGCCAGGGCGATGTGGTGCGCGACGATGTCGTGGAGCTCGCGGGCGATCCGGGTCCGCTCCTCGCCCACCCGCTGCCGCGCCTCCTCCTCACGGGTGAGCTCCGCAAGTTCGGCCCGTGCCTCCACGGCCGTCAGATGATCGCGCCGGCTGCGTACCGACTCACCGACCGCGCCCGCCAGCAGCACGCAGGAGACGAGACCGACCTGGTCGGGCCGGAGCAGCGCCACCCCGCCCCAGGCGGTGGAGGCGATCAGCAGGGCGACGGCCGCCCCGGCCGTGTACACCGTGGCCGTGCGGTGGTCCGTACGCAGGGCCAGCAGATAGAGGGCGACCAGGGCGGCGCCCACGACACTCGGGCTGGGGTCGAAGCCGATGGCGGCGCCCATGAGGCCCAGGGCGCCGCCGAGCGCCGTGGTCACCACCACCATCGTGCGCGGATACCTGCGGTGGCCCAGCAGCAGAACGACCGGGGGCACCGCGGCCGCCAGCGAGAAGGCGAGCGTGGGGGCGCGGACGATCCGGGCGTTGGTCAGGGTGCTGGAGAAGACCGCGAAGGTCCACAGCAGCACCGCCACCACCACATCGACGGTCCGCGGGTGGCGCGAGGCCCACTGCCGCCAGCCGGTGAACATGCGCTCTCTCCTCCTCGGGTCCGTCCGACCATCGTCGTCGACCTGCCTGGTCCATCCCGCGCTGGGCGTCCGGGACCGCCCGCCGTGCTGCCCGACGAGCGGCCCCGTACCCCCGCTGCTCCCGTACCGCCTCACCTCACCTCACACGCGGACGGGATCGGGCTCCGCCTCGGGCCGCAGCGCCGCCGGTCCGGCGTGGTTCAGCTTCTCGCCCTCGACATCCACCTGGGGCACGACCTTCGCCAGCCACTTCGGCAGCCACCACGCCCGGTCGCCGAGCAGGGCGAGCACGGCCGGGACGATCGTCATCCGGACGACGAACGCGTCGAAGAAGACGGCCGAGGCGAGACCGACGCCCATCATCTTGATCATCGACTCGCTCATCCCGATGAACCCGGCGAACACCGCGATCATGATGACCGCCGCGGCGCCGACGACCCGCGCACTGTGCCGGAACCCGGTGACGACCGCCTCGCCGGGCCGCTCCCCGTGGACGTACGCCTCCCGCATCCGGGTCACGAGGAAGACCTCGTAGTCCATGGCCAGACCGAAGACCACGCCGATCAGGAAGATCGGCATCATGCTCATCACCGGCCCGGTCTGCTCGACGCCGAGGGCGTCGGCGAGCCAGCCCCACTGGAAGACCGCGACGATCGTGCCGAAGGCCGCGGCCACCGACAGCAGGAAGCCGAGCGCCGCCTTGAGCGGGACCAGCAGCGAGCGGAAGACGACCATCAGGAGCAGGAAGGCCAGGCCGACGACGAGTGCGAGGTAGGGCAGCAGCGCGTCGGTGACCTTCTGCGACACGTCGATGTTCACCGCGGTCGCGCCCGTGACGAGCATCTTCGCGCCGGTCCGGGACTCCAGGCCGTGGGCCTCGTCACGGATGGTGCGGACGAGCTCCGTGGTGGCCTCGGAGCTGGGCCCCGTGGAGGGTACGGCGGTGAGCACCGCGGTGTCCCCGGCCTCGTTGAAGGCGGCGGGCGTCACGGCCACGACGCCTTCGGTGGTGGAGAGCGCCTTCGCGGCCCGTGCCGCGGCGGCCTTCGGGTCCTTCGAGGCCTTCGCGTCGACGACGACGGTGAGCGGCCCGTTGAAGCCGGGACCGAAGCCGTCGGCCAGGGCGTCGTAGGCGCGGCGCTGGGTGGTCGAGGTGGGCTGCGACTCGTCGCCCGGCATGCCGAGCTGGAGATCGAGCGCGGGTACGGAGATCAGCCCGAGGCCGAGCACGGAGAGCACCAGGACGGCGAGCGGGCGCCGGATCACGAAGCGGGCCCAGCGGGTGCCCATGTTGGGCTTGCCGTTCGTGGCCGTCTTGGCACGCTGTCCGCCCCGGGCCCTGCGCGCGGTGCGCGGCAGGACGGCCTGCCGGAAGAAGCCGAGCAGTGCGGGCAACAGGGTCATCGCGACCAGGACGGCGATCACGACGGTGCTCGCCGCGGCGAGGCCCATCTTCGTGAGGACGGGAATGCCGACCACGGACAGGCCCGCGAGGGCGATGACCACGGTGAGGCCGGCGAAGACGACGGCGGAGCCCGCCGTGCCCACGGCCCGTGCCACGGCCGCCTCCGCGTCGTGGCCCTCCGCGCGTTCGGTCCGGTAGCGCGAGACGATGAACAGGGCGTAGTCGATGCCGACCGCGAGCCCCAGCATCAGGGCGAGCGTGGTGGTGGTCGTGGACATTCCGACCGCGACGATCGAGGCCACGCCCACGCCGATGCCGACGATCGCGGTGAGCAGCGGGAGGCCCGCCGCGGCGAGCGACCCGAAGGTGATGAGCAGGACGACCGCGGCCGCGGCGACGCCGACGAGTTCCGTCGTGCCGCCGAGCTCGGCCTCCGGCACCAGGGCCGAACCCCCGAGCTCCACGGTCAGCCCGGCGTCCCGCCCGTGCTTCGTGGCGTCCTGGAGCGCCTCGGTGGTGGCGTCGGTGAGATCGACGCTCTGTACGTCGTAGCTGATGGTGGAGTACGCGGTCGTGCCGTCCTTGCTCACGGCCCCGGCCATCTTGAACGGGTCGAGGGCGCCTTTGACCTGGTCGCCGCCCGCCACGTCCGCGACGATCTTCTCGATGGCCGCCTTGTTCGCGTTCGCCGTGACCTTCTGGCCCTCGGGCGCGACGAAGACGATCCGGGCGTCGGCGCCGTCCGAGCTGCTGCCCGGGAAGCGCTGGTCCAGCAGGTCGAAGGCCTTCTGCGACTCCGTCCCGGGCATCGAGAACCCGTCCTCGGGGGCGGCCGGCGCCTTGGCCGCGGCGAACGCGCAGGCGGCCAGGACCACCACCCAGAGCAGGGCGACGAGCCGGCGTCTCCGGAAGGAAAAGCGGCCTAGCCGGTAAAGGAAGGTAGCCACGAAGAGGCGCTCCAGTCTCTCTGGATCGGGCAATGGGTCGCGGCGCGGTGCCGCGCTCCGGCCGTGCCTGGGCCGCGCCGGGGCACGGCGGGGCCGGAGGAATGCCTCAATCCTTCGTGAACGTGGGCGTCATCGTCGTCGTCGCCCTGCATGGAGTCGTACGTACGGCCGCTGCAGTACGCGGCGGGTCCGCCGTACCCCTTGGACAGGACGGCCGGAGTGCCGCCCTCCGCCGTGAGATCGACTGCGCGGGCCGCATCGCCCGCATCGCCCAGGAACGTCCGCGCCCCGGAACGCCCGCGACCCGGAACGTCCGCTCGTCCTCCTTGGGCTCGCACGACCGCCACCCGCGTGGAACCGCCGGGGCAAAAGCGGTTGATCGGCTGGTTCCCCTCGGATAGCAATGCTCCGTGATACATGGCGAAAAGATCGGGCTACGTGCCCGGCACGAGAGCGATGTCCCAGTTCTCCAGTCCGAGCTGTACGACGATGTGGCCACGCGGTCACGCGCCGACTCCCGCCCGTGGCGACCCATCCCGCCGGGCTCGGGGCAGTCGCCCTACGCAGTGGCTGCGCCGTCGGACGAGGCGGCCTGCTTCTCCGTAGTGGAGCTGGAGTCGCAGGAGCTGGCCGGCGAGGCCCTGTTGTGGGGCATCGACACGCACAACAGGACGGCCCACATCGGGATCTCCCTGCGACCCGCATTCCGTGGCCGCGGGCTCGGCGTCGACGTCGTGCAGGCGCTGTGCGCATACGGATTCACCGTACGTGGACTGCAGCGTCTGCAGATCGAGACCCTCACGGACAACGCCCCGATGATCGCAGCGGCAACCAGGGCGGGGTTCACGCGAGAGGGAACGCTGCGGCACTCCGCCTGGGTGTACGGCGCATACGCGGACGAGGCCATCCTTGGCCTCCTCGCGAACGATTGGACGCCCCGGGCATAAGGACGCCCCGAGAGCGCTGTGCCTGCCGCGCGGCGGTGGCTGACGTTCTTCCCGAATGGTGCACGTACCGTCGCCGAACGACCGGCACGGCTCGCTTCGGCCCGCCTGATCGTGCGAAGTCCCGTTCGCGTGGCGGGAGATGGGGGACGTACGCTACGGTGACCAAGTCATCACGCTCTGTGTGTACCCGTGCGCATAGGGCGGCCCCCGGCGGTGCGACAACACCAATCCGAGGGCCTACACAACCAGTGGAGCTGCGAGGCCACCGGAAATGTTGCGTCATGCTATCGCGCCGTCCGCGCGCTATACGAAGGCATCGAACGATGTCGTACGCCATCCGCGTCTGAACAGTGACGCGAAGATCCTGCTCCTCTACATCCAGGGCCTCCCGGGCGATGCCATCTGCAAGCCGTTGAGCGAACTCGCCCGCAAACTGGGCATCAAGGGCCGCGCGTACCAGAAGGCGAAGGGGCAGCTCGTCGAGCACGGCTACGTGCACGAGTGGCGGAGCCAGAGTGAGGGAGGCCGCTGGCTGACCGAGCAACTCGTCGTGAACAACCCCCTGACGAGTGAGCAGGCGCGACTCCTCCTGCGAGAGACCGCCCCCGCCTCCGCCCCCACGGGCCCGCCGCCGAGTACGCGGTTCCCGACGGTCGGCGAGCCGACCCCTCGGGCGGCCGGTGGCTATAAACCGGTAGAAGACCACAGTGATAAGACAACTCCCCACCCACCCTCCGAACCTGAGTCCGCGACAGGTCCCACGCCCACACCGACCCCGCAGACCACCACGGCCGATCCCGCCCAACTCACGCGAGCGGAACGGGTCCTGCTCTCCCTGCGCCACTCCCGCCGCGAACTCCACCTGGGCGTAAGCGAGGCCCACGCATTAGCCGTAGAGGCCGTCAAGTGGTTCGAACGCGGCCTGAGCGAATCCGACCTCCGCCACGCCCTGCTCGCCGAACGCCCGCAAGAAGGCGTCCGCTCGGCCGTCGGCTTCCTGCGCCACCGCCTCATCCAGAAGCTCCCCGAACCTCCGGTCCAGCACCAGCCCCACGAACGCCCACCCCTCCGAGAACTCGTCGAATGCGCAGGCCCCGGCGAGTCACACGTCTTCCGCCCCCTGTTCGGCGAATCCGAATGCCCCTCCTGCTGCCGCGCCGCCGCCCCCACCGAACCCGAGCCCATCCCCTGGCGCGAACGCATCGCCGGAATCAACGGCACACCGACGGCTCTACCGGCTGAGGCCTGACCGCGCCCGCTGCCAAGCCCTACTGGTCGACCTTGTGGATCTCGTACCCGTACCACTTGTCGACATCGGTGGCGAAGTAGAGCACCGGGTTCTCACCACTTCGTGCCACACCCGGCGCCTCGGTCTCTGTTGCCTCGGAGAACGACCCGCCGGCATCAATGGACAGCAGGATGCTGTCCACGCTGTCGCTGTCCCCTTCGGGCTTCCAGGTCCCGCTGCCGGACACCCTCCCGTCGCCCGGCGGGCGGATCGATGAAGCTGGAGGTTATGGAGCTGCGGGGAATGCCGGACATCTCGAACCTGCCGTCCGCGTGCAGCTCCACCCGTGCGCCACCGTCGCCGGTCCATGTGCCGGCGATCTGCGTGCGATCGATCCGCTCGGGCCGCTCGGCGAACCCGGCGAGGCAGCCTCCCATGGCAACCAGGACCACTACCGTCCAGGCGGTGAGGGCCTTGTGCCGGAGAATCCAGGACTTCACACCGTGGGCGGTGAGCTCGGCGGGGCGGGAGGCGCGGCCGGCGGGCTCTGCGGCGGCGGATTGGGCGCCGGCTGGTCGGCCGACGGCAGGTGGGGCGGCGGCTGGTAGGTCGGCGGCGGATACTGGTGCGGCTGGTGCGGCTGGTGCGGCTGGTGCGGCTGGTGCGGGTCGTACGGGGCCGGATACGGGTACTGCGGGGGCTGGTGCTGCTGAGGCGGGTGCTGCTGCCCGTACTGCGGCTGCGCGTAGATCACGGCGGGCGGCTCCGGCGTCGGATCGGGACGGGACGCCACCAGCCGAACTATCGCCGCCAGCAGCCCCGGCCCCACGACGACGGCCGCGATCATCAGCGGCCAGTACTGAGCCTCCCCGTCGGACGACTCGGACCAGGGGTCCGGCGCATGGTCCTGGCAGTAGAGGTACGCGATCAGCAGGGCGAGCACGGAAATGCCGATGTAGATCCCGATCCACAGCCGCCGCGCCGAGGGATTGCGCACCGGGAGTAACCCGAGGACCAGCCATAAGAGCACTATCGGCAATCCAAAAGTTATGGCCATGCCAACCCCCCGTACGCATAGGTGACTTGACCTTCGCACAACAGCATCCTGCTGTCACTGGGGTCTCACCCACCTTCCGACCTCAGCCGGCCTCACCCGGCATCTGCTTGATGTCGTCGGCGACGGCGCGCAAGACCTTGCGAGGGATCTCGCGAGGCCCGAGGTGACCTTGCGGGACTGGTGCCGCCGGCGGGGTGGCAGGGCACCCCTCTCATGGGCGTTACGAAATCGAGGCGACGAGCCGTGTCCGCCCTCGGCAGACTGCAGACATGTCCACCGACGCGAGCGGAATGATCGAGTGCAGGCCCTTGGCCCGGATCTGGGGAGAGGACGACGAGGACGCGGTATGGCACCCCGCCATTGACCTCTTCCTCCTCAACACCGGGAACGCATACGACGCCTTCGCCTGCCTCTTCGGCGTCCGCAACTCCTTCGGGTTCCGGCCGCTGGCCGAAGGCCGCGGTCTGCCGGTGGACGCCTCCGACGGACTGCGGGACGCGTTCAACATGTGGGGCGCACAGGACGCGCACGGAACGACCTGGATCAGCTGGGCCGAACTGGCAGCCGCCGACTGGGGCGAGACCGATCGGTCCGGCACGCTCAGCCGAAGTACCGTCGCCGGGGCAGGGACCCATTGGGCGCCGGTCTGGGACGTGATGCGGACGCTGGCCGAGTTGCACGGACCAGAGCACGTGCGACTCGTGGTCTGGTTCGACTGATCACGGACACGGACCCCAGCGCCTAGGGAATTCGCAGACTAAAGCTGGACAAAAAGAGTGCCGACCTGACCGGACCAAAACTGCGAGCCACAGCTCATCAAGCACCCCGCCCGCAGACTCAACCTGGAAAGGGCAGCCGGCACCGCATGGCCTACGCGCCCGGCTGCGAAGGCGCCTTGCGGGCGTCATTGTCGGAACGGCTCCGGGACGGGACACCAAGGGGAAGTACTACCCCGCCCCGCCCCGGCCCCGACCGGCAGGCCGATGGGCACCGTCGCCCCTACCGCCGCCGGGTCGCCGCCGCGACGGTGGCCATGAGTTCCGCGTCCAGTACCGACGGGTCGGCCAGCCGGGTGGGGGCGGCGTAGGAGTTGAGCAGCGCCTTCGTGACGCGCAGGGCGGCCTCGGGGCGGCGCACGATGGGCTTGGTCCAGGCGGTGACCGCCGCGTCCAGGTCGCTCTCGGGCACGATGCGCTGGAGGATCGACAGCTCGTGCGCCTCGGCGGCGTCGAAGGCGCGTCCGGTGAGGATGAGTTCACGGGCGCGGGCGGCGCCGACCTCATGGATGAGCCGGGGCAGTACGCCGCCCCAGGCGGTGGGCAGTCCGAGCGCCAGCTCCGGCAGCCGGAAGCCGGCGGTGTCGGCGCCCACGCGCAGATCGCAGGCGAGGGCCAGCGCGAGGCCCGCGCCGATCGCCTTGCCCTGGATCCGGGCGATGGTGACGGCGTGATTGGTGGAGATCGCCTCGCAGACCCGGCGGGCCTTGTCACCGGCGATCCGGATGCCCCGCCCGGTGGGGTCGTCGTCGAGCCAGTCGGCGAACTCGTTCCGGTCGCCGCCCAGGCAGAAGTCGTCGCCGGCCCCGCTGAGCACCAGCACCCGGACGTCGGGGTCCGGTACGGCCAGGACCATCAGCAGATCGTCCAGCATCGCCTCGGTGACCGCGTTGCCGGTGGCGGGGGAGTCCAGCTCCACGCGGAGGACGGCGCCCTCGCGTTCGGTGCGCACCGTGCCCGGCCGCCGGTTCGGGGTCAGATACTGCGAGAGCGAGAGCTTCATATCGCCACGCTCAGCGAGGTGACCCGTCTGAAGACCAGCCGGGACGCGTAATCGGCCGGCGCGACGGCGCGCAGGGTGGGGAAGCGTTTCAGCAGTTGCGTCAGGAGCGTGCGTGCCTCCAGGCGGGCGAGGGCCGCGCCCAGGCAGTAGTGCACCCCGCCCCCGAAGGTCAGATGCGTTCCGGAGCGCCGGACGTCGAAGGCGTCCGGGTCCTCGTTGCGCCGGGGGTCGTGATTGGCGGCCCCGTACATGACGTGGACCATGCTGTCCTTGGCGATCGGGACGCCCGCCAGCACGGTGTCGTCCGCCGCGATCCGGGTGTTGATGTGGATCGGCGGGTCGTACCGCAGGACCTCGTCGACGGCGGCGTCGATGTATCCGGGGTTCTCCCCGAGCCACGCCCACCTGCCGGGCTCCTTCAGGAGCAGCTCCACCATGGCCGACAGCAGCGTGGCGGTGGTCTCCAGCGAGGCGATGGTGACGAACATGGTGAGCCGGTAGAGGATCTCGTCCGCCGCCTCGCGGTCGGGTTCCTGGGCGTCCCAGGTGTGGATCCAGCCGGTCAGGACATCGTTGCCGGGGTTGGCCCGGCGCTGCTCCACCAGGTCGGTGAAGTAGGCGCGCAGCTGGACGGTCGCCTCGGCGGACACGGCGAGCTGGCTCTTGGTGGGCAGCAGCTCCTGGGCGTGCACCTGGTTGTGGGTGATCTCCAGGATGTGGGCGTAGTCCTCGGGCGGTATCCCCAGCCAGGAGCCGATGGTGCTGATCGGGAGCTGCTCGCTGACCGTGCTGACGAAGTCGGTCTCACCCCAGCGCAGTTTGTCGGCCAGCTCGTCGAGGAGCCGGGTGACGTGCTCCTCGACGAGCGGGGTCAGCCGCGTGATGGTCGATCGGTCGAAGAGGTTGCCGAGGCTGCGGCGCTGACAGGTGTGCTCGGGTGCGTTGAGACGGGAGAGGGTCTTGGTCATCTCCTGCGTGGCGACGGCCTCCCAGCGCTCGGTGTCCGCCTGGCGTTCCTGCCAGGCGAAGTCGGGCGCCAGCCAGTTGCGGCCGCGCAGCACCTCGCTGCACGCGTCGAAGCCCGTGACGAAGTACGCGTCCCAGGGAGCGCGTACGACATCGCCCATGGATCTCAGATCCGCCAGCAAGGGGTAGGGATCAGCCTGCCCCTCCGGCGATTTGAGACGTCTCAGGAGGGAGATGAGGGCACGGCGGTCGACGGGGGGCCTGTCTGTGCCACATATTGCGCTCACGCAGAGTTCCTTGACCTGGGCTCATGGTTACCGGCAGAACCTACCCCTCCGCATATGCCAGCCATGCGTGGATTGTTGTTGCCCGTATCACAGAGAAACCCTGCTTCAGCCCCTTGTTGTTTGCTGCTCGCGCCTCAACTTCCTCTCCTGTCACAGCTGTTACGCGTAAGAAAGCCCGTCTTATGCGTACAAGCCGTACGCCACGTCCAGGTAGACGTTCCTCACACCCGGAACACGTCCAGGAAGGAGCTCCACCAGCCCTTCGTCTTCTTCTGCGGCTCCGCGTGGTCGTAGTGCGCGGCCGGCGTCTCGTTCGGGACGGCATTCCGGGACGGAACGGGCGACTGCGCCGCCGATGCCGTGGTCCGGCGCGCCGGGGCGGCGCTGAAGACCACGGGCAGTGACACCAGGGCCCGGTGGAAGGGACCCGGACGCCACTCGACCGCGGAGGGCGACACCGCGAGGGTGAGGTCGGGCACCGTGTTGAGGATCTTCTCGATCGCGGTGAGGGCGATGAGCTGCGCGGGAGACTTCGCCGGGCAGACGTGCGGGCCCGCGCCCCAGGCCAGATGGGCGCCCTTGCTCAAGGTCTGGCGGGCGTCGGTGAGCGCGGGGTCGCTGTTCGCGGCGGCGAAACTGATCAGTACCGGGGTGTTCGCCTTCAGCGTCACACCGCCCAGGTCGATGTCCTGGACCGGGTAGTGCGTCGCGTAGTTGGCGATCGGCGGGTTGTTCCACAGCACGTCGTCGAGGGCGTCCTCGACCAGCATCCCGGTACCCCGCCGCTGCGCGATCCCGGTGTCGCTGGAGAGCATGAGCAGCAGCGCGTTGGCGATCAGATTGCGCTCCGGCTCGACGCCCGCGCCCATCAGCATGACGAGCTGGTCCTTGAGCTCCTCGTCCCGCAGCCCCGCCGGGTGCTGGATGAGCCAGGAGGTGATGTCCTCGCCGGGCTGCCGCCGCTTGAGCGCGACGAGCTCCATCAGACACTCGGTCAGATCGTCGTTGGCCCGGAGTACGTCCTCGCCGTCGAAGATCGCGGACATGCTGCGGGTCAGCCGGTCGCCGATGTCACCGGGGCAGCCGAAGAGCTGGTTGAACAGCAGGAGCGGCAGCAGCTTGGCGTAGTCGCCGAGCAGGTCCGCGCTGCCGCGCTCGATGAACTGGTCGATGAGGTAGTCGGCGATCCGCTCCACGTCCCGGCTGAGCCGGGTGGTGTTGAGACGGCCGAGGCTCTCGGTGACCGCCTTGCGCAGCCGCAGATGCTCGGTGCCGTCCGTGAACAGGCAGTTGGGCCGGTACGCCATCATGGGCAGCACCGGGCTGTCCAGCGGTACGCGGCCCTCCCGCAGCGCGCCCCAGCGCCTCGCGTCACGGGCGAAGAAGGACGGATTCTGCAGCACCCGGAGCGCGGCCTCGTGCTGCACGACCAGGGTGGCCTCCACGCCGGGAGCCAGCTCGATCGGAGCGGCGAGTCCGTGCGCCCGGAACGCGTCGTACACGCGGTGCGGATCGGACGCGAACTCCGGCCCGTAGAGCGACGTCTGCCGCTCCCCGCGCATCGGACACCCGGTGGGGGCGCTGTACGGGGTGGATCCCGGCGACGAGTCCATGTGTGATTCCTCGATGTGATCGCGGGCCCCGAAGGGCCCGGACGGTGGACGGAAGACGGGCCCGGAAGCCATGGCCCGACCAGGGCCGTGCGAACGGCGGTCGGGCGACAGCCTCTCAGAGGCTGTCGGGTGACCTCCGACCGGGCGGCCACGCCCTGGCACGCACGCTTCCCGCGTTGTCGTCGGTCGCCAACGCTCCGCGTTGACTCCCTCCTCCGCCTTGGAATCGCACGCACCAGACCGCGTCCGCTATCCGATCCGAGGTCACCCGACAGCCTCTCAGGCCACGTGTGCCAGAAGGTGCTGGACCAGAGTGATCAGGGCCCGCGCGGACGACTTCTCGTCCCGGGCGTCGCAGTACACGACCGGGGTGTCCGGCAGCAGATCGAGAGCCTCGCGCAACTCCTCCTCGGCATGCCGGGAGTACGGGTCGAAGCTGTTGACCGCGACCGCGTACTCCAGCCCGTACGTCTCGACCAGGTCGATCACCGGGAAGGTGTCGGCGAGGCGGGCCGGGTCGACGAGGAGCAGCGCGCCGAGCGAGCCGCGCGCCATGTCCTCCCACAGCTCGACGAAGCGCTGCTGGCCCGGCGTACCGAACAGGTACAGCACCAGTTCGTCGCTGAGGGTCAGACGGCCGAAGTCCAGCGCGACCGTCGTGGTCACCTTGTCGGGTGCGCCCCGCAGATCGTCGATGTGCGCCCCGGCCTGGGTCATCCGCTCCTCGGTGCGCAGCGGAGTGATCTCGGAGAGGGTGCCGATGAGCGTCGTCTTGCCCACGGCGAAGTGCCCGACGACGAGAATCTTCGCCGCACGCCGCACCGCGTCCGGCACATAGATGCTGTCAGCCGAACCGGACGTGGAGTCCATGCAACACCTCTTCGAGGATCTTCCTGTCAACGAGCTGAGCCGGCGGTGGCGCCTTGCGGCGCATCAGGTGGCCTTGTTCCGCAAAGTCGTTCAGCAGCAGTCGCGCCACACCGACCGGCTGGCCGAGGTGGCCCGCCACCTCGGCCACCGACAGATAGCCGCCGGAGCACAGCTCCCAGATGGCCCGGACCTCGGGGCTCGGGTTCGGGGGCGGCTGCCGGTCGGGTGCGATGGTGACCAGGGTGACGAGGGAGAGGCCCTCCGCATCGGGCAGGCCGCGCCCGCCGGTGATGACGTAGGACCGGACGAACCCGCTGCTGACCGCCTGCTCCTCGCCCGGCGTCGTCATACGTCGATTCCCGCGTCCTGGCGGGGAGGTGTGGTCATCGCCTTCCCCAGCGCGGTGACCTGCTGCTGCATGCGGAAGGACATGGCCTCCATGTCCACATCGGCCGCGGCGGCCGCCGCCAGATAGGCGCCGGTGCCCGCCGCGATCAGGAAGATCCAGCCGTGGTCGTACTCCAGCAGCGTCTGACGCCAGCGGCCCGGGGCCTGGGCCCCGATGAAGGGCGCGACGGCCCGGCTCAGCGACTGCATGGAACTCATCGCGGCCGCCACGGTCTCCGCGTCGTCCCGGCCGATCTCACTGGAGTTGGCCAGCAGCAGGCCGTCGGCGGAGACCAGGATCGCGTGCCGTGCTCCGGGTACCTGAAGCACATCGTTGAGTACCCAGGACAGATCGGGGTTCACTGGAACTCGGGTCCTTCCATCGTCGTCATGTCACGCCCGGACCGTGTTCCGCGCTGGAACGCGCCCAGACGGGAAGCGGTCTCCTCGTTGCTGCGCACCGGACCGGGCTCGGCCGACGGCACCACCGACACCGGGCTCTTGCGACGACGCTTGGGCAGGCCACCGGCGGTGGTGGCGGGCCCGGTGGGCTGCGGAGCGGCGGCCGGGTGCGCGGCCGGAGGGAACAGAGGGGTCGGAGACGGCGCGGGCGCCTGACGCCGGGGGAGGGCCGCGACGTCCGCGTCGTAGCGCTCGACGGCGACCGGGGGCGGCGGCGCGGGCACATCGCCGGTCAGCAACTCGTCGGGCAGGAGAACCACCGCGCGTACGCCTCCATAGGGGGATACGGAGTCCACCGAGACCTTGAACCCGTAGCGGGCGGCCAGCATCCCGGAGACGGCGAACCCGAACTGCGGGGGAATGCCCAGGCTGGAGACGCTGATCGCGGCCCGCGGCGCGAGGAGGGCCGCCGCGCGGTCCTTCTCCTCCTGGCCCATGCCGAGACCGGCGTCGTCGACGATGAGGCAGACGCCCGTCGGAACGGCCTGGATGTTGATCTCCACCGGGGCGCCGGGGGCGGAGTAGTTGGTGGCGTTGGCCAACAGCTCGGCGAGGACGACCGCCACGGGTTCCACGGCCTTGCTGACGACCGAGAAGTTCACCTGTCCGTTGACCCGCACCCGGTCGAACTGCCGGATACGGCCCTGGGCGCTGCGGGCCACGTCGAAGACGGAGGCGACGGTCTCCCGGCGCCCGAGCCAGCCGCCGCACAGCACCGCGATGCCCTGCGCCCGGCGTCCGAACTGGCTGTTGGCGTGGTCGATGGCCATCAGGTCGGCGAGCATGCCGGGGTCGTCGCCGTACTTCTGCTGCGCGTTCTCGATGACCACCTGCTGCTCGTCCGCGAGCCCCTGGAGGGTGCGCACGGCGGCCTTGAGGACCGCCTTGGTCTCCTCCTCGGCGTCCTTGCGCACCCCGGCCAGCTCGGCGGAGTGCTGATGCGTCAGGCCGGTGTAGGCGACGTGGAGTTCGTCACGCTGTCTCTGCAGCACATCCCGTTGCTGGTGGAGTTCGGCGTTCTGTCTGCGCAGTCCGATATTGGTCTTGCGAGCCCGCAGAACGGCACCCACAGCGACCAGCGCGACGACAACCAGTGCCCACAGAAGAGGGCCCTGTGCAAATGTCATGAGACTCACTTCAAGTGCCATGGCTATGGATACGGCTTGACGCTCCCTCATGTGCCGCAAGTGCCTGGCTGGTCGGGCCATGGCTTGCGCCACTCAGGGAGGGCCCCTCCGGGTGTGGGGCCGAGGAATTCATCCCTCCCGGAATGCCCCCATATGCCATCAGCCCACTGGAAGTAAGATGATCTTAACATCGGTCAGGCGGGCAATTGTCAAGACCGACACGCCAGTTGCACTCTCGACGCGGAATGTTCACAACCGGGTGTGGTGGGACAACGGTCCGTGACAAGGCGCTAAGGGGTCGGGCGACCGGCCCCGCGCTCCGTGGCAGCTCCGGCGTACCGGCGCAGGTCCGCGGGCAGCAGATCCACGATGTGGGCCCGCTCCTCGGCGTCCGGTTCCGGACTCGCGGCCAGCCGCAACAGCCCCAGATGGGCCTCGGCCACCTCCGATACGGCGATCAGCTGCCGGCCCGCGTCGATGCGTACGGCGACGGGCGCCGCGCCGTCCCCCAGCACGCCCTTCAGCGTCCGCACGGCCCGCCCGCGCGACGACCGCCACCGCGTGAGCTTCGCCGCCGCGGCGACCCGGTGCCGCGCGTAGGACCGCTCGCCGGACCGCTCGTCGTCGAGCACCCGGAGGCAGGCGGCCACCGCCTCCCGCCCGACATCCAGCTCCTCCCAGGCCGCCGCCGCGGCGAGATGCGCCTCGGGATCGGTGGTGTGCGTCCCGGACAGCTCCCGCAGGGCGCCACGGCCTTCCTCACCCAGATCCTCGGCGAGGAGGGCGGCGGCCTTCGCCCGCGCGGTCACGGGGGCGGCGGGGTCCGCGACGAGGGCGCGGGTGATCGGGATGCGGTTGTGCGCGCCGCTCGTGGCGAGGAACGTGCAGATGGCGACGCGGAGCTCGGGGGGTGTTTCCGGGTTGCGGGCGAGGGTGTGCCAGGGGCCCCTGAACGGCCAGAGGCTGGTCTCGGCCGCTGAGATCCTCTCCGCCAACGGGGCTTCGGGGTCGGCAGCCCATGAGTGGAGCAGGTCGTTCGCCCGCTTCTTGTCGTGAGCTTCCCTGGGCAGTCGGCCGAGGTTGCGCATGCTGGTGACGGCCTCTGGCCGGCGCTGCTCCAGAAGGCGGAGCCAGCGCGCGAGGGCCGTGTGGGGATCCAGTCCCTGGAGGGCTCCCGTCGGGGTCGAAATGCTTTCGGGGTCCCGGTAGTGGGACTGGTCCTCCCAGACCCCACCGTGTATTCCTTGCGAGGACATGCCCGCATGGGCGGCGTACAGGCTGAGGGCGACCATCGGATCGGTGCTCAGTTCGGCAACGAGGGCCTTCCACTTCGGGTAGGGGACCCACCCGAAGGAACGGGCCACGGCCCGCGCCCGGATCTGCGGCTCGACTGAGGGATCGTCCACTGTCCGAAGGATGCCCTTCCGGAGCAGGGGAACGATGTCCGTCCGGTACTGCTTGCAGTCGCTTTCGATCTCCAGGAGGGATGCGGCGGGAACGCCCGGGTCCTCCAGCAGGAGGTGCAGACGTTCCTGGAGCGTCGCGTCGGGAGTGAGGGCGTCGGCGAGGTCGAGAAGCCGGCACAGGTGCTCGTCCAGCAGCCCGGACTCGTCGAGCATCCGGTGCAGCGTGTCAGAAGCCGCACGGAGGTCGATCTCGGCCAATGTGGTGAGTGCGTCGATCCGGGCGCCCGTACCGACGAGCCGGTCCTCGGCCAAGAGGCGCAGCAGCCCCGAGGCTGTGTCCCGTTCCCCGCTGTTCAGGAGCTCTTCCGCTGCGCTGTGGCGAACGCCGCCGGGGAACGTGGCATCGGCCGCGACGGCGGTGAACGAGGTGTTCGGCGCTGCTGGAACCATGGCGTGGAGTTGCGTGATCGCCTCCAACCGTTCGTGGGCCGCTGTGTCAGGATCCTCTGCCAGACGGTTCAGAACGCCGATGATTATGTCCTGCGCCCCCATGTTGACCAGTGTCGGAGCGCAACGGATGCGAGCACCGGTGGACAGTTCGCCGTTGTCCAGGGCGCCGACAAGGATTTCTCGGCTCCGGTCCTGCTGTCCGAGTTCGCGCAGAATCTCGGCCCCGCGGGGGACGATCCAGAAGTCCGAGCAGCCGAAGAGGACTTCCTCCGTGCACTGCGCCGCGACGGTGTGCTTGCCGAGCTGAACGAGTCTCGTGGCCGCTTCGAGGCGGGTGTACCGGTCCAGCTGCGTGTTCCGTGCGGCATGCTCGACCAGTTCCTCCCTGAGGGAGCCGGAGACGGCTGCACGGACGGCCTCGCTGGAGGACTCCGGGTCACGGAGGATGCCGGAGAAGAAGATGTCGTCCTCGGAACCGGCTAGGTGTTCCTCGTCGTCCGACAGGTCCCATGTCGCCATGTACCGCAGGTGCACGGGGGCTGCGAGGTCCATGCGCAGGTTCCTCGCGAGCTCTGGCCGGTCGGGGGACAACAGGCGGCATTCGAGGTAACGGAGAATGTACGGATCGCCCTTGTCCAGGACCGGGTTGGTGGCCAGCGCGTCCGCCAGCACGGCACGTGTGGCGGGGTCCGATGCGGCGTGAATCCCCAGTACTGCCGATTCGACGTGCTGCTTGGGGAAGTCGCTGGTCGCGAAGAGCTCGCTGAGGACCGTCGTGCCGACGGCGCGGTCCACGGTCAGGAGTGCGACTGCTGCCCTGACCCTGGCCTCGGGCAGATGGCCGGGGTCGCGGGCCAGTTCGGTGAGGCGCAGCCCGGCCGCCGTGGGGTCACCCGCTTCGGCGAGCAGCTTGGCCGCCGATACGCGCAGGCCGACGGGGAGGTCCGGCTCGTCAGCGAGCTCGGCCGCGAGGGGCGCCGCCAACTCGCTGTCGCGCCGCGCACAGTGCCACAGCGCATCGACGCGTGCCCGATGGGGAGCGGCCGGGTTACGGACCACGGCTGCCACGCCCGCCGGGTCGAGCACCGCGTACAGCCGGGCCAGTACCTCTGTCGGTTCGAGATCACCGACGGAGAGGGAGCGTCCGTGCAATTTGAGCACCGCTCGGGTGAACTGCCTCGCCATGTCCTCGTTGATCACCAGCCCATCGCTCAGGACCGTGGCGCACAGGAGCAGGTCCCGCCAGCCGCCCCCGTCCACGACCGTGCGCAGGAACTTTTCGAGAGGCATGCCCCGTTCGTGCCAGCGCGCGGAGATGAACAGCACGATGTTGGGCTGCTCGGCGGCGATCGACTGGCGTACGGTCCTGAGCGCCTCCGGGTCCTTCGGGGTCAGCCGGTCGGCGATCGCGCATCCGGCGAGGTACTCCTGGATGGTCTGGTGCGGGAACTTGAGGTCTCCGCCGATCTGTGTGACCAGGCCGGTGAACATGAGCGCACGGGAGACCAGCTCTTTCGGGGGAGCGGCATCGGGCGCGTGCCCGCCGAGCAGTTCGACGGCCAGGTCGAGTAGCGGACGCGTATCCCCGCCCTGCCGCAGTTCGGCCGCCGGGCGCAGTACGTCGTGCACGCTGTTCAGCAGGTCCTCGGTGATGCCGTGGACGCCCGCCTCGGTGCGGGCGAGCCGTTGCGAACCCTTTTCCCGCAGAATCCGGACGAACCGCGTGTACAGCTCCGCGGGGTTGCGGGGCAACTCCGTGAGAGCAGCGACCACGCAGATCATGGTGATGTAGAGCGGAATGCGGGCCACCTCGCCGAGCCGCCCGTGCCGGAGCCCGGCCGTCAGCTCCTGGGCTCGCTGCTCGGGGTCCGGGACCTTCAGCGCCTCGAACCAGGCCTGGGCCACCTCCGCGATCTGCCGGTCGCCGAGGCTGAGGAGCGAGTACCGCTTCAGCACCCGCAGCCGGTCCATGTCGGTGGTGACCAACGACCGGGTGGCCACCACGAACCGCAGATGGGGCTCCTGGGACCAGCGCTGGATCATCCGGATGACCTTGGCGCGGCCGTCCGGATCGAGCACCTCGTCGAGGCCGTCCACGCAGACCAGCCAGTCCACGGCCGGCATGGGCGCCGTCTCGAAGAACTCGGGCGTGGGCGTACGCCGCAGACCGGGCAGGTCCCGGCCGACCGCGGTCGCCAGAGCCTCCGGGAAGGGAAGGCTCAGCAACTGCTCGGCGGTGATCCGCACCGGCACGTACTGGGGAGCCTGTGCCGGGTCCGTGAGCCAGTCGGAGGCGGCGGTGAACGTCAGACGGCGCAGCAGGCTCGACTTTCCCGACCCCGCACCGCCGGTGAACAGCACATGGCGGTCGGAGTCGAGCACGCTCTCGGCCTTCGGTCGCTTCACGTGCGGCTGGCGGTCGCGGTCCTCGTCGGCGTCACCGCCGGTGTGCGAGGCGTCCTGCCGTACGTACACCGAGGAGAGCGGGATGTCCCGCACGTCGGTCAGCAGCGCCGCGTAGGGGTGCTCGTCCGCGGCGTCCCGCGCCGCTGCCAGGTAGTCCCGCAGCTGCGGGCCGGGATGGCGGAACTCCCCGGCCCGCAGCTGTTCGTCGGTGAGCGTGTTCAGCCAGGCCACGGGCGGTTCGGTGAGCGGATGGCGGGCCAGGATCTCGGAGAGCGGGATCATGTGGGTGCTGCCGGCCTTGTTGGACCGTACGAGCATTCCGCACACCGCGCCCGTACGCCGATTGACCACCGGGCTGCCGCTGAAGCCCTCGCCCACCGGTGTCCCGTACGCGCGAGGCATCGCCATGGGGTCGTCGAAGGAGAGCCGCGAATCGCCCAGGTATTCCAGGGCGGCCCACTGCCCGGCCCGGAAGTCCCCGCGCGGATGACCGTAGACCGACATCCGATCACCCAACGCGGCGTGGGGTGAGGTCAGTACGCGGGCGGGGGCAGGGCCGGAGGAGGTCGTGTCGTCCGGCTCGTAGTGGAGAAAGGCGAGATCGAGGCCGTTCGCGGCGCGGTAGCAGTCATCGGCTGAGACGGTCAGGACCAGCTCGTGCCCGGTAGCGACGACCCGTCCCCGTACCCGTGTCGCCTCCGACACGACGTGGGCGCAGGTGACCACAGTGCCCGGGGCAAGAACGAACCCGGTCCCGCAACCACGGTCGTCCGGGAGATCCAGGGCGACGGTGGCCACCTCCAGCAGTTTCCTCCAGCCATCCACGCCTACGCTCCGGGGGTCCCCGGAGCGGGGGTGCCGGAAGTGCCGGGCGCGGGCGTGCCCGGCGGTGTCTCGGGCGCGGTCCATTCGAGCGTCACCTTCCACGCCGACTTGGACGTGGCCTTGCCGAAGACGGCGAGCAACTGACCGGTGTCGAGGGAGACATCGCACCCGAACTCGACCGTCGCCTTCGACGCCCCGGTCTGCTGGAGACGCGTACCCATGGCCCTGGCCACGTTGGTGAGTCCGTCCAGCACCGGCGCGAGAGTCGGGCGACGCCAGCTGATCTCCTGCTCCTCGCCGAGCTCGGGCTGCGTCTGCCGTCCGCCGGGGGCGATCGAGAAATGCACGGTCTGGCCGTCCACGTCGACCGGGACGGTGACGTCCACCGATTCCTCAACGCCCGTGTCATCGCTCATCGTTCAGCCTTTCCCCCGTCGGTTGAGGGCCAATCGTAGTGCCGGGACGGGGCAGTCGGGGGCTCGGGAAGTGTGCGGCGATCTCAAGGAGTTCGTGGGTCAGGGCCGATTCGGTCGAGCGTTGCGCGGCTGGCGGAGCAGACGAGCGGCGCCACTGCACGCTCCTGCCACGAGCCCGCAAGTCCCGGCGACGATCAACCGACGCAGAGGACGAGCACACAGATCTGGCCCGGCGGCGTCGTCGGCGCGGGGCTCGGGGGTGGTGTGTCCGCCGCCGGGTTGCCGGCGTGCGAGGGGGTGGGCGGAGGCGTGGTCGTTCGCGGGGACGGGGCACTGGTGGTGGGCATCGCGGCCGTCTCGGCTGACTGCGCCACCAGGATCTCCGGCGACTTGTTCAGGTTCGCTCTCGTGATCGAGCGGGCAACAACGTGACGGCACCTGCGGGAGGTTGTGCGCAGTCGGTGTGTTGCTCTCACGAAGATTGTTCGCCGGCGACCAGTCCGTACACGGTTCCGGTTCCGACCATTATGTGAGACAACCTGTCTTGCATGGTGGATGAGGTGTCATAGTTTCATCCTGCACGCACCAGGGAGGACGAGGGGCGAGGGAGGACTGCCGTGCGCCGTTGGATGATGCTGGCTCTCGGGACCGCGGCGCAGACGGTCGCCTGCACCTTTCTCTACGGGCTTCCGTACACCTCGGAGACGCTCAGGCGGGACGACGGGCTGACGCTCAGCCAGGTCGGATTGCTGATCGCCTGCCCCACCGTCGGCCTCATGCTGACGCTCATAGCCTGGGGCGCCCTGGCCGACCGCTTCGGCGAGCGGGTCGTCATCACCTCCGGTCTGGCCATGACGGCCGTACTCCTCTCCCTGGGGGCCACGGTGAATGGCCTGGTTCCCCTGGGCGTGCTCCTGGCGCTGGCCGGGGCGGCGAGTGCCTCGGTCTCCGCGGCCAGTGGCCGGCTCGTCGTCGGATGGTTCTCCGCCCGGGAGCGCGGGCTCGCCATGGGTATCCGGCAGACGTCGACTCCGTTGGGCATGGGCATCGCCGCTCTGGTGGTCCCCACGCTCGCCGCGCGCAGCGGCGTGGCAGGGACCGTCCTGTTCTGCGCGGTGCTGTGCGGTGTCGTCGCCGTGCTCGTCGGCTTGTTGACCTCGGATCCGCCCCGTACCGCGCGGTCCGTGGGGCAGGAGCCGGCTCCCAACCCCTACCGTCACTCCGGCTTGTGGCGCGTCCATGCCTCCAGCGCGCTGCTGTGCGTTCCGCAGTTCGCGACGAACGCCTTCGCGATGGTGTTCCTGATCGACGTCCGGGGCTGGAGTGCCGTGCACACGGGTCAACTCCTGGTGGTGTCCCAGGTGCTGGGGGCCGCCTCACGGATCCTGGCGGGCCGTTGGTCCGACCGGGTCGGCAGCCGGATGCGGCCGATGCGGCAGCTGTCCGTGTGCATCGCCGTCGTCATGGGCGCGACCGCGCTGGGCGCCCTCTGGCCCTCGCCGCTGACGGACCTCGCCATGGTCGTGGCCTGCGGGATCACCGCGAGCACCAACGGCCTGGCCTTCACCGCCACCGCCGAGCTCGCCGGGAGCTCCTGGTCGGGGCGGGCCATGGGCGTCCAGAACACCGGCCAGAACCTCGCCGCCTCACTGACGCCGCCGCTGCTCGGCGGGCTCATCGCCTCGGCCGGTTACGCGCGGGGCTTCCTGCTGGCCGGAGTGCTGGCCGCCGCGGCGTGCTTCGTGATCCCCGTGCGTGGGGGCTCGAAGGCTCATTCCTGATCAGCGAGGCGCGGGGAGACCGGCCGCTCGAAAAGGGTCTCCAGGACCACCGTGGCCCGGGTTCCGTTGACTCCGTCGATCGCGTGGATCCGGCGCAGCACGTCCTGCAACTGCCCGGTGGCCGCGGTCCTGACTCACCAGCACCGAGGCGCTGCCGGCGATGACATGCGCCTCAAGGATCTCGGGGAGCGCGGCGAAGTGCTCCGCCGAATCACCCAACGACGTTCCCGAGGTGGTGGCCGACATCTCCTGGGGCGGCGTCAAGCGCAACCGGCTCTTCATCGCCGCCGAGACCAGCCTCTATTCGGGGGTCATGGGCGTCGCGGGTACGCACCCGACGGGACCGGGCCACAGGCCCTGGCTGAGCCCACTCGGTAGAGCGGCCCCGCTCCTCGGCGCCGCTCGCTGCCGGCGCGTTCCTACGGGTTCGCCGGCAGCCGCAACCCCGTACAACTTCCGTGCCGTACCTGGTCCTTCGCGAAAGCGGCCACGTACTCACGCAACAGCACCCGCCGCTCACTCCGCTCGCTTGCCGTCGGGGGACCGGGCGCCTCGCCCGCTTCCCGATAGGGGTAGTCCTCGCCCCAGTGCGCGGCGAAGCCGACGTTCTCGCCGCCGCACTGGGCGACGGCCCACGCCCTGTCCTCGGTCAGCGCGGGCTTCCAGGCGGTGCCGCCACCCATCGGCAGCGGGCCGGGCCCCGAGTCCATCTCGTGCAGGCCCGTTCCCCAGTCCCCCGCCAACTGGTCAGCTCGACAAGCGGCTTCCCCGGCCTCGTGCTGTCGCCGGTCTCCCCCGGTGCGCGCAGGGTGCAACGCCCGACGACCCCGCCGTCGGCCATGGCGATGCGTACCACCCCGTCGCGTCCCTCCGCCGGTACGCGGGTGGTGGCCAGCGCACCGCAGACGGTGCCTTTCGCTTCCGCGCGGGGCACGTACGTGCCCGTGTCCGGCACCGCCCCGTCCTTCGGCGCAGCCAACGGCTCGCCACCACAACCGAGCTTCTCGGTCACCACGTTCGTCATCCGCACCGCGAGCCGCAGCATGGCGGCCTTCTCCTCGCGGCTCTCGGCGAAGTAGGCCCAGGTCCCCACCAGCAGCCTGCGGGGCTCCCTGGAGGTTTCCTTGCCGCCGCGCGGGCACTCGGGCATCAGATAGACGAGGCTGTGTTCGTCCTCGAAGCCGGGCAGCCCGCCCGGCAGCACGGCGTGCGGCGGGTAGGAGCTGCCGATGAACGACATCTGCTTCTCCCGGTCCGCCCCACCCAGAAAGGCGTCCACGGCGACCACGACCCTGCCCTGGTCGCTCGTCAGTACGCAGTGGTACTCGCCGAGTTCCGCGTCGAAGGACTCCTTCTCCGACCCGAGCGGCACATCCGTCCGTACCGTCTTCAGGTCCCCCGCCGGCAGCTCGCCCCCGCACGCCTCCCGCGCCAGCCACCACTCCTTCACCGGCACCCGCACCGAGAACCCGACGACCACCAGTACGACCAGCCCGCACACCGAACCCCAGACCCACCCACGATGCCGCCGCGCCCAGTTCTCCACGCGTTCCTCCCCCTCAGCTCACTCGCACGTCACTCCCACATCAGTGTGCGCAGGTCCGGCGACAGCTCACCGTGCGGGTCGGAGCCGTCCGGGTCGGAGCCGTCCGGCGGGAGTCGGCCGAATCCCCCAGCGGCCACCCATTGCTCGCCTGTGCCGTGACTTGTGACCACTCGGGCCCTGAGCCGATGCCGCTCGCGCAAGCGCATCGCGGCGACCGACGGGGCCTCGGCGCTCGCGCGGTCATGTCGACGGAGGGCGGTCACCCGAGGACGTGAAGATGCGGTCCAGGTGGTGGCGCAGTACCTCGGCGGCCGACTCGGGCCGCCGCTGGCCCACCAGGATGCTGGTGCCCATGGCCGCCGCCATGGCGAGCAGGCCGATGGCCTCCGTGCGCGCGTCCACGCCGGGATCGGCCAGACCGGACTCCTGGGCCTGCCGCACCAGACCGGTCAGGGCGTCCTCGGCGGCGTCGGGGTTGTCGATGAAGGGCTGGGCGGCCAGCGCCTCGTCGGTCACGGACAGGATCGCGTACGAGGTGTAGAGGAGGTGGAACGTCCGGCTCTCCTCGTCGGTCGGGAGGGAGGTCAGGAGCAGTGCCTCGGCGGTCGCGCGCGGGCCCGGGGCCGCGCCTTCGGCCCGCAGGCGGGCGCCCACGCGTGCGGTGAAACGGTCGGTCAGATGCTGGAGCCCGTAGAGCAGCAGCTTCTCCTTGGTTCCGAAGTAGTACTGCACGAGCCGCAGCGAAACGCCGGCCTCGGCCGCCACGTCCCGCATGCCGACCGCGTGCAGCCCGCGACGTCCGGCGACCCGGACGAGTGCCTCGGCGATCTGGCCGCGCCGTTCCTCGTGGTCCACGCGTTTCGGCATGCTCTCGTCTCTCCACCCGTCGGTCCTGCCTGCGCGGTCCGGCTGCCGGACGTGCCGTGCGGTCCGCCGCCCCGGACTCCTTCATGGTACCGCTGTATCAGCATGATGGTACGGTCGTATCACGAAGGACGAGTCCTCACCGGAGGTGCCGCCGTGCCCGAGAACACAACCCGCGTCCGCCGCGACGTCGGCCGCTATGTCAACGACGCCCTGCGCGACCGGTACTTCGCAGCCTGCGAGGCCGTCTACGCGCTGGGCGCGCCGGCCCGTTCCGAGACGGACGTCGAGACCCGCTTCGGCACCACGCACGTCTACCGGTACGGACCCACCGACCCGGCCGCCGGGGACCGCACCCCGGTCGTCCTCATCCACGGAGCGGGCGGTTGCTCCGCGCAGTGGTACCCCAACACCCGGGCGCTCGGCGCCGAACGTCCCGTCTACGCCCTCGACACCCCTGGCGACCCCGGCCGCAGCGTGCACCGGGAGCCCATGTGGCAGCCCGAGCGTGCCGCCCAGTGGATGGACGAGACCCTCGACGCGCTCGGCCTGGACCGGGTCCACCTCGTCGGTTCCTCCTACGGGGGCTGGCTCGTCATCAACCAGGCGCACCTGCGGCCCGGCAGGCTCGCCTCGGTCACCGCCCTCGATCCGGGCGGCCTGGAGAAGGTGGGCCTGCGCTTCTTCGCCTGGGTCTTCGCCAGCCTCTTCGCCACCTTCGCGCCCAAGGCGCTGCGCCCGCGCCTGGCGGCCTGGCTGGAGCAGCCGGTCCTCGTCGTGCCGGAGCTGCGAGCGATGATCCGGACGGGCGTACGGGCCTTTCGTATCCGCCGGCCCGCGCCCCTGCCGCTGTCCGACGAGCAACTGGGCTCCATCCGGACGCCGTTCCACCTGATCATGGGCAGGCGCAGCCTGCTGGTGCACCCGCAGCGGCAACTGGAACGGGTGCCGCGCCTGATCCCCGGAGCCTGCGCCGAGATCATCGCCGAGACCGGCCACGGACCGCAGATCGACTACCCCGACCTGGTCAACGCCCGGATGCTGACATTCATGGAGGACACCGACACCCTCGACCCGGCCACGGACCGCGGCACCGCCGACGCGTGACGCCGCTGCCCCCAGGGCCCTCCATCGAGGATGAACGACGAAGGCCCAGGTCGCCGACCTGGGCCTTCGCTCAAGAGTGGGTGACGAGAACCGAACTCGCGCTCTGAGCTGTCCACGGCCCCGCCGCCTGGCCCGAGGCGATCAGCGCGACGGTGAACGGTACGAAGGCGGCCGAGGTCTGTTCGGGTGGTCTCCCTGGCGGTGTTGCCCCTGCCCCCGTATTTGAACGATCGGTCCATTATGTGGGTATGCGGTAAGCGGTATGCGGCGTGCCGCACGGAGCCCGGTGGCTCCGGTGAAGTCGGTTCAGTCCAGCAGGGTCAGCGCCTGCTCGGCCGCATCCCGCACCCGGGCGGGGTCGCTGGACGCCTTGCCGACGATCCGTACGCCCTGCAGCAGGACGAGCAGCATGCGGGCAAGTGCGCGTGGATCGCGGCCCTCGGGCAACTCGCCCTGGGCCTGGGCCCGTACGAGCGCGGAGTGCAGCGGGGTCTCGACGTGCTCCCAGCTGATCTCGACCCGACGGGCTGCCGCGGGGCCGTGCGGGGCCAGCTCGGCCGCGGTGTTGGTGATGAGGCAGCCATTCAGCCGGCCCTCGGGGGAGACGGCCTCCGCGGCGAAGCGCCGTACCACCGCCCGCACCGCGGGCAGGGCGGGCCCCGGCTGGGACAACTCGGCGAGGAGAAGGGGGTCGCGCCCCTCCGAGTACCGGTCCATGGCCTTCAGGTACAGCTCGTGCTTGTTGCCGAAGGTGGCGTAGATGCTGGCGCGACCGATGCCGAGGTGCTCGACGAGGTCGGCCATCGACGTGGCTTCGTAGCCGCGCCGCCAGAACAGCTCAAGGGCCGACTGCAGCGCGGCGTCCGGATCGAATTCCTTGGTCCTGGCCACACAGGAGACCCTGGATCCATATAGAACGATCGGTCAATAAAAGCCCACCGTCAACGGACCCAACAGAACACCCCAGTCATGAACAGGTCGTTGATCAGCGGCAACAGGCGCTGGTGTCGACCGCTACTTCGGTGGGTTGAGCTTGCGGAAGTACGTCCAGCTGGTCTCGTTCGGCTCGCTCCACTTCTCCGGGGCCTGTGCGAACTCCGGGTGGTGGTCGGCGATGTAGGCGCGGGTGCGCTCGGGGACCTCGGCGTACGAGCCGAGCTTGCGGCCCCGGCAGTGGAAGGTGAGGCCGCCGGGCCGTTGGCCGCGGGCCATCCACGGGAGCCACGGGGACATCCGGGTCCACGACATGGTGGCCGGGACGCTGGGTGCCGGGCCGGCCAGGTCGGCGCGGTCGGCGAAGAACTGGAAGAGCTCCAGAGCCTTGTACGTGTCGCCGGCCGAGTGGACGGGGTACTGGGCCACCGGCAGCGGCGAGGGGTAGGCGAGCGGGATCTCCAGGCTGAAGCAGACCTGTCCGCCGAGCTCGGTCGTCGGGATCGGGAAGCGGCGCCACTTCTGGTTCGCCGGGTCGTTCCAGACGTGCACCACCGGCAGGTCCTGCCAGGTCTCCAGGATCTCGCGGGTGACGGGGTCCAGGTAGAAGGCGGCCTCGCGGGTGAGCAGTTGGTAGGCGTCCGGGCCGGCCTCGGCGTCCGGGACCAGGCGGGCGACGTTGAGCCCTTCGAAGCCGAAGACACGCTGGTAGGGCTCGTCCGGGGCCCAGGAGTACACGTCTCCGGACCACCAGTACGTGACGTCCTCGCCGTCGAGCGAGGCGCGGGTGCGGGCGAAGGAGCGGAGCAGCTCTGCGGGTGTCGTCATACGGACCACTCTGCGCGACCGCCGCCCCGGCCGGGCAGGAAACACCGCGGCCGGGGCGGAAGTGGCCGGAAGAAGCCGCTCCCGGGCCGACGGGCCCGGCAAGGTCTCGAAAGAGATGGCCCAACCGCGTGCGTGACACAGGCCGCCTGAATTCGATTTCGCGATGAGGGGTGACGGAGTGGAATCCCTGGTCCCGGGGCGGCGCAAAAGTGGTCTGGATAATAGACCCGCCCTGATCTCTTACCAGGGCTTTCGTCATGGGGCGGGTGACGAGAATCGATTCCGCGCTCTGAGTTCGGGAACCACCGGAGCCTGCGGCGTTCATGCACGATTTGATCTTCCCCTATTCAGCATCAGGGGCGCGGTCGGTTGGGTGCTTCGGCATCCTGACGGACCGCTGTTCACCGCTCCGAAGGACACGGATGGGGCATGAGGGCGGAGGATATTGCGTCGTGTGCACCTGGCGGTTGTGAGCGGTGAATAGGGAGGCGGGCGAGGTTGCGGTTGTCGAAGGGTTTGTTCTCCGGTTGATTGACCGGGCCGGCAAGGGGAATCTTCTTGGCGATGAGGGAGTGGTCGGCCCCGACGAGGTCGATCCCGGGATCATTGGCGCGGTTCCAGTGGCCGCCAATCGCGTTGGTGATCGCATTGGTGATCGGGGGAGGTGACCGCCGTGGTTCGCCCGATTGGGTCGCTGGTTGCCATTCGGTCAAGGCCGCTCGCATTCCACTTGGCGGCTGACTTGGTTCCGAAAACCCCGCCGAAGCAGTGAGTCACCTCTTGGGCCTCGCCGCATTTCTCTATGAGGGCTGTGTTTCGCCCGGCGATACGAGATGATTTGTCTGTTGTTCTGTCGGAAGAAATTACTCGGAGGGTTTGACTGCACTGCCGTGAGGGCGGAGGTGTGCGTAAAGGGATTGGCTGTTCGTTTTCGTGGTATAGTCCTAATGGATTTACAGGACGCCGCGAAAAAAGGGGAATGGCGTGAATACCGAGAAGGTTACGGCTCGACGTCTTACGGCCGGAGAGGTTTCGGAATTGGGCCTCCAGGACGACATCTTCGTCTCGGCGGAGATGGATGGCCTTCCTCTCGACTGCTACGCTCCGGCTTTCCTTACGGGGCCGGGTAAGAACTTCGAGGGAGGGTCCTTCACTGCGAGGACGATCTTCGGTGAGGAAATTCATGTCCTCCCGGACAATTCCGAAGAGCGCGGGATCTGGATTGCCGACAAGGCAGGGGAAGAAATCGAGGTTCTCCAGAGTGCCGGCGTCCTCCTGAACCTCGCCCTCTTCGTGCCTGACGGGAAGAAGGAATCCCTGGAGTCGCTCTACTCCGCCGCACGGGACGCGTTCGGCGCGGGGATCGTTCAGCGCTGGAGCGAGGAAACCGTCGCGGTGCCGGACGTCAAGGTCGACCTGTACGAGGAGCCGGCCCGGGGGCGGAAGAACACGAACAACCAGAACCGCGACCGCCGTGCCCTGGACATCTACCCGACCCGAGTGCGGTTCCTGGAGCCCAGCGATGGCTGGAGGTTCATTGTCGAACCGCACAAGGAGATCGTCGACGAGACACCGACGATCTGACCTGATGGCAGGTTAGCCTCGGTCTTTCGCGAGAGCCCGTCAGCTTGCTGACGGGCTCTTCGTTCGTTTGTCGGGGCGTGCAAGCAGGCCGCCGGCCCGATTGTCGCGTCGGACAGGCGCCGGGGTTCATGTTGCCGGTGGGATGGCTCGGGCTCGTCGGGACAGGTGGATCTGCTGGTCAACCGGGGTTCGGGAGGGCGCCGAGCGGATCTGCGCTTGCCGCCCCCGCCGGCACCCTCCCGGAGGCCGTTGCGCCCCCTCATCTGTCGCGGGGCTCCTGCGTTTGTCGCCGGTCCCCTGCGGATTCGTCTGCGATCGGTAACAGGGGGAGCTTGCACGGGCCTTCGTATGTCTTGATGAGGGCAGGGCATCGGCGGAGACAGCAAAGGGGCGGGCGGACATGGCGAAGCACAAGGGAAGGGGATGGCACAGCCGGCTTCTCGCGGCGGCGCTCGGAGTGACAGCGGTGGCCGCTGCCACCTCGGTGTGGACCGCGCAGGCCGACACCGCCGGAGGGCGGCAGCCGCAAGCGCGTGTCTCATCGCCGGACGCCCGGCCCCAGGACGGGACCGTGACCAAGGTGGCGGCGGACATCGCGCACGCCTCGGACCGCGGCGCCCGGGGCGTCAACATCACCATCGACGACGGACCGGACCCGGTCTGGACGCCGCAGGTGCTGCAACTGCTGAAGGACAACGGTGTGAAGGCCACGTTCTGCATGGTGGGAACGCAGGCCCAGGCACACCCGGACCTGGTCAAGGAGGTCGTGGCGGCCGGGCACCGGCTGTGCGACCACACGATCTCGCACGACACCGCCATGGACACCAAGTCCGAGGCGTACCAGTCCCAGCAGATCCTGGATGCCGAACGCATGATCACCAAGGCGTCCGGAGGCGTCCGGCCGCAGTACTACCGGGCCCCGGGCGGCGCTTTCACCCCGTACAGCCGGCACCTTGCCGCGTCCCGGGGGATGCGGCCGTTGGGCTGGAACGTCGACTCCAAGGACTTCGAGCGTCCCGGTGTGGACACCATGGTCGCCACCGTCAAGAGGGAGATCTCCAACGGGCCGACCGTCCTCTTCCACGACGCGGGCGGGGATCGCTCCCAGACCTTGGCCGCGCTGCGCGAGATCCTGCCCTGGCTGAAGCAGCAGGGGTACTCCTTCGGCTTCCCTGTGCGGTGAGTGAGGTTCGCCCGCACCGAGTCCGTGCTCCCCGGTCGCTTCACGCGGCCGGTTCGGGCGTCGGCTTTCAGGCCGTCGTCACCACGTCCAGCCTGCCGACCCTCGCCTCGGTGACAAGGTCGGCGAACTGGGTGGCGCTCATCCGGACGCGCTGGCCGAAGTCGTCGCCTCTCGTTTGGATCAGGCCGGGCTCGCGGGGTCTGGCACGCACTCCCCCAAGGCCTTGAGGCCCAGGGGGACCCCCTCCGCGTTGTCGTCGGTCGCCATGGCTCCGCCATGCCTCCCTCCTCCGCCTTGCGATCGCACGCACCAGACCCCGCTCCCTGATCCGGCCTGATCCAAACGAAAGACCCTAGGCGGCCGGCGCCAGGGCCTCCGCCTCGCCGCGCTCCAGTTGTGCGGTCAGGGCGGTACGCGCGCGGGCCACCCGGGAGCGGACCGTGCCGACCGGGCAGCCCGCCGCGCGGGCGGCCTCCGCGTAGGAGAGTCCGAGCAACTGGGTGAGAACGAACGCCTGCCGACGGTCGTACGGGAGCGCGGCCAGGAGTTCCTGGAGCGCCACCCCTTCCTCGAAGCCGGGCAGCCCTGTCGGCTGGGCGCGCTCGACGGTCGCGCGCCAGTCGTCGGTGTCGGCGAGCAGGGGCCGCGCGGCGGCCCTGCGGAAGTCGTCGACGACGGTGCGGCGCGCGATGGTGAGGAGCCAGGTACGGGCCGAGGAGCGGCCCTCGAAGCGGTGCAGAGTGCGCAGCGCGCGCAGGAACGTGTCCTGCGCGAGGTCCTCGGCGGCCTGCGGGTCGGCGGACAGGTGGGCCACGTACCGCACGACGTCGCGGTGCAGGGCCCGTACGAAGGCGTCGGCAGCCTCGCGGTCCCCGGCGCGGGCGGCGAGCGCCCAGCCGGTCGAGGCGGTGTCCTCCGCCGTCCTGTCGCGCGGGACGGAGGCGCACTGTGACCCGCGCGGGGCGGGCAGTGTGGTGTTCATCGCCAGGTGTGTCCTTCACGGATCGGTCCGGCACCCGGGCGTCCGGTCACGGCGCGGGGTCGCGCGCCGCGGCTACGGCGCGCGGGGCGGCGCGGGGGACGGGTCCGGGTCTCCGGTGAATGGGGCACCCGGGCCCTTCGGGGCCGGGTGTGCCGGAGGACTCCCGCTGCGTGCGGGCACGGCGGCGGACCGGTCGGCGACCGGTCGCGTGCCAGGGGGTGTACGTCCTCCGGAATGCCTGCCGCGTCCTCAGAACGCGGCGAGCACCCCGGGCGGCCCGCGCCGGTCCCGCGCGCGAGCGCACCGCAGGCCCAGCGGCAGCCGGTCGCTCAGGCCCCGGTGGGGGCGCAGGCGGCGGCGCGGGGCCGGCAATGGCGCTGTGAGAAGGGGATGAAGGGGAGTGAGCAGCCGGCCCGCGACCGCGCGCAGGACCTGGAAGGCGGCGCGTTCGCCGCGGGCCAGCCACACGCCGCAGACGAGGGCGGCAAGGACGTGCGCGGCGAGCATCCCCGTCGAGGACATCCCGGCCATGTCGTGGCCCATGTGGCCCATCGAGCCCATGTGACCCATGGCGGAGGCGTGATCCATGCCGGCCATGTGTTCCATGCCGGTCGTCGCGCCGCTCGCGGCCGAGTGGTCCATGCCCGCCATGTGGTGCATGCCCGCCATGGCGTCCGTCGGCGCCGCGCCCGCTCCGGCCTCGTACGAGCCCGAACCGCCGTACTCCGTGCTGTCGCCGTCCGTCGAGGACAGGTTGTCGTACAGGAAGCGCGCGGGCGATGTCGTGGTGGCGGTCCGCGTGACCGTACCCCCGATGGTTCCGAGGGCGGACTGCGCGGCGGCGAAGGCGTTGTGCAGCACGCCCTGGGCCGCGACGGCGAGGCCCGTGACAAGCCAGGGGCCGCGTTCGCGGGCGGCGAACCACCAGCCGGGAACTGCGAGCGCAAGGAAGCCGGTGGCGAGCACCCAGAAGGGAATCGGGGCCTCGGACATGAGGACGTGCCCGGTCGCGGCGAGCGTGATGGAGACGGCGGCGAACATCGCCGCCCTCACCGCGCGTCCGACCGGTCCCGCTTCCATGGCGCCTCATCCTCCCATCGCGGGGGGCCGGGCGACATGGCAGGGCGTCCTGTTTGCCGTCAATGCCGGAAACATGCTTGCTGGAGCGGAGTTCCGGCATATGCGGCGGGAACAGGCGGCGGTGCGGGGCATGGCGCTACGGGCGAAGAGGGTGGTCCGTCTCCGTACCGGGCCGGACCACCACCGCCCGGACCTTCAACGGCTTCCCGTGCGTGAAACGCAGCGTGAAGGAGACCTCTTCGCCGGGCCGCCACGTCCCCTTCGGCCGTACGGTCACGTCGATCCCGTGCGGGGTCATCGTGAGCCCGTCCTCGGCCGGGACGGTGACAAAGTCCACCGGCTGCCGGTAGGCGGCGCGGGAGGACGTCATGCGGTGTTCGCTCAGCGCGGGAGGCGCGGCCGTGTCGGGCGAGGTGACCTTCACGAGCCGGTCGGCGGAGCCGCCGTCGTTGGTGAGGGTGAGGAAGGCGGCGGTCTCGGGCGTCGAGCCGAGCGGCTGGTAGACGTACGCCTTCGTGACGGCCACGTGCGGCGGGCTCCCGGCACGTCCGCTCGCCGTCCAGGCGCCGAGACCGGAGAGGGCGAGGGCGCAGGCGAGGACGGGAACGCCGACGGCGGCGAGCGGGGCGCGCAGGCGCGCGGAGGGAACGGGCATCAGAAGGCCGCCCCGGGGGAGGGGCGCCGGCGCCGCGCGACGGCGGCGGGCTGCCAGCGGCGCAGGCGGAGGCTGCCGAGGACGACGAGGACCGAGCTGAGGGACATCGCGGCGGCGGCGAGCATCGGGTTGAGCAGGCCCACCATGGCGAGCGGGATGGTGACGACGTTGTAGCCGAAGGCCCACAGCAGGTTGCCGCGGATGGTGGCGAGGGTGCGGCGGGCGAGGCGTACGGCGTCGGCGAGGGCTTCGATGTCGTCGCGGACGAGGGTGACGTCGGCGGCGCCGATGGCGACATCGGTGCCGGTGCCCATCGCGATGCCGAGGTCGGCCCCGGCGAGTGCCGCCGCGTCGTTGACGCCGTCCCCGACGACCGCGACCCGCTTCCCCTCCGCGCGCAGCGCGCGGACGAGTTCCGCTTTGCGCTCGGGAGTGCAGCGGGAGTACGTCTCGTCGATGCCGAGCGCGGCGGCGACGGCCCGCGCGGGCTCCTCCTGGTCCCCGGTGGCGAGGACGGGGTGCACGCCGAGGCGGCGGAGCCGGTCCACGGCGTGGTAGCTGCCGGGGCGTACGACGTCGCCGAGCGCGAGGACGGCCTCGGGCCGCCCGTCGACACGTACCAGGACGGGGGTGTGGGCGGCTTCCAGGGCGGTGGCGAGGGCCGCGCCCAGCTCCTCGGGCAGCTCGCCCTCGGGGGCGCCGACTTCGACGAGCCGTCCGTCCACGTGTCCGCGCACGCCGTTGCCGGGCGTCGCGGTGAAACCGCTGAGCGCGTCGGGCCGGACTGCGCCCTCGGCGAGGGAGCGCTCGGCGTGGCGGACGAGGGCCCGGCCGAGCGGGTGCTCGGAGCCGGTCTCGACGGTCGCCGCGAGCCGCAGCACCTCCTGCGCGCCGGGGCCTTCCGCGCGCGCGGTGAAGGCGGTGACGGTGAGGTGGCCGGAGGTGAGGGTGCCGGTCTTGTCGAGGACGACGGTGTCGATCTGGCGGAGGGCTTCGAGGGCTTGCGGTCCCTTGACGAGGACGCCGAGCTGGGCGCCTCGGCCAGTGGCCGCCATGAGGGCGGTGGGGGTCGCGAGCCCGAGTGCGCAGGGGCAGGCGACGACGAGGACGGCGACGCATGCCGTGAAGGCGGGCTGCGGGTCCGCGCCCGCGCCGAGCCAGAAGCCGAGCACGGTGACGGCGAGGGTGAGGACGACCGGTACGAAGACCCCGGCCACGGTGTCGGCGAGCCGCTGGGCGCGGGCTTTCCCGGCCTGGGCCTCGGTGACGAGGGCCGTGATGCGGGAGAGTCGGGTGTCGGCGCCGACAGCCGTGGCGCGTACGAGCAGGAGCCCGCCCGCGTTGACCGAGCCGCCCGTGACGGCGGAGCCGGCCGCAACCTCCACGGGCTGCGTCTCGCCGGTCACGAGGGACAGATCCACGGCGGACGTGCCCTCCACGACCTCGCCGTCCGTCGCGACACGCTCCCCGGGTCGTACGAGGAAGACCTGGCCCACCGCGAGGCGCGCGGCCGGGACGGTGCGCTCCACGACCCCGTCCCGTACCGTCACCTCCTTCACGCCGAGCTCGGTGAGCGCGCGCAGGGCGGCCGAGGTGCCGCGCCGGGCTCGGGCCTCCAGGTGGCGGCCGAGGAGGACGAAGAGCGGGACGCCGACCGCCGCTTCGAGATAGACGTGCGCCAGCCCGTCCGAGGCGGTGGGCAGCAGTGTGAAGGGCATCCGCATGCCGGGGGCGCCGGCACCGCCGAGGAAGAGCGTGTACGAGGACCAGCCGAAGGAGGCGAGGATGCCGAGCGACACGAGCGTGTCCATCGTCGCCGCGCCGTGCCGCAGCCCGCGCCAGGCCCGCTCGTGGAAGGGCCACGCGCTCCAGAAGGCGACCGGCGCGGCGAGCACGAAGCATAGCCACTGCCAGTTGCGGAACTGGAGCGAGGGCACCATCGACAGGACGAGGACGGGGACGGCGAGCAGCGCGGTCACCAGCAGCCGCTGCGGGACACCGGGGCCGGCCGCCTCGTCGTCCCGGTCCTTCCCGGACGCGGGCGGCTCGGGGAGACGGGCGGTGTACCCGCCCCTTTCGACGGCGGCGACGAGCGCGTCCGTACCGAGATCCGCCGGGTGCTCGACGCGGGCCGTACCGGTCGCGAGATTGACGGTGGCGCGCACGCCCTCCAGGGCGCCGAGCTTCTTCTCGACCCTGCGCACGCAGGCCGCGCACGTCATGCCGCCGACGACCAGATCGGTCGTGGCGAGGGTGCGCGGAGCGGTCTCCCGGCCCATCAGTGGCCCGTCCCGCTCATGCCGCCCATGTCGTGCGGGCCCGGGGCGTCATCCTGGTGCGAGACCCCGCGCATGTCGGGGGCGACCGGCCCGGCGAGGTGCCCCACCCCGTACGAGACGGCGAAGAGCGCGACGAGCAGAAGCAGGAAACCCCCGAGCGGCGCGTACGGCACGGGGGTGGAACGCCATCGGGCGGAAGGCGTCACCGAGTGGTCCATGAGGCAGGCTCCGGCGAGAGTGCGGTTCGTACGCTCCAGAGGTCGGCCGGACCGGGCCGCGAGTTCCTCCGCGGTCGGGTGATGCGCATCACATAACGGACACCTGTCACGCGCGTCCCAGGAGCATCACGGTCCGGGACGCGCGCCCGGCGCCCGGGGCCGCACGGGCCGAGGCCCGTTCAGCCGGCGTCGATTCCCGCGGATCACACCATCACGGCGAACATCACCGCCATGCCCAGCGCCATCAGCCCGTGACAGCCCAGGTCCCACGCGGCGTGCACCGCGCCGCCCGAGGCCGCGCCGCTCGCCGTGCGGGGCGCGAGGCGGCCCGTGTCGAAGCCCTTCGCGAGCCACCACAGTGCGAGCGCCAGCAGGACGAGGGCGAGCAGTCCCGCGCTCCAGCGGTCGCCGGTGTCGCCGAGCGTCATCGTCGCGGTCGCGCCCGGGGCCGACATGTCCATCCCGGGCATGTCGTGCGCGTGGCCCCCGCCTGTCGCGCCCATGGACATGGCCGAGGACATCGCGGCGACCATCCAGGCCATCGCTCCGGTCATCGCGGCGTGCGGCAGTGCGTTCACGAGGGTGCGCGCCCGCGGTTCGGTTCTGCTCGGCAGAGCGAGGGCGATCAGCACGAACCAGGCCGCGGCGGCGGAGAAGAAGACCACCTGCGGCGTGCCGGGCAGGTCCATGCCCCAGGACCAGGACATCGCCAACATGGCGAGGGCCATGACCGCGTGCAGAGCGTGGGCGAGCCGCGCGGTCCATGGGTGGGAGCGGGCCGCGGCGGCGCGCCACAGGCCGTGGGCGGCGAGCGCGCAGAAGAGCAGCGTCAGAATCCAGCGCAGCCCGGTGGCGGCGATCATCGGGCCATCTCCTTCGGTGTCCCGGCGCGCGCTTCCGTGCGCTCGCGCTCGCGTCGTCGTGCCTGCGCGACCGCCAGGTCTCCGAGCAGGAAGCAGACCAGGGGCAGCCCGAACAGCGGCAGGTAGTAGGCGAGGACGGCGGCCGCGACGACGAGCGGTGCCATGACCCTGCCCGGCACCCGGCGCCAGGCTCCCCGCGCCGGCGGCCGGCCGAACCGTGTCCCGCTCGCCCGGGTGGGCCTGCGCAGCCACCACATGCGGTAGCCCCAGAAGAGCATCCCGATGAGCGCGACGGCGATGAGCGCGAGGACGATCTGGTTGGCGAGACCGAAGAGCAGGCCCATGTGGGCGTCGATGCCCCAGCGGGTGAGCTTGGCGAGGACGGGGAAGTCGTCGAAGACCAACTTGTCCGTGACGTTGCCGGTGGCCGGGTCGATCGCGATCGAGTCCTGCTGCTCCGGCCAGTGCCGCGTGTTCTCGCGGACGACGTACGCGCTCCCGGTGTCCGCGGGCGGGCTGATGACGAGCTTGCCGCGCAGCCCCTTGGAGCGGGCGATGCGGACGGCTTCGTCGAGATCGACCCTCGCGGCGGCCGCATCCGCGGAGGAGTCACCCGAGTCCGCCCCCGTCGAGCCGCCGTGCGTGCCGTGACCGGGGGTCGAGGAGAGGGAGGGCGTCGCCCCGCCCAGCGAGTCCTGGATCTTGCCGATGTTCGCGCCCGCGTGCGCCGACCAGGTCAGCCCGGTTGCCGAGAGCGCGAGGAAGCCGATCGACACCCACAGCCCGACCGCCCCGTGCCAGGACAGCGTGCGCCTACGCCCCTTCGGGTCCCGGCGCGGCACGAACAGCTTGCGCAGCCGCTCCCGGCCGCGCGGCGCCCCGAGCCACAGCGCGAGCCCGCCGAGCACCTCGACCCACAGCCAGCTCGCGGCGATCTCGCTGTAGTTGCGGCCGAAGTCGCCGAGGTTCAGGGTGCGGTGCAGGCCGTCGAACCAGGACCGCACGGGCAGCCACTCGCCGAAGGTGCGCAGCGTGCCGCGCACCTCTGCGTCGTACGGATTGACGAAGGCGGTCTGTGTGTAGCCTTCGGGCAATCCCTTGACGTCGAAGGTGACCCGGGTCGTGTCGCTGTCCCCCGCGCCCTTCGTGACGGAGACGAGCTGCCCGTCGGGTATCGCCTCGCGGGCGGCGTTCACCTGAGCGGTGAGCGGCTTCGGCTCGCCGTGCGGGGTGACCTTCAGCTCGTGGCGGTAGACGACGGACTCGATCTGCGGGGTGGCCGTGTAGAGCAGTCCGGTAACGGCCGCGACGAGCAGGAACGGGCCGATGAGGATGCCCGCGTAGAAGTGCAGGCGGAGCAGGAGGGGGCGCAGCCCGCTCCAGGTGCCGCCGGCGTTGCTCGGCGCGGACGTGGTGAAGTCCTCGACCGGGGCGGTCTCCTCGGCCGAGCGTTGCCGGGGCGGCGGTGACGCGGCAGGCGTGGTCTCGGTCATCGATTCTTCCTCGTGCGTGGACCGGTGGGGACGGTGACGTACAGGAGTCGGTGCGAGAGGTGCGAGAGTTCCCGCACCCGGGGTGTGATGTAGATCACATGGGGTGTGTGGAGTGCTGCCGCGCGCCCGGACGAGCCAGGCCGGGCGCTGCCCCGGGCCTGTCATTCCGTACGTACACGCTCGCGCCCCGCCCACCGGGCCGGGCAATCGCCTACGTCACGTACATCACGCCCCGACCGCCGGGAACTTCCCCGCCCCTGCCCCCGACTCCTGCAACAGCGCCTTGACGCGCCCACTTGATCACCGAGGAGAACTCCATGCCGACACCCAGGCCGGCAGCCATCACCCTCGCCACCCTCCTGTGTCTCGCCGCGGCCGGCTGTTCCGAACCGGAATCCGGCTCCGGCGCGGACGGCAAGAAGACGGGCGCCGCCCAGAAGGCGTCCCCCGCCGCGCGGGGCGAGTACCCCGTCACTCTCAAGAACTGCGGGCTGAACCAGAAGTTCGACAGGGCCCCCAGCCGGGTCGTCGTGATGAACGGGGCCTCGGTAGCCGAGGTGTCCACGCTGCTCGCCCTCGGCCAGGGGGACCGGATCGTCTCCAACCAGCAGTCCTACGGCATGTCCGAAGTCCCCGGGCGCGCCGAGGAGATAGAGAAGCTGCCCACGGGCGGAGTGAAGCCGAACGACGCCTTCGACATCCCGCGCGAGGCCATGATCGGTCTGCGCCCCGACTTCGTACTCTCCACCATGTCCTACGGTTTCGATGCCAAGAACGGCTTCGCCACCCGCGAGCAGCTCAAGGAGGTCGGGGCGCGCACCTACGTCTCGCCCGAGGGCTGCGGCCAGGACAACCTGAACATGACGATCGACGACAGCTACACACTGCTGCGGGACATGGGCAAGGCCTTCGGCGTCGAGGACAGGGCCGAGAAGCTCGTCGCCACCGAACGGCAGAACATCGCCGACGTGGCGGAGAGGGTCGGCGACGCGAAGAAGCCGAAGGTCATGGTCATCTTCTCCAACATGACCATGGGCGGCAACGACTTCAGTTCCGTCGCCGCCCACGGCATCTACAACGACATCCTCGCCAAGGCCGGCGGCAGCAACGCCTTCGCGAGCGCGTCGAAGACCTCCTTCGCCGACCTCAGCAAGGAGAAGGTCGCCGCCACCGACGTGGACGCCCTGGTGGTCGTCAGCTACAACGACCCGGATCCGACGGCATACGCGAAGAAGCTGCTCAAGGAGTTCCCCCAGTGGCCCGCAGCCAAGAAGAACAAGTTCGTGGTGCTGTCCGACTCGATGTACCTCGGTCCCAGCAACGACATGGCGGTCGAGAAGATCGCCAGGATGCTGCACCCCGAAGTCTTCTGATCCGTCTCCCGCTGTGGGCCTGCGTCCTCGTGCTCACCACCGCGCTGCTGGTCTCGATGGTCCTCGCCGTCGGCATCGGCACGGTCAACGTGCCGGTCGGCGACGTGTGGACGGTCCTCGTCCACCACGTCACCGGCCGGGGGCCCGTGGACGACGTCGCCCTCGACCAGATCGTCTGGCAGTTCCGCACCCCGCGTGTCGTCCTCGCGGCGGTCGTGGGGGCGGGACTCGCCGTCTCCGGCGCCGTTCTCCAGACCCTTGTCTCCAACCCGCTCGCCGATCCCACGGTCCTCGGTTTCTCGCACGGAGCTTCGCTGGGCGCGGTCTTCGTGATCACGCTCGGCGGGGCGGGGCTCGGCGGACTCGGCGTCTCCGGAGCGGCGTTCGTGGGGGCACTCCTGGCAGGGATGCTGGTCTTCGCGCTCGGACAACGCAGGGGACGGCTCGCGCCCACGCGGCTCGTGCTCGCCGGGGTCGCGGTCGGCTACGTGCTGCTGTCGGCGACGAGCTTCGTGCAACTGCGGGCCACACCGAACGAGCTGCGCGGCGTCATGTTCTGGATGCTGGGCAGCGTCTCCGGCGCCCGTTGGAGTCAACTGCCCACCGTCACCGCCGTGGTGGCGCTCGGGGCGATGCTGCTCGCCCTCTTCGGGCGGCGCTTGAACGCACTGCTCGCCGGGGACGAGTCGGCGACATCGCTCGGCGTGGACGTGCACCGCACCCGCGCGGTGCTGCTCGTGGTGAGCGCACTCCTGACCGGGACCGTCATCGCCGTCGCGGGCGGCATCGGCTTCGTCGGCCTGATGATCCCGCACCTGGTACGTCTCGCCCTCGGCGCCGACCACCGCAGGCTACTCCCGCTGAGCGCACTCCTCGGGGCCGTCTACCTCGTACTGGTCGACCTGCTCTCCCGTACCGCCAACCGGCCCAACGAGCTGCCGTTGGGCATCCTCACCGCACTGCTCGGCGCACCGTTCTTCCTCTGGCTGCTGCGCCGCAACAAGGGGCTCGACGCCGCATGAGACTCACCGTGGACGGCCTCCACGTCACCCTCGACGCCACCCCGGTCCTGCACGACGTCGGACTTGACGTGTTGCCAGGCCAGATCGTGGGCCTCGTCGGCCCCAACGGGAGCGGCAAGTCCACCCTGCTGCGTGCCGTCTACCGTTCGCTGCGGCCCGTCGCGGGGGTCGTCGAAGTGGGCGGGCGGGATGTGTGGCGGCTCTCCTCGCGGGCCGCAGCCCGGCACACCGCCGCCGTCCTCCAGGACGGTGCGGGCGCGGGCGGCCTCACCGTCGCCGAGACGGTGGCGCTCGGCCGCACCCCGCACCACGGGGTGCTGGGACGCGACGGCGAGAGCGACCGGCGCGTCGTCGCCGGGGCGATGGAGAGCTGCGGCATCGCGTCGCTCGCCGACCGGGACTTCTCTGCCCTCTCCGGCGGCGAGCGCCAGCGCGTCCTGCTCGCCCGGGCCCTCGCCCAGGCCCCGGAGCTCCTCGTCCTGGACGAACTGACCAACCACCTCGACATCCGGGCCCGGTTCGAACTTCTCGGCCTGATCCGGAACACCGGCGTCACGACCCTCGCCGTGCTGCACGACCTCGACCTGGCCGCCCGGCTCTGCGACAGCCTCGTCGTCCTCCACCACGGCTGTGTCATCGCCGCGGGCCCGGTCCTCGACGTCCTCACTCCGGACCTCTTCCACGAGGTCTTCGGGGTCCGCGCCCGCGCCGAACGACACCCGGACGGTGTCATCCGGGTCACGTACGAGGCGGACCCGATCGCGGCGACTCGATCCGGGGCGACGCCCGAGGACACGATGATGCGCGCCGGGCAGCCGACCGAGAAAGTGAACACGAAGCAGCAGGAGGAAGGGGCAGGTGGTGCAGAGGCGGTGCGTGACACCTGGAAACGTCTGGACAACCAGGCGAGCCCAGGTCGCTGACCTGGGCTCTCCTGCAAGAGCGGGTGACGAGAATCGAACTCGCGCTCTGAGCTTGGGAATCACCGTGCTTGCGCCAGTGGACAGGCGGATGACCTGCTTGTTCGGTTGCAGGGGCGGGGATGGCGCGGGCTGGTCTCCAGGATCTCGCGCGCGAGGTGGGTCACCGGCGCCGGGCGGCGACATGACGTCGGGCGCGTGGGCCTTATGGCGGCGGTCGTCGCAACGGCCCCAGCGCATTCACTCCGCCGGGGCCGCCCCTTCCGGATCGTCACACGTGAGAGTGCTCGATCCATGTTCAATTGTACGACTGCGGGCAAGGGCAGGCCGGGAGGGGAGAGCGGGCCATCGGGTAGCCCCGTCCCCCTCGTTCCTGTGCGCAAATGGGGCCGTGCAGGCCGTACGTGCCGGGCCGAGCGGTGGACGGGTCGGCCCTCGGACAGTCCGGCTCAGTCGCGTTCTTCTTCTTCGGCCTCCATGCGGCGGATTCCCTGGTGGGTCAGGGAGACCATCGCGGGTGTGTTGCCCGGTTCCCAGTCGACAGTGATCAGGCCCTCGCCGGCGAGGTAGGTGCAGGCGGCGGCCAGGTCTTCCTCCGGGATGCGCAGGTCGTTCCGCAGCTTCCGCCCAGGGACTCCGAGGAGACGGTTGCCTTCGGTGGCTTCGTAGAGGGCGGTCAGGACCCGCTCGCGGTAGACCTGCCGCTCGCGGAGGGTCGCCATGATCGAGTCCTTTCGTGCATGTGACGGTCCGGTGCTTCTCAGACTTCGTCGCCGTGGGCGCCGGTGCGCGTGGACGATCTGCTGGTGGTGAGCCAGGAGAGGGCGGGTCCTGCGGCGGATTCGGTGTCCACGGTGAGGTGGAGCCGGGTGCCGCCTTCGGGGGCGGGGTAGCTGCGCTGTTCCGTTCCGGCGAAGCAGCGGCGGATTACTTCGGCGACCGCGCGGGCGGCTTCGGGAGTTGCGGCGACGATCCGGATCTCGGCCTGTCCTGCCTGCGGCAGGGGCTCGTGCTCGACGGGGTACAAGACGGTGTGTTCCCTTCGGGGCGAAGCAAGAGGCCGACGGGTGGGTTGTCCCGGGTGTCGGGTGCCCCACCTGCGGTCTTCGGTCGGAGGAGTGGCCTGAGGTCAGGGCCGGTAGCCCGTGACCCTGCGGCTGGGGGCTTGCCCTGTCGAGCTGTGGTGGCCGTCGCCGGGTGGCCGGCTGATGGCAGGGAAGGGATCGCTGAAGTGGTAGGCCGCGATGCGTGCGTCGTGCTGGGCGTTGAGCCGGTGGATCAGGAGCATGCCGAGCGCGATCAGGAGGGCGCCTGCCGCGAGCGTGATCACGGTCTCCATGTCGTCATCTCCGTGTGTTCCCCGGCAGGGGGATCACCCGCGCGCTGACGACCGGGTGCCGGAGGGGCGGCAGGGCGGACCCGCCATCGGTCTCCCAAGCCTCCTGGCTGCTTCGGGCGTCCCGCATACGGCGGCCGGTCGCGGCTTCGTCGGACATCAGCACACCGGCGGTGAGGACGCTGCCGGGGACGGCGGCGGCGCTCATCAGCCGGGCGGCTGCGGCGGGCTCGGTCTCGGGGGGGGATAACCAGCAGGTCGCAGCGGCCTGCGGTGCAGGAGAGCAGGATCATCTTGTCGGGATCCTGTTCGGTGAACCAGCCCACGTGCACGATGTGCCCGGTGACGGGAACCTTGTGCGGGACGACGGGCCAGCGGGTGGGGTTCACCATGGCACGCGTGATGCGTCCCCAGCGTCCTTCCAGCGCTTCGACCAGGGACGGAAGCTCGGTGGGCAGGTCCCGAGAGTAGGGCCACCAGGCACCGTCCAACTGGCCGGCGAGGGTGGTCTTCGGCGTCAGGGAAATCCGCGTCGGGAGCGGGGAAACAAGCGCCCGCGCCACTCCGCGTTCGACGGTCGTGGCCATGATGCGGACCTGTCTCCGGGCCGCCCTGCAGGGCGGCCCAGTGTCTTGATCGCCGGAAACGACGTCCGCGTGGGAGCGGGTGTTCGAGTTACTCCCGGTACTTTCAGGCTACTCCGCGCCGCGGTCGGGCGCGCCGTTCTGACCAGGTGATTTCCGACCGGGAACACCTCCCGGCCGATGCTCGCGGGCATGACCACAGGCACGCGGAGTGCCGTCGGACCACGGCGGTGTCCAGCCGGCCATGAAGTGTCGGCGGCCCCGCGCAGTCAGGCGGACCTCCATGGCCGAATCCGACACCTCCACCCCCCCCGGAAGCTCCTTCCGGACGAGATCCATCGGGCGGTGAAACCCGGCACGGCACTGCTCCGGCTGCAGACGACGCACTCCCGCGAAGGCGTCCTCGACGGCGCCTGGTGGCCCCGCTCCCGTAATGTCACGGTCGAGCTGCCCGCCCTGATGCAGGCGCTCACCGCGCACCTCGGACCCGTCACGCGGGTCGGCCTGGACACCGCCGCCTGGGATGTCGGCGGCCTGGATGACGTTGTCGGCGTCGACCGCACGGGCCATGGCGTCACGTGAACGGCGGATGGGCCGCGGGGTTTCGGCTCCGTCGGCCCCGTAGCGGAGGTGACTGTCGGCTCAATCGAGGGTGGCGAGATGATCGGCGTCGCCGCCGCGCCACTCGATGAGGAAGATGGTCGCGTCGTCGCTGGTGACGCCGCCTCGTTCCTGTTTCAGGGTGTGGGAGAGCGCGCGCACCACCGGCCGCACCGCCGTGTGGTCACGGACGGCTCGGTTGGTCCACTCGATGAGTTGCTCCTCACCGAACTCTTCCCCACCGGCTTGATGCTCTTCGATCAGGCCATCGGTGAAACACAGCAACCGGTCCCCGGGCTGCAGCATCCGCTCGCTGACTACCGGCTCCTCACCTCCGAAGCCGACCGGCAATGTGGTCGGGCTCTCCAACCGGTCCACCACGGCGCGGCCACGGATCAGCAGCGGTGCCGGGTGGCCGGCATTGACCCATTGCAGCCGGCCCGTGGCGGTGTTCAGACACATCATCTGCGCGGTGACAAAGTGGTCGTTGCCGAACTGCTCATTGATGGCCCTGTCCATGAATGCATACACCTGGGACAGGCCGGTGTTGGCCCGTCGCGTGTGGCGGTAGGCCCCGATAGCCACCGTCGCCATGGTCGCCGCGTCCAGGCCGTGGCCCATCGCGTCGATCATGGCCACATGAAGGATGTCGCCGTTGAGGGCGTAGTCGAAACTGTCGCCGGCCACGTCGTACGCGGGCTCCAGAATTCCGGCCACCTCAACCTGCGGAACAGTCATCGACAGCGGAGGCAGCAACGACCACTGGATCTCTGCGGCCACGCTCATCGGGGCGCTGCGTCGGGCCTGGAAGAACAGGTCGGTGTAGGCGTCCTTGGTCACGATCATGTCTGCGACCAAACCGGCGAGTCTGCGCAGCAACCGCCTGTCGTCGTCGTCGACGCTGCCCAGGGTGACAACCATCGCCCCGACCTGGTCACTGCCGTCCAGCAACGGCAAATACATCCGCACACTTCCGTCCTGCGGCACCTCCACCGTTCTGCGGCACAGGAACGCCTCCCCGGCGGGGGACCCCTCGACCGGTTCGGGGTCCCCGACCATCAACCCCCGGCCCGGCAGCGGCACCAGCAGCATCTGTTCGTAGTCCTGCAAGAGGATCGAGACGTCCCAGCCACCGACCCTGGCCACCTCTTCCGCAACGAGCGGGGCGATCAACTGCGGCGGCATCTCGTGAGCCCGGTCCAGCAGCAAACCCAGCAACCGCTCACCGAACCCCTCCGACCGGTCCACCCCGAACTTGCCCGGCTTTCGCGCGCCTTCGGTCATCGTTGCTCGCATCCCTTCATACCGCGGCATGGGAATTCAGTGGGCGGTCGGTTGTGTGGGGCCGGTACGAAGCGGTGCCACCCCGGACGGGGAGCAGCTTCTCCCTCCCTCTAGGCGCTGGCGCCTTCAGCACCCAGCCACATATTCCGGCTCACGGTGCCCCCGACCCGACGCACACCCCGACATACTCGGATCCAGCGGGCAGCCAACGGCGATCCGCCCGAAAGAACGTTCACACGCCCCATACACACAGGGCACCTCGCACGACAGTGATCAACCCGGACAGCCTGACACCGCCAACCGGCCCAACGCGCCGATTACGCCGGAGGCGGCATGTCCAGTTGTTGGTGTGGTCACCGACCCAGCCACCGACAACAGGCACGGCGGTGACTTCCTGCAGGCACGTCGCGGACTCGGTGAAGTCCCAGTTGTCGGCGGCGTTGACGCCGCTGGCGAAGTTGCTGTCGTTGTCGGCGCGCGCCGGGGCGGCCATGCAGACGATCGCGAGCGGCAGGGCAGCGAGCGCGCAACGTGACTGGCCTGTGTCGCAGGTCACGTGAAATGGGTCTCGTGATGTGAGAAGGCCTGGCGGCCAGGTGGTGCAAGTGTTGCGTCGCACCCCCTCCAGGTGGTGCATCCGCGGGTTGCGGGAAGCCGCCGGTTGACCGCCGTTTACCGGCCTGACCGGCACGTAGTGGCACGCGCCTCCCGGCGCACAGAGTGTTTGTCTCTGCCGGCCATTCCGCCCCGACGGGGTGCCCGACGAATCAGGCCGGTCGTATCAGGCGAATGCTGCGATCCGCAGGCCGTCCGAGGTGCGGACGGTCCGGACAGGGCTGAACGCAGTCGGAACTGCAACGAGCGGCGCGCAGCGGTCTCCTGGTCAGGGTGACTGGTCGGAGTCCATGAGTCGGCTCTCCCAGGCCCAGGCGGCGGTCTCGACCCGGTTGCGGACTCGGAGCTTGGTCTGGATGGTCGCCAGATGACTCTTGACGGTGCTCAGGGAGATGAACAGGGCGGCGGCGATCTCCTGGTTGGTACGGCCCCTGGCGATGGCGCGGACGACCTCGATCTCGCGGGCGGAGAGCGGCTGGACGGGCCGGGCCGCGGTTGTCTTCCGGGCGGGGGCGAGGTCGCGCAGCAGACGCAGGGTGATGGAGGGGGAGATCAGGGCGTCGCCGCTGTTCGCGGCGCGGACAGCCTCGACCAGCAGGGCCGGGCCGGCGTCCTTGAGTACGAAGCCGACGGCCCCGGAGTGCAGGGCGCCGCGGACGTACTCGTCGAGGTCGAAGGTGGTGACGATGACCACCCGCAGTGGGTCGGCCACGCCAGGGCCTGCCAGGGCCCGGGTGACCTCGATGCCGTCCAGTTTCGGCATCCGGATGTCGACCAGACAGACGTCCGGGCGCATCCGCCGGGCCAGCTCGACCGCCTCGGCGCCGTCCGCCGCCTCGCCGACCACGGAGATGTCCTCCTGGTCCTCCAGGATGAGCCGCAGGCCGCGACGGACCATCGCTTGGTCGTCGGCGAGCAGGACGGTGATGCTCAACGGCGGTCTCCCGTGCGGAGCGGCAGGGTGGCGAGGACGGACCAGCCGGTGTCGGGCTCCGGGCCTGCGGCGAGCGTGCCGCCGAGGGCCTCGACCCGTTCGCGCATGCCGATCAGCCCGAAGCCGCCCTGATGCAGATGGCGGGCCGGACCGCCCGGAGCGTCGTCGTGGACCGTGACGGTGACGCCGTCATGCTCCTGGGCGATGTGGACGGTGGCCGAGCGGGCGTGTGCGGCGTGCCGGGCGATGTTGGTCAGGGATTCCTGGACGATCCGGTACACGGTGGTGCTCACCTCGGGTGGCCAGGCCACCCGGTCAGCGGGCAGGTGCAGGTGGACCTCGGGGCCGTGGCCCTCGAACCGGCGGACGAGGTCGGTCAGTTGCTCCCGGCCCGCGACAGTGGGGGAGGTCGTGGCCGCGTCGTCGGTGTCCCGCAGCAGGCCGACGACGCGGCGCATGGCGGCCAACGCCACGCTGCCGGCTTCCTCGATGTCGGTCAGGGTGTCGTCCAGTGTCTCGGGTCGCCGTCGGCCGACCAGGCGGGCGGCCTGGGCCTGCACCACGATGCCGGTGATGTGGTGGGCGACCACATCGTGCAGCTCCCGGGCCAGGGCGAGGCGCTCCTCGCGCCGTACGGCCTCGGCGGCCGCACGGCGGCGGAAGTCGAGGAGGCGCAGCCCGAGCCCGATCCCGAGCGCGAGGACCCAGACTTGCGTACCGACCCGGAACGGGGTGCTGGGAGCCTCGCTGGACAGCAGGCCGGCGGCCATGAGCACCAGCCCGCTGACTGCGATACCACCTGCCTGGCGCCAGGGCAGCGCCCTGATCGCGGAGCCGCCGAGGACGAGCAGGGCCAGCACCGCGGCGGCGCCGGGCTCGCCGGGCAGGTGGGCGAGCCGGGCGGTCAGGCCGGCGATCCCCGCGACGGCGAGGCCGATGACGGCCGCCCGGCCCGGGTGCCGCTCTCGTCCCAGCGCGACCAGGCAGATCACCGCGCCGACCGCGCTGTCGAAGGCCCAGGCGCGGCCCTGGCCGGCGTACTGGACGGCCATCAGGGCCAACACCACGCAGAACACCACCCCCAGGATGGTGTTGACGGCGGCCCTCGGCCCCCAGGCCGGTCGATGTCCCGTGCTCACCGGGCTCACGCTAGGCGATCACCACAGGCCGCTGAACCGGCCGAAAGTACGACTCGGCGGCACCTGAACCGTTCTTCCGGTCGGTGCGGGGACCGCGGCGCGGTCAGCAGTCTGTGGCCATGGCAGACCTCATCTCCGCTCCTCTTGCGCTCGCAGTCTCGGCCGCCCAGGCCGAGAAGACCGTGCGAAGCCCGCTGCTGTACGCATGGTGGGCCCTCAATCTGGCCGTCCTTCTCGCGGTCGGCTATGGCATCCACCGGTTCGTGAGGAAGCCGCGCGAGAACCGCGGCTCGCGCGGCTGATTCGGGAGGAACACATGACACCGGTACTGGAAGCCGTGCGGCTCGGCAAGCGCTACGGCCACCACCAGGCGCTGACCGACTGCGACCTGGACATCCCGCAGGGGCGGGTGATCGGCCTGGTCGGTCCCAACGGCGCCGGCAAGTCGACGCTGCTGAACATGGCCTGCGGGCTGATCAGGCCGAGCTCGGGCAGCATCCGCGTGCTCGGCGCGGAGCCGGCCGCGAACCCGGCCCACCTGGCCAAGGTCGGCTTCGTCGCGCAGGACACGCCCGTATACACCGACCTGTCCGTCGCGGACCACCTGCGCATGGGCGCCCGACTGAACCCGAGTTGGGACGGTCGGCTCGCGCAGCGGCGGATCGCCCGGATCGGACTGGACCCAAAACGGAAGGCGGGCCGGCTCTCGGGCGGTCAGCGTGCCCAGCTCGCACTCACCGTCGCGGCAGCCAAAAGACCGGAGCTGCTGATCTTCGACGAGCCCGCCGCGGCGCTCGACCCGCTGGCCCGCTCCGGCTTCCTGGACAGCCTGATGGAGTCCGTTTCCGAACTGGGTGCCGGCGCGATCCTCTCCTCGCACGCGCTCGCCGACGTGGAGCGGGTCTGCGACTACCTCGTCGTGCTGGCCGGATCCCGGATCCAGCTCGTCGGCGATGTGTCCGAGCTGCTGGCGAGCCACTACCGGATCGTCGGGGCCCGCGACGTCGTCGCGGCTCTGCCCGCGGTGGTGGAGTTCGTCAGCGTCGATCACACGCCGCGGGAGAGCACCGCGATCGTCCGCGCCGACGACGGGCTGCCGGCCTCCGGTTCCTGGACCGTGGACGCCCTCGACCTGGAGGAGCTGGTCCTGGCCTACATGACCCGGGCGAACCAGCCCGCCGCCCAGCCCGCCCCGATGCCCACGGAGACCCACTCATGATCTGGCTGACCTGGCGACAGTTCCGCGTGCAGGCGCTGGTGGGCCTCGGTGCGCTGCTGCTCTTCGCGATCTATCTGGTCCACCTGGGTCAGCAGATCCACAGCGGATACGACGACAACCTCGCGCACTGTGCGGGCCGTGACAACTGCTCCGGTGTGCTGGCAGCCTTCGCCGACCAGTACGGCTTCGAGGTGGACCTGTTCAGCTACCTGCTGCTGGCTGTCCCCGGCGTCATCGGCGTCTTCTGGGGCGCGCCGCTGGTCACCCGTGAGCTGGAGGACGGTACCCACCGGCTGGTGTGGAACCAGAGTGTGACCCGCAGCCGGTGGCTGGCGGTCAAGCTCGGGTCGATCGGCCTGCTGAGCATGGCCGTGACCGGCGTCTTCAGTCTCCTGCTGACCTGGGCCTCCGGTCCGGTCAACGACGTCCTGAACAACCGGTTCGAGCCGGTGCTGTTCAGCTCGCGCAATATCGCGCCGCTCGCCTACACCGCCTTCGCCTTCATGCTGGGCACTGCTCTCGGCCTGTTCATCCGCCACACGGTGCCCGCCATGGGAACGACCCTGGTGCTCTTCGCCGTCCTCCAGGTCGTCATGCCCACGCTGGTACGGCCGCACTACGAGACTCCGGTCCGCACCTCGGTGCCGCTCACCTCGCAGATGATCAGCGGTCTGACAAAGATCGGTACCTATGGTGAGATCGGCGGCCTGCGAGTGCCCGGCGGGCCCTGGGTGGTGAAGACCAGCGCCATTCTCGACTCCGCGGGCAGGGAGGTCGGCCACAGCGACTGGTACCAGGACTGCACCAACAACAAGTCGATCAACGAAATGCCGGGCTGCTTGGCCAAGGGGAACATTCACGTGGACATCTCCGAGCAGCCGGCTGACCGCTACTGGACGTTTCAGTGGGTCGAGACCGCGATCTTCGCCGCCCTGACCGCGGTACTGGCAGTCCTGTGCTCCTGGCGAATCCGCGGCCGACTCGCCTGAACCTCCCTCTCGCGGTTGTTCCTGAACCGCGGGCATCCCCTCACCGCCGCGATTGACCTGGCCGAAGGCCGGGTCACCTACTACCGCTGTGGCTCCGCTCATGAGATGTCGGACGCTTGTTGTGCCCAGGTGCGTGAGCACAGCACGAGGCGGTAGCCGTCCGGGTCGGTGATCGTCACTCCACGCTCGTCCCAGTACGGGTTGTGTGCCGGGACCCGGGTACCGCCGGCCGCCGTGAGGCGGTCGATCAGGGCTTCGTCCACCGGCTTGCCGAGGTAGACCACGAACAGGTCGTCCACCGTTGGGGTCGGCTCCAGTGGGTGGTCTGGGTCATGCGTGAGCTCGAAATGCCAGGTGCCGCCGGTAGGGCCGAGCATCAGCAGATCGTGCTCGCCCGGCACACGCTCGGTCGTCCGCCACAGGACGGTCAGACCCAGGCCGTCCCTGTAGAAGCGTTCTGCGGCGGCGAGGTCCCGCGAGGGCCGGGCCACCCGGATTGGGGCCGTGGAGTCGATCACGCGGAACGCTCCAGCGCCGCGCGCCAGACAGCGCTGTCGACGTAGTGGTTGTCAAAACGCTCCGAGGACTCGGCGATCTCCTTCGGGTCCGCTTCGCCACGCATCACCCGGCCGAGCAGGCGCAGGTAGTCGAACCTGCCCACGCCGGGAGTGAAGACGAAGAGGACATCCGCTTCACAGCCCGGGGCAGCCGCGAAGGCGTGCGGGGTGTGGGGAGGCACCGCGAGGAAGTCGCCTTCCTTGAGGACGGTGACTTCCTCGCCCACCAGAACCTGCAGAGCTCCGCTGATCACGAAGAACAGTTCCGTTGCCCTGGTGTGGAAGTGGGCCGGCGCCCCTGTCGCGCCCTCGGCGAAGGTGGATCGGTAGCTCGTGATGCCGCCTGCCGTGCCGTCCGAGTCGGCCAGAAGAGTCATCACACTGCTCGGGTCGGCACAGGTCTCGGCATCTGCGTGGCGGGTCAGTAGCGCCGCCGGCGGAGTCTTGGACGCGGACATGGTGGGTGTCTCCTTGTTCATGATCATGATCCTCGGATTGTGAATGGCCGTCGTACAGGTCGTCTCCGGCGTCGCGCTGGAGACCGGGGCAGGGTGATTCAGTCGCCCATGGTGATCAGGGCCGCGATCGCTGGGCCGAAGGCGCCGCCGAGCTGGTAGCAGAGGTGGAACAGGCCGATCGCCGTGGGGCGCTGGGTGGTCGGCGCGGCCTGAGTGGCGAACACCGCGAGTGTCGCCTGGCCCGCACTCGTCGCGAAGACGGCCAGCGTCGCGACCAGCAGGAGCAGTGGCGCCCAGGGGGTCAGTACTGCGGTGAGCGGAGCCAGGGCTCCGGCTGTGAGCAGGATCGTCAGGACCCGCGGGCGGCTCATCCGGGCCGAGGCGGCGGCCAGCACCATGGAGAGCACCGCCCCTGCGAGGAGGGCGACCAACTGGTCGGTGCCGATCGTGGAGGTCGACCAGCCGGTACGGTCCCGCAGCAGCTGCGGGACGGTGAAGAGCAGCGTGAAGTACGAGGTCGCGAAGGTGCAGGCGAGCGCGGCGGAGAGAACGAACGCCCGGGTGCGCAGCAGCGATGCCGGGACGAAGCCTGTGGGGTTGGACCGGATGTGCAGGGCCAGCAGCGCGGCCATCACCAACGAGGCGGTCACAGCTGGGAGCGGGTAGCGCGGGATGAGTACCAGGGCCGTCGCTATCAGGGCCAGCAGGGCGGCGCCCCGGCCGTCGAAGGGGGAGCTCTGCTGCGGTGCGGACAGGTCGGCGTGGCGCACGACGGCCGGCAGGGCGAGGAGTGCGACCGCCCCGACGGCGAGGGACGCTCGCCAGGAGGCCGTGCTCGCGATCGCCGAGCCGAGCAGCGGCCCGACCGCGCCCAGCGTCCCGAAGCCTGCTGTGATCACGCCCATCCTGCGGACCGAGCCCGCCAGGCTCATCGCCGCTGTGACCAGGCCCGCGCCGCCCATCGCCTGGGCTGCCCGGCCCGTCATGGCCAGCGACAGCCAAGGCGCCACGGCGACGACCGCGGTGCCGGCCACGATCAGGGCCGTGCTCAGCCGGAGCGTGCTGCCCAGCCCGCGGCGACGCTGCAGGCCCGCCATCAGCGGGGTGCCGACGGCGATGGCCCAGGCGAACGCCGTGACGAGCCAGGTCGCCGTGGCCGTACGGATGCCGAGCGAGTCGGCCATGTCGGGGAGGATCAGGACCGGGCTGTTGGCGCTCGCGGCGAGCGGCGTGGCCAGCAACGCCAGCCATGCGATGGGGACATGGCGCGGTCCCTGCGCGGCAGCGGGGGCCGGTGTCTGCGCGGTGGGGCGGGGGTGGGTTCGGTCGAGCAGCGGCATGGCGGGCTCCGGAAGGTGAGGCGGTTGGCGCGGACGGTTCGCGAATGCGCCGAGGCGGTCGGGACAGTCCGAGGCTCCGACGGTCTGAGGCTCCGGTGGTCCGAGCAGCCAGGAGGCTCGGTGGAGCAGGTCGCTCAGACCGTGGTGACGACCTCGTCGTAGGCGAGCCGCGGTGAGCGCGCGTGCCAGGCGTCCGCGCCGGGGCGGCCGATGTTCACGACCATCAGCGGCGTGTGGTCGTCGTCCAGGAACTCCTTCTGGACACCCGGGAAGTCGAACCCGGTCATCGGCCCCGCGGCCAGCCCCGCCGCGCGCACGCCGAGGATGAAGTACGCCGCCTGGAGCGTCGCGTTGAGCAGGGCGGACTCCTCGCGGACCGGGCGGTCGGCGAAGACGACGTCCTTGGCCTGCGGAAAGTGCGGGAGCAGCGCGGGGAGTTCCTCGTGGAACTCGTTGTCGGCGGCGAGGATCGCGACCAGTGGCGCGGCCGAGGTCTTCGGCCGATTGCCCTCGTCCATGTGCTGCGCGAGCCGCTCGCGGGCCTCGGCCGAGCGGACCAGGGCGATCCGTAGCGGCGACTGGTTGTAGGCGGTGGGGGCGTACTTCACCAGGTCGTAGATCGCCTGGACCTGCTCCTCGGTCACCGGCTCGCTGGTGAAGGTGTGGGCGGTACGGGCCTCACGGAGGAGGAGGTCCTGGGCGGCGGGATGGAGGGTGAGCGAGGACATCGAGTGCTCCTGTCGTTCAGTCTTGATAATCTCAACGTTGAGATAAAAGCAGCCCGACTCCTTCAACGTCAAGCCTCTTAACGTTGAGAAGGTGTCCATTGAGAGGAATGTGGCGATGAGCGATGCCGTGGACGCGATCATCGGTCAGTGGGCCAAGGAGCGCCCCGACGTGGTGGAGGATCTCTGGCCAGTGGAGCTCTTCGGGCGGATCCAGCGGCTGGCCCGGGTGGTCGACAAGTCCGCCAAGGCCACGGCCGCCGCGCACGGAGTGGAGCACGGCGAGTTCGACGTACTCACCACACTGCAGCGCTCAGGGCCGCCCTACGCCCTCACCGCCGGATCCTTCCTCAAGGCGTCCATGGTGACCTCCGGCGCGATCACCAACCGCATCGACAAGATGGAGGCCAAGGGCCTGGTCGAGCGGGTGCGCGAAGGCGACGACCGGCGCACCATCAAGATCCGCCTCACCGAACACGGACACGAGGTCACCCGGGCCGCCTTCGCCGACCATCTGGCGAACTACGCACGGCTGCTCGCCGATGTGGACCGCGACCTGGTCGAGAAGACCGCCGAGGGCCTCCGGCAGGTGCTGGAGACCCTGGGGGACACCACCGTCAAGTGAGGACCATCCGACAGTCGTGAGCCGGAGGTGACAGGCCGTCGCATCCTCAGGCGCATGACTCATGCCGACGACGGCCCCGCCCGAGCTCGCCTTCAGTCGAGGGAGCGCACTCTGCGCAGGCGGTTTCGGGCGGCCACTCCCGTGGAGGCGCGTGTCGGTGATGGTCCCGGTGTCCGGGGTGCTCAGATGTCCGGCTGTCCGACGACCAACTCGCCGCCGTGCCGGGGTGGCCGTGGCCGGTGGTCGCGGCGTCTGCTTCATGGACCCGGCAGGCCACGCCATGGAACTCGTCACCGTGCCCTGTGGCGGCTGGCCGTCGTGGTCGCGGACATCGAGGGTCGCACCCCGCACGGCGGGACGCGGCCCTCGGTACAACCAGCAGGCGGGAGAACTCCCGCGTCCCGCGGGTCCGCCGTGCGGCGCGTCGTGGCGCGGGCAAAGACTGGCGTGACCCGGACGCGGGGGCAGGTGAACTTCGAGGAGTACGCGACGAAGTGGGTCGTGGAACGCGGAGTCGCGTCGCTCACGGAAGAGCTGTACGTCCGGCTGCTCCGACTGCACATCCTGCCCACGTTCGGAGAGTTGGACCGGGACGAGATCACCCCTCCGCGAGTTCGTGAGTGGAGGACGGAGCGACTGGCCACCACGAGCGCCGCCACGACCGTGGCCAAGTCGCACCGGCTGCTCAAGGCGATCCTGGAGACCGCCGTGGATGACGAGCTGATCCGCCGGAATCCGTGCCGCATCAGGGGCGCCGGCAAGGAGGTGTCCAAGTCCGGGCAGGTCGCCAGTGTCGAGCAGGTGGACGCGCTCGCTGACGCGGTCGGCATCCGGTGGCGCCTGGTGGTCTACCTCGGGGAAGGACCCGGATGAACAGCGAGATCGAGCCCGCTCGGCAGAGCGGTCCGCAGCCGGGGCCCGATGCCGGTACATGGGCGATGGCAGTGGAGATGTACCGAAACCGGTATTCCTTCATCGCGGTCGGCCCGCGCGCTCACGAGGACTGGCTGCCCGATGTGGCCGCGGTGATGCGCCGCGAGGTGGCCGATCCTCGCGCCCGTACATACGACCTTCCCCGGCGTCATGCACTTTGCCGACTGGTTGGAGCGTTCGGGCCGGGAGCGGCTCATGGCGCAGCTGGACGCCACGGACGCGGGCGAAGGCCGTCCAGGACATCGGTGCGGCAGGCGTCGAGGGTGCGATCGAGACCTGCGGCACGCGAGTGGCACGCGCCGTGAAAGTGGTCTAGACAATAAATGAGGCCCCGGTCTCTGACCAGGGCCTTCATCATGGAGCGGGTGACGAGAATCGAACTCGCGCTCTGAGCTTGGGAATCACTCTGCACGTGATGGACCACAGGGCTGATGACCTGCGAGAACATCCACTGAAGGTACTGTTCTTGCCACCTTGGCAGATGCCTTGTCGACCGCTGTTCACCGCCGCTACTGGCACGTTGTGGCATGCGGTGCTGCCAGGGGACGGAGGAGGCGAAGCTCCTGCCCAGTACCGTCGTTTCCCGGCCGGCACCCCACACGCATACATCCAGAACCCGCATGATTGCGTGAGCGAGCCCCGGACCGGGGCGGTCCGGGGCCGCCGTAGCCTGCGGCCGGACCCAGAGGATCCCGGTTCCGCCGGAGGGGTGGGGAAGGTCAGGCCGGGTTGATGTTCTCCGCCTGGGGGCCCTTCTGGCCCTGGGTGACGTCGAACGTCACGACCTGACCCTCCTGGAGCTCACGGAAGCCCGAGGAGTTGATCGCCGAGTAGTGGGCGAAGACGTCCGGGCCGCCACCGTCCTGAGCGATGAAGCCGAAGCCCTTTTCCGCGTTGAACCACTTCACAGTTCCCGTAGCCATGTCTCATGCCTTCCAGTCGACTGACGTCTCCCGCTCCATGCGGAAGGCGGAGGTGATCGTCCTGGTTCCTGCGGCACAGCACAGCAAAACGCCCACACCGAAGGGGTGGGCAGAGGGAACTTCCGAACCACGACAACTCACCGGGACGGTACACGTCCGCACACTCCGTCACCAGAGGAATCGCCTGCACCTGTGCGGGGTGCCCGCCGGTGTCCGGCGGGCACCGCCTCAGTCCGCGGTCGGCGGCTCTGCCGATTCGGCGGCGCGGCGGTACTCGGCGTTGATGCGCTGCGCCTCTTCCAGCTGGTCTTCCAGGACGACGATGCGACATGCGGCCTCGATGGACGTGCCCTGGTCGACCAGTTCGCGGGCGCGGGCGGCGATGCGCAGTTGGTAGCGGGAGTAGCGGCGGTGGCCGCCCTCCGAGCGCAGCGGGGTGATCAGACGGGCTTCGCCGATGGCGCGGAGGAAGCCCTGGGTGGTGCCGAGCATCTCGGCGGCCCGGCCCATCGTGTAGGCGGGGTAGTCGTCGTCGTCAAGACGGCCGTACGAGTCGTCTGCTGTCACTTGCACCTCTCTTGTGGAACGCGTGGAGGGGCCCTGGTGCCGTACGGCACCAGGGCCCCGAAGGAACTACTACACCACCTGCCGGCCCTGATACTGCACCGGCATTCTGTATCCGCGGCCCCGACCTGGCTGCTGTCGGGAGTGCGGGGATCGCGGTTGCTTGACCGGAGACCACCTCACTATCGATGTCCTGCGGTACCCGGGCCAAAGACTCCAGCCCAGGCGATCCTGATGGCGCGGGCTCCTCCGTTCTTCCCTCGGTGATCAATTACCTACCATGGGGGTACTGCGTACTACTGGTACTGCTCTACTGCGTACTGCTGGTGTGCGAACTGCTCAGTGGCCCGTGACAGCGCCACTCTTCGGCAGCCAGCCCCGTTGCCCGTCCTGCGTCTGCTCTGGCTTGGAACCCCACTGCCGAACTTCCCGGTGCGCGCGTCCGCAGCCGACGCCTTCACCGAGGTACCGCTCAGTCACTTCACTGCTGGGTACTGCGGACTGCACTCACGGGCACCGCAACTGCCATGACAGCGGTCCCGCTCCGGCGGCCCCTCACTGCGGGCCACCCGGTCCGGCTGTCAGTCCCGTCGCCGTCCTTCAACAACCCTGGCTTCGAAACTCCACTGCCGCACCGCCCTGCAACTACATGTACTACCGGCAGTTCGTCTCTGCCAGGTCTTGCTGTCTCTCTGGGTTACGAGAGAAACCATAACCACGCCACCACCCAATGTCTACTCTGGCCAATAGAGATTTTTGTGTGTCTCATGAGGAGGTAATCGACCTCGCCGGAGACTTCGGCCGGCCCGTGGTCAACCGACTCGTCAGAGCGACCGCGGTCAGCCGGCGGGCCTCTGAGGGGAAGACGGTGACTGCCCGTCTCGCTCGGCAGTACGACCGGTCGAGGGGACGGACGGGACGGACCCGCGAATAGGATCGGCTCTCATGTCGAAGCCTGACGAGCTGCTCGTTGACGTCGCCACGCTGGTGGAGTCCGGGCACAACAATCAGATGTCCCTGACCGTGGTCACCGGTGGTGCTGTCATCACCGGCCGGCTGGCGCCCGAAGCCGTGTGGAGGCAACGGGTGTCGGAGGTCCTGACGGACTCGTCCCGTCTGGGCGAGTTCTCCGCCGCGTTCACCGCTACGACGCGGGGGGACGGGCCGCCCGCGTATCTGCACTTCCATATGGCGCGGATCCTTCAGGGCACGGTGGGGATTCCGGAGACGGGTGGGATGTACCGCGTCTCGATTGCGGATGTCAGCGCCTGGACCATGGGCGACTTCAGCTACTCCGATCACTGACGTCGTGCCGCGTAGAGAAACTCACCGGTACGCGGGAGGGCCCGACCGGCGTGTGCCGGTCGGGCCCTCCCGACTGTTCAGGTGTCAGCTCGCGCTTCCCATCGGCCAGGTGGCCAGATGGTCAGACGGCCACCGGGGTGCCGAGCATCGCGGAGGCGTGCTGGAGTGGGCTGAGGGCGCGGGTGGGCGCGGCGGTCCGGGGGAGGCTGCGGCAGGTGAAGCCGAGCTTGGTCATGGCCCGGAGGACTTCGTCGGCGCTGAAGTCGCGGCGATCCTGGCGGGTGATGACCTCGCCGACCTGCTTGACGGGGTAGGCGCGGCGGCCGATGGTCACGGACTCGCCGACGACCTCCTCGGGCTTGATGCCCTTCATGGATTCCAGGACGCCGCTCTTGGTGAGTTCGAACGGGAAGCGGGCGATGACACAGCGCACGATGCCTCACAGGGAGAAGAAGGGGATTGTTCCGCCGTGGTGAGACGGTTCAGAGGGCCAGGGCGAGGACGCCCGGGGCGCTGTCCTGCTCGTCCACGACGGACTGGGTAGCGAGCCGGCGGCGGTGCGTGGCGTGCTCGGCCATCATGGTGGCGGGCGAGGTGTGCGGCCCGCGGTCGCCGAGGATGTCGCGCAGCTGGAGCCGGTCCGTGTAGGCGGGGCCGTCGCGGACGATGGTGAGCTGGGCCAGGGTGACCAGTCCGGTGCACAGGCTGTCGTTGTCGCAGACCCTCAGGTGTCCGGTCCTGGCACTGGCCATGACGGACAGGGCCACCTCGACGGTCATGTCGTCGCAGACCTGTGGCCCGGCCGTGTTCATGGCCTTGAGCGCCGTCCGGGGCACGAGGCCGGCGTTCGCCGGGTGGGGCTGCATCTGGACCAGTGTCACAACGTGCCTCCTGCAGAGATGGGTCAGCTTCCGGACCACGCGGTGCTCAGGCCGCCGCATCGAAGGCGGACTGTCGCCCGCTCACGCGCCGGGCAGCCGCGGCCGGGCTGCGTCGACCGCGGGAGGCCGTGCCGCGCTTGCGCCGCTCGGGTGTCGGCGCGGTGATCGTCACGGGGATGCCGGAGGGGATCCGGGCGCCGGTGATCCGGCTGAGTGCTTCCTCGCCGGAGCGGACCTGGGTGGTCCGGGGCACGATGCCGGCGGCCGCCATGAGGCGCGTCATGTCGCGGCGCTGGTTGTTGGTGACCAGGGTGACGACACTGCCGGACTCGCCGGCCCGCGCGGTACGGCCGCCGCGGTGGAGGTAGTCCTTGTGGTCGGTCGGCGGGTCCACGTTCACGACGAGGTCGAGGTGGTCGACGTGAATGCCGCGCGCCGCGACGTTCGTCGCGACCAGGACAGTGACGTGCCCTGTCTTGAACTGGGCGAGGGTGCGGGTGCGCTGCGGCTGTGACTTACCGCCGTGGAGAGCGGCAGCCCGGACACCACTGGTGAGGAGGTCCTGGGTGAGGCGGTCCACGGCGTGCTTGGTGTCCAGGAACATGATCACCCGGCCGTCGCGCGCCGCGATCTCCGTCGTCAGCCGGTGCTTGTCGGCGCCGTGCACGTGCAGGACGTGATGTTCCATCGTGGTGACGGCACCCTGGGAGGGGTCCACGGAGTGGACGACGGGGTCGGTGAGGTAGCGACGGACCAGAAGGTCGACGTTACGGTCCAGGGTCGCGGAGAACAGCATGCGCTGGCCCTCGGGGCGGACCTGGTCCAGGAGCGCGGTGACCTGCGGCATGAAGCCCATGTCGGCCATCTGGTCGGCCTCGTCGAGGACAGTGATCGCGACCTGGTCCAGCCGACAGTCACCGCGGTCGATGAGGTCCTTGAGGCGACCGGGGGTGGCCACGACGACTTCGGTGCCGCCCCGCAGCGCATTCGCCTGCCGGCCGATGGGCATCCCGCCGACGACAGTGGTCAGGCGCAGCTTCACAGCGCGGGCGTAAGGGGTGAGGGCATCGGTGACCTGCTGAGCGAGTTCCCGGGTGGGAACCAGAACCAGGGCCAGCGGCTGACGGGGCTCGGCGCGCTGCCCGGCGGTGCGGGCCAGCAGGGCCAGGCCGAAGGCGAGAGTCTTGCCGGAGCCGGTCCGGCCGCGGCCCAGGACGTCGCGGCCCGCCAGAGAGTTCGGCAGCGTCGCACCCTGGATCGGAAACGGCATGGCCACGCCTTGCGCGGTGAGCGCGGCCAGCAGGCTCCTCGGCATGTCGAGGTCGCTGAACACCTCGACTGCGGGCAGCGCCGGAGTGATCGTCTCGGGCAGGGCGAACTCTCCCTGCATCGCGGCGGGCCGCCGACCACCCGAACGGCTCGGACCTGCTGAACGGTTCGGGGCGGACGAACCGAAGCGACTACCCCGAATCGAACCAGCAGTGGAGTCGTACCCGTGGCCGCCGTTGCGGCGGGCACGGGAGGAACGGCTTTTCGTGCGTGTGGGGTTCATGCAGAACCTTCCTTGATACGGCGCGTATCAAGGAATTCCGCAGCGTAAGAGCAGCGCGGGGAATCACAGGCACGGGCCGAATGGAATGCGAACGTGGCCCACGGGAAATTCGTGTCGACGTACGCAAAAATGGGAGATGGCGTGCGAAAAAGAATCCGGTGCATCGCCGGGCGCGGCTCCGAGGAGCCTGTGCGCCTCAATATTTTATTCCCGTGGATGAATCGCTGCGGAAATGCGTGCAGCTGGGGCCCGCACCCCGAGGGATGCGGGCCCCAGCCATGAAATGCGCGCCAGCGTCAGGCGGAAACGATGTTCTCGGCCGTCGGGCCCTTCTGGCCCTGCGCGATGTCGAAGCTGACCTTCTGGCCTTCCTGCAGTTCGCGGAAGCCCTGGGCGGCGATGTTCGAGAAGTGGGCAAACACGTCAGCGCCGCCACCGTCCTGCTCGATGAAGCCGAAACCCTTTTCCGCGTTGAACCACTTCACGGTGCCAGTAGCCATGTCATATCTCCTTTGGGCAGTACACCGGAATCCGTACTGTACGGAAACCGCGTCGCCGCGATGATGCCCCGCCCGGAAAATGACCGGAAATACAAAGCGCTACCCTGCGGCATCGAGGCCGACCGGAGGCGCTTGAAGTTTTTGGGTACCAAAACTGCAACCGAGTCCGACAGTAGCACGCCATGGAGGATTGCGTGCGAAAAATATTTCCCCGTGCGCGCTGCGGCAGAAACTCTCCCAGTAAGGGCCGTTAAATTCTGAGGCGGCCGGCACAGGTATTCATTTACCTCGAGTGCAGCGTCTTTCGAAAGCAAGGTGGCCAATCGGCTGCGACGTCTGCAGCCCATCGGAACCTGCGTCTGCGCCCCGGGGCGCCCTCCCGACAGCCCGCAGGAGGCCCTGTAGCCGCGAGCCCGCCGACCTTCGCCGGTCAACCGTCGTTCCGGGAAGGGGAGTTCGCGTGGCGAGCACAGTGGAGTATGCCGAGTGACGAATGCCCGCCTGGGACGAGTCCTCAGCACCGACAAGCAAAAGTGGCGTCCGGAGACTGAACGGTTCCGGCAGTGACGGCTGCCTTCGTCCATCGGGCCGAGGATGGCTTGCCGAACGGCGGATGGGCTGCGGGGGCTTCGGCTCCGTAATGGAGGCGGCTGTCGGCTCAATCGAGGGTGGCGAGATGATCGGCGCCGCCGCCACGCCACTCGATGAGTTGCTCATCACCGAACACATCATCTGCGCGGTGACAAAGCGGTCGTTGCCGAACTGCTCATTGATGGCCCTGGGACAGGCCGGTACTGGCCCGTCGCGCGTGGCGGTGGGCCCGGTAGCCACCGATGCCATGCTCGCCGCGTACAGGCAGGCGCGCGGAGAGGTCTCCGACCAGGGCCTTCATCGTGGAGCGGGTGACGAGAATCGAACTCGCACTCTGAGCTTGGGAATCACCTGGTACCGCGCTTTGCTCATGGTGTCTGATCTGCGGGAACGAGTGTCGGCGGACCCGTCCTGATAAGCGTCGGCTGTCCTTTGGTGACCGCTGTTCACCGCCCCTTCTGGCACGTTGTGGCACGGCCTCCTGTGCGGCGTCGGCGAAGGCCCCCGGGAAGGAAGCCAGCTTGCCCGGTGGGGTGGTGTGGTGGGGCGGGATGCCCAGTTGCCAGTTGTACGGGCGTGACTGCTCAGGCGGGCGGTGCACCTCGAAAATGGCGCATCAGCTGTTCAAGCGCGTGCCAGCTCTCGGCGGTCTCTCCGTCGCCGAGTGGGTAGTAGAAGCCGGGTCGGGCGTTCGGCCCCAGTCGCACCGGGCGTTCCTTGAGCGGTGTTCTGCTCGCGGTGTCGCGCCCTGCCTCCCGGACCTCCGCGGGGCCCAGTACGAAGGCGTAGGGCAGTGGTGGGTGTTCGAAGTGGGGTGGGGCGCTCAGGTCTTGGCGTGCCGCGCGGAGTTGGCACAGCATGGTCTTCAGTCCGTGCCGGGTCACCAGGTCGTCGGCCAGTTCCGGCAGTGCTTCCAGGGGCGGCTTCTCATCGGTCCCGTAGCCCACTGTGAGGGTGATGCCCTCCTCGACGCCTTCCGGTGTGCGGATCACGCGCAGGGTGGCGAGGGCGGGACGGTCCGGGGCGCCGACGACCACCGTCCAGGTGGGCTGCGGGGCACGCTCGTACGCCAGCTCGGTCAGCTGCCGCCTCGACCAGGTCAGACCGGCCGGTTCCGATGTTCCCCAGCCGGCCGGGGGAGCGCCGGTGAGCGCCTGCCAGGTGGCTTCCAGCGCGCCGCCGAGAACGAGGTCCGCTCTGGGAGGGTGCAGGGTGCGGAAGGAAACGATGAGCTGACGCTCGCCGCTGGGCCGAACCTCTGCGAAGGCGTCCGCCACCGGGGTCTCACCGTTCTCGTCCCGGGCCGGGGAGAAGGTGTCGTTCTGCCAGCGCAGCACTGCGCCGGTCAGTCCGTCGTAGTAGCCGCACCGTTCGTCCTGGACCACCCAGCGCGAGGGTGTGGACTGCAGCAGCATGCGGGTGGGCAGGGAGAGACGGCAGTGCGGTGGGGTGACGATCTGCAGGGACCGGTCGCTGTCCACGGTGGCCCGCAGTGCCTCGGAGAGCCAGCTGGTCATGGGGACGACCGGTCGGTCCTGGAGTACGACGGCAGCCTTGTCGGTGAGCATGTCGACGGCCGGCTGGGCAGCGGCGGGGGCCGGTACGGCGGTGATGCCGGAGACATCGACGGGGCGGGCCGCACCGACGGTGCCGGGGGCGTCCGGCGGCCAGACCCTGCCGCCCAGGAGCATGGTCAGCCGTGCTGCGAAGGCACCCGCGAGCTGTTCGGCCTGGGGAACCCCCGCGGCGGCACGGGCCTCGACCCACCACGCCGGGCCGTCGCCGGACGGCTCGGCGCTGGGACCCAGCAGCCGAGCCGCCTCACCCCGCACCTGGAGCAGCAGCGGCACCTCGATCGAGACGAGTGGACGACCCTCAGCATCACACAGCTGGACCACGGCACCCTCGCCAGCAGCCTCGACCCGCAGGTCCGGGCCGCCCGCGAGCAGGCCCGCCAGCACGCTCAGCGCGTCCGGTACACGCTCGGTGAGCGCGATCACGTCCTTGGTCATGCGAAGTATTCTCCGATCATGCGTGGTCGGCTGTCGTCTTGATGCCGACGTCCGCGGCAGCACGGATCACCGTTCCGTATCCCACCGCCTGGTCCCAGGTCGTCAGCACCAGGCAAGCCGACAACCGCCCGATCTCGGGCGCACTGGGGCTGTTCATCAAGGCGACGAGGCCAGGGGCACAGGGCCGGTGCAGCAGGGACGTTCGAGCGCGTCGTGGATCACGTCGTCGATTTCGTCCGTCGGCTGACCGCCGAAATCCGTGTCGCACAATTCACGATGGCAGTGCATGGGACGGCTACTGGATCCTCTGCGTTCGTCGCCGACAAGCCGCCTGAAGAGCCGCTCGACTTCGAGACCAGAAGAATTGGCAGATCAGCGAAAACCAGTCACCTGCTGCAGAACTGGTGGATTCCGACTAATGGGCCGCCAGGCCCTATTGTGATGGGCGGCGCGGAGGAATCACTCGTACTTGTCCGCCTCGCGCACCGATCCATGCCTCGAGTTCTGCGCCGGCCAGCTCTTGGGATGATTCGCCGCTGAAGACAGTGATCGGCCCGAAAACGGTGCCCGTCAGGCCACGCACCACTGTAGTGTCGTCGACTTTGATCTCGAAGAAGTTCTCGTCAAGGACAGCATCGGTCAGGTCTGCCCCCCTCATGTCGGTGTCGATCAGCGAAGCACCGAGGAACCGTGCTCTGCGGAAGCTCGCTCCCGACGCGTCGACATCGCACAGCGAAGCCCGGACCATGTCCGTTCCGTCGAGCCGCGCTGATCGGAGCACCGCCTCGTCCAGGTTCGCCCTGACGAGATCAGCTCCGGTCAGATCCGCTCCGGTCAGATCGGCCGACTGAAGGTCGGCCCGGTAGAAGGACGTGCTGGCAAGTCGTACGCCTACCAGGATTGCGTCGGTGAACCATGCATTCGAGAAGTCTCCGCCCGAGAGGTCGGCGCCCCGGAAGTCACGGCCCATCCCGTTGAGGTTGTACTCACTCGAGGCAAGCCATTCCTGCAGTTGCCGTGTGGCGTCCGGATCAGTGGGGAGCACGTTCGGCTTCCAGTTCTTACGGATACCAGATGACACGATCTCCCCAACCGCGGCTTTCAACAGTTGCTTTGACGCTGTCGATTGCCGCTTGATTTGCATTCCGGATGTCAATAATTACTATACGTCCGCGCTTTTCGATCTGCTTCACCAGTTGTTTGTTGACCCATGCCTCATTGTTGGCCGGGTCGTACGCACCCTTGAACGGCTGGGACTTGTCGCGCACATTATTGAATGGAGGATAGTCGGAGTGGACGCCCTTGATGTCATAATACTCGCCGGTGGTTTCGGAATAGAACTCGCCCATATCGGCTTCCGGGCGGCGGATGTCCTTCGGGAGACGTCCGCTCTCCCGAAGGTCGAGGCCGACCCGGGCCTCATCCATCGATTTTTCATCGATCTGATTCTTGTGATCCGGGTCGTGCTTCAGGTGGTCGAATTCTTCTGGAGCCCGCTTCTCCACGTCCTCTAGATGGCCCCAGTGCGCTGCCTTTTGCTCCGCCGTCAGCTCCGGAATCGGCTCGTTCACACGATCGCCGGGCGTCGTGCCTGTCTCACTCGAAGCATCCGATGTTCCTGTTCCCCCGTGCTCCTGCGTCTCCGTGCCAGGCGTGTGCTTCTCCACCTGGCCATCGGCACCGTCACCGGATCCATGATCGGCGGAGCCGGACGCAGGGCCGCCACCCGCGTCGCCGCTGTGGGCTCCGTCGCCGCCATGAGTGCTTTCCGAGTGGCCGCGCGTGCCCGTACCCGGGGTTTCGCCATGACCACCGCCGCGGGAAGGCGTGTACGAACCCGCGGCGCTGCCCGAGCCTCGACCGGTCGTCGAGTGGTCCGCGGCGTGGCCGCCCGTGGACGGTGTGTGGTGTGTGCCACCGCCATCCGTCAGGTGGGAACCACCGCCCGGGTGCGCCGAGCCGGTCGGGTGGCCCGCCGTGTTCTCCGCGCGGCTGGGTCCGCCCGCGCCCTCGAGCACCTTCTCCTCGCCGGGGGTGGTCTCGTGCGTGTTGGGCAGGTCGTCCTTGTGCGGCTCCCGGACGGGTTGGGTATCGGGAACGACGTTGCCGTGCTCGTCCCTGATGTACGCATCAGCTCCGATGATGCGCTTGTTGCCCGCGTGGTCGACGTATTCACGGCCGGGAAGTGGCTCTGCTCCGCCCGGGTGGGGCAGAGCCCCGGTGGGTGCGTTGCGGGCCATGTCGTCGATACCGGCCTGGCTGGCCTTCAGGCCCTCCATGAAGTCGCCGACCTTCAGCTTGGTGACACCCGCCGCCTTGCCGAGGTAACTCATCGGATCGACGAGTGCGCCCGCCTTGCCCAGGACGGTCGCGGCCTCCGCGCCCACACCCAGCTTTCCGGCCTTGCCGAGCTTGAGCAATGAGCCCGAACCGAGCGTCGCACCGTTGAAAAGCACGGCCCCGAACGCCCGCGAGGGATCCTTGTCCCACTCGTCCCACGCGACCAGCGACTTGCCGAAGTTGCGCAGAGCCGCCTTCTGCTTTTCACGGTCACTGTGGTCGACCGGGCCGAACATCTTGTCCATCGCCCAGTCATACGGCGTGATGATGTAGGCGCTGATACCGCCGAAGACACTACCGATGCCCGACCAGGTCTTCTTGAAATTGTCCCAGTCGAACACGTTGACCATGCTGCCCAGGCCCTTGATCGTGCCCCAGACGCCGTCGACGAAGAACCCCTTCAGCCCACCGCCGACATTTTCTTTCGTCCACTCCCACGCAGCCCGTAGGCCCGTGTACTCACGCTCGTCGGCCGTCCCCCAGGGTGTTTCCTTGGCGTCCTTGACGTCGCTTTCCTTGAAGCCGTACATGCCGGCCTTGTGTGACCCGTCATCAACAACGAAGCGCGTACCGCCCACCAATGAAGTGATCTTGTTGGCCGCATCACGCTCGACGCCCTGGAACGCCACCCATGTCGTGCCGACCTCACGGACAAGACGCGCGTTCTCGTCGATCTTGTCCTGGTCCTTCTGCCAGTCGTCGTCTTCCTTGTTCTCCGCGACGAATTTCTCCGCATCCTCGCGGAGATGCTTCATCTTGTTCACCAGCGGACGGGCGGTCGACGCGAACTCGGTCAACGCACCACTGACGGACTCCAGCTTTTTCGCGAACTCATCCGCCTTGTCCCGCACCGGGACGGTCGAATTGAGCAACTCCTCCTGCTCGGGAGCGTCATAGACCGCGTCCAAGGCTTGGAAAGCGTTGTGAGTGTCCTTGCCCGTACCGCGAATGCTGGAGGCAGTCGTCTTCAGTGAATTCGCCTGCGTCTCCAAGGCCTCCAGATCGCCCGTGAAGGTCGGTATCTTCTCTAGGTCAATCACTTCTTGAGACCCTTCAATTCTTCCGGAGTCGGAGCCTTGGAGTACTCCTTCTGCTTGTTCCTTGCCATCTCCAGATCGCCCCTGATGTACTCCTCAGTAGCCAGGCGCGCCCCGGTGATGGACTTCCCCGTCCGGACAGCAAGAAATTTCAATTCGCCGTTCGTATGGTCCTGGAACTCCTGCAACGCCTGAGCCACGGGGCCGAACGCGCCCCCCTTGGGAATTTCGGTCCCGCCCAGAACCATCGTCCCCGCACACGTCGCGGCGCCCAGCAAGCCCTCGCCGTACGACGTGAACTCTTCCTCGAACTCGCCGCCGACCTCGGCTGTCCTGCTCAGGACTCCACGAACGCCATCCGGCTTGATGTCCCACTTGGACACGGTCCCCCCGCTCCGTAATCGTCTCTTTCCAGTGCCCCGGCGTCCGCCGATGGCCTCGACGGCGGCCGTGGCCCTGACCGGCGCCTGGTGCGCCGTGCCGTCGTTGTACCCCAACGTCGAGCGCGCGATGATCAAGCAGGTCTCGGTCACCATCTCGTGTCAGTCATCGGTCCGGTCAACACCGCTTGATCACACCGGACTTCACGAGCTGGACACCGTCGCTTCCCAGGGCCCGCCGTCCGATCACCACGGCCTGCACCGGTGTGTCATGTCTATCAACAGCGCATTACCACTTGCAAAGTGGATAGAGGAACGTCCACATACCTTTTACCGTAGCAGTGGTATTCATCATGGAATCAGCCACCGCTGCAATGCAGTTGCGGCAAAGTGCGGCTCGGCCAGACAGATGAGCAGCCGCGCTCGGCAGGGACGATATGGCAGCTGACCTCGGCGGGAGCCGGCCCATGCACTTGGGCAGGTCCTGTTCCGCCATCTTGACAAGGCCTTGGGCCGGCGGGGCTGATTGGCTGCTTCCGCGCCTGCGGGCCGATGCGCTCCGAAGGGCAGATGGCCTTGCGCCGGAGTTCGGCGCTCACGCCCCGCTCGCCGGACGGTTCGCCAAGGCTGCTCCGGGGCTGGTGGCGAGGGCGACACCAAGTCGACAGTGGATGTCCTCGCGATCCACTTTCCGGCCATCCTCCGCAGGGAGCTCGGCGCGGCTCCTCGACCGGTTCGCGGAGGAAGAGCCTGACGGGCTGCTGTTCGTGGCGGAGGAGGGAGTCCCGCGGCTCACAGGCCAGACCCTCTCTGCCCGGTCCAGCGCCACACTGCCGATCAGTACTCGGACACGGATCGTCGACCAGCTCGTACGGGCTCGGCGCACAGCGGCGGACCACTGGGCATCTGGCACGGATATGGCACGCGACGCATGGAGCAGGTCTCAGACAACAAACAAGGCCCTGGTCTCTGACCAGGGCCTTCATCATGGAGCGGGTGACGAGAATCGAACTCGCGCTCTGAGCTTGGGAAGCTCATGTTCTACCATTAAACTACACCCGCGAAGCGTGCCGCTTGAGCGGCACCTACCGTCCCGTACTGTACCCCATCGCAGGTCCCCGGCGTTTGAGCCGTGGGGCCTTTTTGCTATGGGTGGAGAGTGGATGCGGGTGCCGTGGGCGGGAGTTGGGGGCGTAGCGTGGGTGGTCGGAGTGCCGCCTGGAGTGGCGTCCTGTTCATCCCCTAATGTGGCTTTCTCGTCCAAGGCTTGTTGGGGAAGGGACTTGATGGACTCCATGGAGCGCACCGTCGTCCGCTGTGCCGAAGGGCACGTTTTCGCTACCGCTTCGTTCCCGATGCAGCATCTCGGGGCCGGGCGGATCGGTCCCGGGCGGCTCATTCGCTGTCCGCGTTGTGCGCGGTTGCGGCATGCCGTGCCCGTGGTGTTCGAGCGGCGGTAAGCGGCGGTGGCAGGCGCGCGGGTGGTCCCGGATTGGGGTGGGCCCGCGCGTTCTGCGTATCCTCGGGACGTGCTTCTCTCAGATAAGGACATCCGGGCCGAGATCGACGCCGGACGTGTGCGCATTGATCCGTTCGACGCGTCGATGGTGCAGCCCTCGAGCATCGATGTGCGGCTCGACCGCTACTTCCGGGTGTTCGAGAACCACCGCTATCCACATATTGATCCGGCCGTCGAGCAGGCCGATCTGACTCGCATGGTCGAGCCGGACGGGGACGAGGCGTTCATCCTGCACCCCGGTGAGTTCGTGCTCGCTTCGACGTACGAGGTCATCTCGCTGCCCGACGATCTTGCGTCACGGCTGGAGGGCAAGAGTTCGCTGGGGCGGCTCGGGCTTGTGACGCATTCGACCGCCGGGTTCATCGACCCCGGTTTCTCCGGGCACGTGACGCTGGAGCTGTCGAATCTCGCGACGCTGCCGATAAAGCTGTGGCCGGGGATGAAGATCGGGCAGCTGTGCATGTTCCGGCTGAGTTCGCCCTCGGAGTTCCCGTACGGCTCCGAGCGGTACGGGTCGCGGTATCAGGGCCAGCGCGGGCCGACCGCGTCGCGTTCGTTCATGAATTTCCATCGGACCCAGGTGTGATGTCCCATGAGCGGTGATGTGAGTGGTGACGTGCGGGAGAACCTGACGTACGAGGGGTTCGGCCGCGCCGTGCGTGAGCTGGCGCAGACCGTGGCGGACGACGGGTTCGAGCCCGACGTCGTGCTCAGCATCGCTCGCGGCGGGGTATTCGTCGCCGGCGGGCTCGCTTACGCCCTGGACTGCAAGAACATTCATCTGGTGAACGTGGAGTTCTATACCGGGGTGGGCACCACCCTGGAAATGCCGGTCATGCTGGCGCCCGTTCCGAACGCCATCGACTTCTCGGACAAGAAGGTCCTGATCGCCGACGACGTCGCCGATACCGGGAAGACGCTGAAGCTGGTGCGTGATTTCTGTATCGATCATGTCGCCGAGGTGCGCAGCGCGGTCATCTACGAGAAGTCGCATTCGCTCGTGAAGTGCGAATACGTGTGGAAGAAGACCGACCGCTGGATCAACTTCCCGTGGAGCGTGGACAAGCCCGTCGTGCGGCGCAGCGGGCAGGTTCTGGACGCCTGAGCGGGATGGGACGTGAGAAACCCCCGGCACATTGTGTGCCGGGGGTTTCGGTGTCTTCGGGCGGTCGGGCCGGTGGCGTCAGATCGTGCCCAGTTTGATGATCGACAGCAGGGCGATCAGCTGGATCGCGGACGCGCCCAGTGCCTTCGGCCACGGCAGGTCGTGCGATTTGCTCACCATCGACGTGAAGAGCGCGGCCGAGGCCAGCCAGGTGACCCAGCCGAGAATCTGGACCAGGGAGTTCTCGCCGCCGAGGAAGAGCGCGAATATCAGGCGGGGCGCGTCCGTGATCGACATGATCAGCATGGACAGGCCCACCGTCGGCTGCCACGAGCCGTCGCCGCCCAGCTGGCGGGCGAGCGTGTGCGTGACCGCGCCCAGGACCAGGCCGCCGATGACGAAACCGATGCCCGTGATGACGACGTAGGGCACCGCTGTCGAGATCGTGGCGTGGATCGCGTCGTCCCGGGCCTGGTCGAAGCCGAAGAGCGCGAGCAGGCCGTACAGGAACGTGACGATGAGCGCCGGACCCCAGACGGGGTAGTCGCGCATCTGCCAGAACGTCGGTCCCGGGCGGAGCACGATGCCGGTGAGCAGTTCCTTCCATCGCAGTCGGGGGCCCGAGGGCTGGGCGGGGGCCTGGCCGGCGCGGTAGGTGTCGCCGGGGCCGTACGGGTCCTCGCCGATGCTGAACGCCTGGGTGTGGCCGGGGGAGTTGGCGTACGGGTCGCCCTGCTGAGGGGAACCGTGGGGGTGCTGGGGCTGGTTGTACGGGTCGCCGAAGTACTCCGGTTCGCCGTGGCCGCCGCCCTGGCCGCCGCCGTTGTAGCCGCCGCCGTTGTTGCCGTAGCTGCCATTGCCGCCATTGCCGCCATTGCCGCCATTGCCGTAGCCGCCGTTGTTGTACGGGGGCGGGGCCGCGTTGCCTCCTGCCTGCGGCCAGGGCTGCTGGCCGTACGGCGGTGGTGCCTGTGTGCCGTACGGCTGCTGCCGCGGTTGCTGTTGCGCTTGCTGCGGGGTGCGGTTGTCCCGGCCGCGTCCGATCCTGAATCCAGCCACGTCATCGAACGTACCTGGTCCGGGCCGGTGCGGTCAGAGGGCCTGGGGAACCTGCCCGCCATTGCGGCCGAGCTGTGACATCCCCTAGGGGGAACCCCGGGGGGGGGGACTGCCCCAGGGGTGCGGGAAGGCAGAAGCGGCCGGTCCCGCCCCCGAGGCAGGTCCGGCCGCTTCTGTCGCGCGACGGAACGGATTACTTCACCGGCTCCGGCTCCGGCTCGTCCGCCGACTCCGCCTCACCGGCCGGGTCGGCAGGAGTCTTCACGGAGTCCAGCAGCAGCTGCGAGACGTCGACCACCTGGACCGACTCCTTCGCCTTGCCGTCGTTCTTCTTGCCGTTGACCGAGTCGGTCAGCATGACCAGGCAGAACGGGCAGGCGGTGGAGACGATGTCCGGGTTGAGGGAGAGGGCTTCGTCGACGCGCTCGTTGTTGATGCGCTTGCCGATCCGCTCCTCCATCCACATCCGGGCACCACCGGCGCCGCAGCAGAAGCCGCGCTCCTTGTGGCGGTGCATCTCCTCGTTCCGCAGGCCCGGGACCTTCGCGATGATCTCGCGCGGCGGGGTGTAGATCTTGTTGTGACGGCCCAGGTAGCACGGGTCGTGGTACGTGATCAGGCCCTCGACCGGGGTCACCGGGATCAGCTTGCCCTCGTCGATGAGGTGCTGGAGCAGCTGGGTGTGGTGGATGACCTCGTACTCGCCGCCGAGCTGCGGGTACTCGTTCGCGATGGTGTTGAAGCAGTGCGGGCAGGTCGCGACGATCTTCTTCGCGGCCTTCGCCTTCTTCGTCGAGTCGTCCTCGTCGTCCTCGCCGAACGCCATGTTCAGCATCGCGACGTTCTCCTGGCCGAGCTGCTGGAACAGCGGCTCGTTGCCCAGGCGGCGGGCCGAGTCGCCCGTGCACTTCTCGTCCCCGCCCATGATCGCGAACTTGACGCCCGCGATGTGGAGGAGTTCGGCGAAGGCCTTGGTGGTCTTCTTCGCCCGGTCCTCCAGGGCGCCGGCGCAGCCGACCCAGTACAGGTAGTCGACCTCGGACAGGTCCTCGACGTCCTTGCCGACGATCGGGACCTCGAAGTCGACCTCCTTGGTCCACTCGACGCGCTGCTTCTTCGCCAGGCCCCAGGGGTTGCCCTTCTTCTCCAGGTTCTTGAGCATCGTGCCCGCCTCGGACGGGAACGCGGACTCGATCATCACCTGGTAGCGGCGCATGTCGACGATGTGGTCGATGTGCTCGATGTCGACCGGGCACTGCTCCACGCACGCACCGCAGGTGGTGCACGACCACAGCACGTCCGGGTCGATGACGCCGTTCTCCTCGACCGTGCCGATCAGCGGGCGCTCGGCCTCCGCGAGAGCCGCGGCCGGGACGTCCTTCAGCTGCTCCTCGGTCGCCTTCTCGTTGCCCTCCATGTCCTTACCGCCGCCGGCCAGCAGGTACGGGGCCTTGGCGTGCGCGTGGTCGCGCAGGGACATGATCAGGAGCTTGGGGGAGAGCGGCTTGCCGGTGTTCCAGGCGGGGCACTGCGACTGGCAGCGGCCGCACTCGGTGCAGGTGGAGAAGTCCAGCAGGCCCTTCCACGAGAACTGCTCGACCTGGCTGACACCGAAGACGGCGTCCTCGGCCGGGTCCTCCCAGTCGATCTCCTTGCCGCCCGAGGTCATCGGCTGGAGCTCGCCGAGCGTGGTGGCGCCGTCGGCGTTCCGCTTGAACCAGATGTTCGGGAAGGCCAGGAAGCGGTGCCAGGCGACGCCCATGTCCTGCTTCAGGGCGACCGTGATCATCCAGATGAAGGAGGTAGCGATCTTCAGGCCGGCGAAGAAGTAGGTGAGGTTCTGGAGGGTGGAGACGTCCATGCCCTCCAGCCAGTTGACGACCGGATACGAGATGAAGAAGGAGGACTCGTAGCCGTCGACGTGGTGCTGGGCGCCTTCGAGGGCGTGCAGCATGAAGATGCAGACGCCGACGATGAGGATGACGGCCTCGACGAAGTACGCCTGGCCGAAGTTGGACCCGGCGAAGCGGGACTTGCGGCCCGGCCTGCGCGGATGGGCCAGCTGGCGGATCACGATCAGGGTCAGGATGCCGAGCACGGTCATCGTGCCGATGAACTCGACGAAGACGTTGTACGGCGCCCAGTCGCCGATGATCGGCAGGAGCCAGTCGGCCTTGAAGAGCTGGCCGATGGCGTTGACGATCGTCAGCAGCAGGGAGAAGAAGCCCACCGCCACGAACCAGTGCGCGACACCGACGATGCCCCAGCGGTTCATCCGGGTGTGGCCGAGGAACTCCCTGACCACGGTGAGGGTGCGCTGCGCGGGCTCGTCCGTGCGGGTGCCCGCGGGCACGTTCTGGCCGAGCCGCATGAAGTTGTAGATCTGCAGGAGGGCGCGGAGGAACAGCGCCACGCCGACCACGATCAGAACCAGCGACACGATGATCGCGGCGAGTTGCATTTGGGGGCTCCTCGGGCCTGCGAGGGTGGGATCCAGCGTCAATGAGCGAGTACTGGTGATTATCTGTGATTACTAAGCAGTAACTTAATCAGTCTGTGCTGACACTACCCACTTCTTCTGCCGTGCTGTAGCCGGGCAGGCGGTGATCTGTGTCGCTCAGGTGCCCCTTGCCGGGTCGGGTGAGCCCTCGGGCCGCCCGGCGCAGCGGGGTGTGTGCGGCCCTCACCAGGATGGCCAGGTCCAGCCCCACCCATTGATGCTCGGCGTAGTGCTGGTCCAGCAGGGCCGGCTCGTCCCACGGCATCCCGGAGCGGGAGTGCACCTGCGCCAGGCCGGTGAGGCCCGGCTTCAGTTCCTGCCGCCAGTGTCTCGCGGCGGGGGAGGTGCCGGAGCCCGGGGTGCGGGTTCCGCCCTGGACGCGGGGGCCGTCCTCCTCGTCCGGCGCCAGGGGTTCCGGGCCGACCAGTGAGAGGTCTCCCCGTACGACGTGCGGCAGCCTGGAGAGCAGGTCCAGCCGCAGTCGCCGGGTGCGCAGCGAGCGCAGTACGAAGACACGGCCGTCCAGGCCGACCCGGGGTGAGCGGGTCAGTACGCCGCCGGGGAGTCGCCGCGCCGCCAGGGCGAGGGTGCCCGCGGTGAGCAGGGGGGCCGCCAGGGCCAGGAGGGCCGAGCCGAGGGCCAGGTCCAGTACGCGCTTGGCCGACGGCCGCTCCCAGTGCCGCTCCCATTGCCGCGTCCGCGTCCGCGTGCGCGTCCATGTTTGTGTCCATGTCCGTGTCCGCCGTGCCCGCGCGCGTACTGCCCTCTGCCTTTGCCTCTGCCTCTGCGTCTGCATCGTTCGCACCTGCCTGGGTTCGCGGCGATTCGAGTGCCGGTTTTGCGTGACTCGCGGCATTTTGTGACAGAACGATCCCATGGAGCGATGATGGGGAGGGGTTGCGCCGCCAGGGGGTCGGGGGAGTGTCGCGTGCGATCGGCCGGTGCGTGCCCCGTTCGCGCCCCGCGGGTGCCTCATGGGCGGAGTCGCGTCTCGGTCGTAAGGTCGAGAATCCCCAGTTGGCGCGGGGTGCGTGCACGATAGTTGAGCCTCTTCGACTCAAGTCTGTTGACAGTGGGGCGGTTGTCATGCATCCTTGAGTCAGATCCACTCAAGTAGTCAAGCTGGAGGAATTGAAATGGCACGTGCGGTCGGCATCGACCTGGGCACGACTAACTCCGTCGTCAGCGTTCTCGAAGGCGGCGAGCCCACCGTCATCACCAACGCAGAGGGCGCCAGGACCACGCCGTCCGTCGTCGCCTTCGCGAAGAACGGCGAGGTGCTGGTCGGCGAGGTCGCCAAGCGCCAGGCAGTGACCAACGTCGACAGGACCATCCGCTCCGTCAAGCGCCACATGGGCACTGACTGGAAGATCGACCTGGACGGCAAGAGCTTCAACCCGCAGCAGATGAGCGCCTTCATCCTGCAGAAGCTGAAGCGTGACGCCGAGTCGTACCTGGGCGAGAAGGTGACCGACGCGGTCATCACCGTCCCCGCGTACTTCAACGACTCGGAGCGTCAGGCGACGAAGGAGGCCGGCGAGATCGCGGGTCTGAACGTCCTGCGTATCGTCAACGAGCCGACCGCCGCCGCGCTGGCGTACGGGCTCGACAAGGACGACCAGACGATCCTCGTCTTCGACCTCGGTGGCGGCACCTTCGACGTGTCGCTCCTGGAGATCGGCGACGGCGTCGTCGAGGTGAAGGCCACCAACGGTGACAACCACCTCGGTGGTGACGACTGGGACCAGCGCGTCGTCGACTACCTGGTGAAGCAGTTCGCCAACGGTCACGGCGTGGACCTGTCCAAGGACAAGATGGCTCTCCAGCGTCTGCGCGAGGCTGCGGAGAAGGCGAAGATCGAGCTCTCGTCCTCGACCGAGACCACGATCAACCTGCCCTACATCACGGCGTCCGCCGAGGGCCCGCTGCACCTGGACGAGAAGCTCACGCGCTCGCAGTTCCAGCAGCTCACGGCCGACCTCCTGGACCGCTGCAAGAGCCCGTTCCACAACGTCATCAAGGACGCGGGCATCCAGCTCTCCGAGATCGACCACGTCGTTCTCGTCGGTGGCTCCACCCGTATGCCGGCTGTCGCCGAGCTCGTCAAGGAGCTGACCGGTGGCCAGGAGGCCAACAAGGGTGTGAACCCGGACGAGGTCGTCGCCATCGGCGCCTCGCTCCAGGCCGGTGTCCTCAAGGGCGAGGTCAAGGACGTCCTGCTCCTCGACGTCACCCCGCTGTCCCTCGGCATCGAGACCAAGGGCGGCATCATGACGAAGCTCATCGAGCGCAACACCACGATCCCGACCAAGCGCTCCGAGATCTTCACGACGGCCGAGGACAACCAGCCGTCCGTGCAGATCCAGGTCTACCAGGGCGAGCGCGAGATCGCGGCGTACAACAAGAAGCTCGGCATGTTCGAGCTGACCGGCCTGCCGCCGGCCCCGCGTGGCGTCCCGCAGATCGAGGTCGCGTTCGACATCGACGCGAACGGCATCATGCACGTCGCCGCCAAGGACCTCGGCACCGGCAAGGAGCAGAAGATGACCGTCACCGGCGGCTCCTCGCTGCCGAAGGACGAGGTCAACCGGATGCGTGAGGAGGCCGAGCAGTACGCGGAGGAGGACCACCGCCGCCGCGAGGCCGCCGAGTCGCGCAACCAGGGCGAGCAGCTCGTCTACCAGACGGAGAAGTTCCTCAAGGACAACGAGGACAAGGTCCCCGGTGACGTGAAGACGGAGGTGGAGACCGCGCTCACCGAGCTGAAGGAGAAGCTCAAGGGCGAGGACACCGCCGAGATCCGTACCGCCACCGAGAAGGTCGCGGCCGTCTCGCAGAAGCTCGGCCAGGCGATGTACGCCAACGCCCAGGCCGACGGCGGCCCGCAGGGTGACCCGCAGCCGGGCGCCCAGCAGGCCAAGGCCGACGACGATGTCGTCGACGCCGAGATCGTGGACGACGAGAAGGACGCCAAGGGCGGTGCGGTGTGACCGAGGAGACCCCGGGCTTCGAGGAGAAGCCCGACGTCCCCTCCGGCGCCACCCCTGACGGAGCCGAGCCGAAGGACGCCTCTTCCTCTTCGGAGGAGGGGGCGGCCCCGGCCGGGGACGGAGTGCAGACAGTCGGCCTGACGGCCCAGCTGGACCAGGTCCGCACCGCGCTCAACGAGCGCACGGGCGACCTCCAGCGGCTTCAGGCCGAGTACCAGAACTACCGCCGCCGCGTCGAGCGGGACCGGGCCACGGTCAAGGAGATCGCTGTTGCGGGTCTCCTGTCCGAGCTCCTGCCCGTGCTCGACGACGTCGGCCGCGCCCGGGATCACGGCGAGCTCGTGGGCGGGTTCAAGTCGGTGGCCGAGTCTCTTGAGACGGTCGTCGCCAAGCTGGGCCTGCAGCAGTTCGGCAAGGAGGGCGAGCCCTTCGACCCGACGATCCACGAAGCCCTGATGCACTCGTACGCGCCGGATGTCACCGAGACGACCTGCGTGGCGATCCTGCAGCCGGGGTATCGGATCGGCGAGCGCACCATCCGCCCCGCGCGGGTGGCGGTGGCCGAACCCCAGCCGGGGGCGACGCCGGCCGCAGCCAAGGAAGAGAAGGCAACCGACGAGGAGAGCGGTGGCACCGAGGAGGTCTGACATCCCGTCTGACCACCTCGCGGCCCACCGCCCGGCCATGCGACCGGCCCACGGGCCGGTCGCATGGCCGATCGTCCGGAAGGAGGGACGTCGATGAGCACGAAGGACTTCGTCGAGAAGGACTACTACAAGGTCCTCGGCGTCCCCAAGGACGCCACCGACGCCGAGATCAAGAAGGCGTACCGGAAGCTCGCCCGCGAGTTCCACCCGGACGCCAACAAGGGCGACGACAAGGCGGAGGAGCGCTTCAAGGAGATCTCCGAGGCGAACGACATCCTCGGCGACAGCAAGAAGCGCAAGGAGTACGACGAGGCACGCGCCCTCTTCGGCAACGGCGGCTTCAGGGCCGGGCCCGGAGGAGCGGGAGGCAACTTCAACTTCGACCTCGGCGACCTCTTCGGAGGCACCCAGGGCGGGGGCCAGGGCGGCGGCGCCGGCGGTTTCGGCGGCGGCGGTCTGGGCGATGTCTTCGGCGGCCTGTTCAACCGGGGCGGCACGGGGACCCGGGTGCAGCCGCGCCGCGGCCAGGACATCGAGTCCGAGGTGACGCTCAGCTTCACCGAGGCGGTCGACGGGGCCACGGTCCCGTTGCGGATGTCCAGCCAGGCGCCCTGCAAGGCGTGTTCCGGCACCGGTGACAAGAACGGCACCCCCAGGGTCTGCCCGACCTGTCTCGGCACCGGCCAGGTCTCGCGCGGCACCGGCGGCGGCTTCTCGCTCACCGACCCCTGCGTGGACTGCAAGGGCCGGGGCCTCATCGCCCAGGATCCCTGCGACGTCTGCAAGGGCAGCGGACGGGCCAAGTCCTCCCGGACCATGCAGGTCAGGATTCCGGCGGGCGTCTCGGACGGCCAGCGGATCCGGCTGCGCGGCAAGGGCGGTCCGGGCGAGCGCGGTGGACCGGCCGGTGATCTGTACGTCGTGGTCCACGTCGGCGCCCACCCGGTCTTCGGCCGCAAGGGCGACAACCTCACGGTCACCGTGCCCGTCGACTTCACGGAGGCGGCGCTCGGCGGCGAGGTGAAGGTGCCCACGCTCGGCGGCCCGCCGGTCACCCTGAAACTGCCCGCCGGCACCCCCAACGGGCGCACGATGCGCGCCCGCGGCAAGGGCGCCGTACGCAAGGACGGCACCCGGGGCGACCTGCTGGTCACCGTCGAGGTGGCGGTGCCCAAGGACCTCGGCAACGAGGCCAGGGACGCGCTGGAGGCCTACCGGAAGGCGACCGCGGGCCATGACCCGCGGGCGGAACTGTTCCAGGCGGCGAAGGGAGCTTGAGGTGGACGGCCGACGACGTAATCCGTACGAACTGACCGATGAATCGCCGGTGTACGTGATCTCGATCGCGGCCCAGCTCTCGGGCCTGCATCCGCAGACGCTGCGCCAGTACGACCGTCTCGGGCTGGTCTCGCCCGACCGCACGGCCGGGCGCGGCAGGCGCTACTCGGCCCGCGACATCGAGCTGCTGCGCACCGTGCAGCAGCTGTCGCAGGACGAGGGCATCAACCTCGCCGGCATCAAGCGCATCATCGAGCTGGAGAACCAGGTCGCCGCGCTCCAGCAGCGCGTCGCCGAGCTCTCGGCGGCCGTGGACGGCGCGGCACAGGCGATGCAGCAGCGCGAGGCCCAGGTCCACGCCTCGTACCGGCGCGATCTGGTGCCGTATCAGGACGTGCAGCAGACCAGCGCGTTGGTGGTCTGGCGCCCGAAGCGTCCGAAGGACTGAGCGGGGGAGGTCCGGGCCGGGCGCGGCTGCGCCCCGGTGGACCGCCCACCCGCGCGACGAAGGGCCGGAGAGCCGACTTACAGGTCGGCTCCCCGGCCTTTCGGCGAGGAACGGCCGGAGAAAGGAAGGGGTCTACGCGCGCGGCGGATCGATCTCGGTGATCCCGGAGCGGACGAGGAGGGCCCCGAGGTGGGTTCGACTGGTGGCGCCGAGCGTCTGCATGAGCTTGGAGATGTGGGCACGGCAGGTGCGGACGCTGATGCCGAGCTTGTGGGCCACCGCCTGGTCGGCGTCTCCCTCGGCGAGCAGGCGGGCGATACGCATCTGGGCCGCTGTGACGGAGGTGCTCGACGGGGCCGCTTGCAGGGGTTCCGTGAGCGGGGTGGCCTGGGCCCACAGGACCTCGTACACCTGGATCAGATAGCGGACGAGCGCGGGGTGGCGGATCTCCAGGGCCACGTCGCGCTCGGCGTTGGCGGGGATGAAGGCCACGGTGCGGTCGAAGATGAGCAGTCGATCGACCGTCTGCTCGATGGTGCGGACCTGGATGCGGCCGAGTGGCAGCTCGTCCAGATAGGCCTTGAGAGCCGGGTTGTAGCGCGCCGGATGCTGGTAGATGTGGCGGACCTTGACGCCCCGCTCCACCATCGACAGGGCGCGGTCCAGTCCCTTCCTGAGCTGTTCTGCCGGCCGGGTGCTGCCGGGCTGGAGGGTCAGGACCTCTTCCCGTGCGTCGCTCAGGGCGTTGTGGATGGTTCCGTCGATGAGCGGGAAGCCTTCGAGGACGGTGATCGCGAGGTTGGGATCGGTGCTGGCGACGGAGGCCAGTGGGGCCAACGAGTCGGCCAGTGCCACGGAGAGCGTGATGCGCTCGTGGACCTCCCGTATGACGGGCTGCAGCAGGTGGGCCAGGGCGGCCGACGGTGGTACCGGGCGCATCCAGGCGCTGTCGTGCGGGTCGGGGTGGACCAGCGTCAACTCGGTGAGGCAGGGAGCGGGTTCGAGGGCGGCCCGGGGGATCCGCCCCGCGCTCAGAGCCTCTGTGTAGATCCTGACGGCCGCATCACACAGCTCACGTCCCCCGTGCGCATGGGCCGTTGTGTCTTCATCCCTGCCCATTGGTGACCCCCCGCTTTCGGCAGTGCAGCAAGATGACGGTGGTGGAAGCCTAAGGGCTGGGCAGAGTGGGGTGCCGGAGGAACCGGCGACCACCGACTCGTCCGGAGCGTGGCCACGCCCACCCGTCGTACGACCACGTACTCCGCCGAGAGCGGGGCACGAGGTGACGGCCGGTCAGGAATCCTGGTCGAGGATCCTTGACTGGGCGATCAGATAGCCGAGCTGGGCGCGGCTCGTACTGCCCAGGACGGCGGACAGCTTGGCCACGTGTGCCCGGCAGGTGCGGACGTTCATGCCGAGGCGGCGGGCGATCGAGTCGTCCACATGGCCTTCTACGAGGAGTTGGGCGATGGAGCGCTGAACTCCGCTGATGCCTTGGGGAGCAGGGTCGTACGGGAGCTCTTCCAGGAGGGGGGACGCACGGTTCCACAGCTGTTCGAAGACCTTGATCAGGTACTCGACCAGTCCAGGGTGGCGCAGTTCGAGGGCGACCTGGTCGTCGTCGCTGGCCGGGATGAACGCGACGGCCCGGTCGAAGACGATCAGGCGCGAGATGAGCTCTTCCAGCGTGCGGATCTCGACCTTGCCGTCGGCCAGGCGCTCCGCGTAGGCCCGCGTGCCCTGGCTGTGCCGGACGGTGTGCTGGTAGAGGGTGCGCATGCCCACCCCGCGGTCGACCACCAGCAGTGCGCGCTCCAGGCCCTCCCGGAGGCGGTCCTCGCCCCGGTCGCCGCCCGGCTGGACCGTGAGTACCTCGGTGCGGCACTCGGCGGTGGCGAGGTCGAGGGCCGCGTTGATGCGGTTGCTGCCCTCCAGCACCGTGATGGCGTGGGTGATGGGGGGATCCTGGGCGCTGATGTCCATGAAGGGCTCGAACGATTCGGCCAATTCCAGGGACAGTCTTCTGCGTTCCTGGATCTCGCGTTCGATGGGGTTCAACCGCTGTGCCAGCGCCGCGGACGGCGGGACGGGGCGGAGCCACTCGGCGTCGTCGGGGTCGGGGTGCAGCAGGGCGAAGTCCATCAGACAGGGCGCGGTGGCCACCTCGGCCCGCGATATCCGGCCGGAGCGCAGCGCACTGGCGTAGAGACGTCCTCCGTCTTCGCATAGTTCGGTGATCCCGTGAGGATGCGTACCTTTTGCGTTGCTTGTGGTCATATCTCCACCCCCCAGGTTCCTGAACATGCAGGAACATGATGCATCGACTCGGTGGTGTTCGTGTGCCCAGGTGAGACATCGTCTTAGGTGCGGGGGAGAAGAATCCACAAGTGAGGACGAAGCCGACTATGTATAAGCGATTGCTTCGCTCGGCGCTTGCCGTCTCATTCGTCGCGGCCCTGGGCTTCGGCGTACTGGGAAGCGATGAGATCAGCTGGGGTTCGGGGGCCGCCAAGGACGGCGGCGAAATCAGCTGGAGTACCGAAGCGGGCGCCGGGCCGGGCGAGATCAGCTGGAGCGTCGAGGCCGCGGGCCCTGCCGGCGAGATCAGCTGGCTCTCCGGGACGTCGGTCGCGTCCGACGAGATCAGCTGGGTCGTCGCACCGACCCAATCGGGCGCATGACCATCCCGCCGGACGACCGGACCTTCCGGCGAGAGATGGCCACGGCCTACCGATCGGGCTGGCATTTCATCGATCTCGTCACTGCCATCCCCCACTGTGGCGACTCGTTGATGGTCACTCTGTTCGGCGACCCCATCGTTGTCGCACGCGAAGAAGACGACGAAGTACGTGCCTACCGTTGCCTCCGCAAGCCGCGTGGAGCCCCGCAGCCCGTTCGCTGTGCGATTCGGTACGACATGATCTTCGTCAACCTCGACCGGCGGGACCACCAGCTGTTCGAGCCAGAGACTATTTCCGCCACCCCCCGCAGTGCCTGAGCGATCCCCCGTCGTTCCATGTCGCTCAGTCACTCCCCCACACAACGGCGCCATCGTGACCTGAACACGATGGCGCCGTTGTGCTTTTCCCGGCCGCGCCCGCCCCGCCGGGCGCGGTCCGCGGTCCGCGGGCCGGTCAGGCCCTGCCGAGCGCCCGGTCCACGGCGATCTCGATGACGATCCGGTCCGGGTTGGGCTTCGGCGTGCGCTCGTAGCGTTCTGCGTAACGGCGTACGGCGTCGGCCACCGCCTCGGGTTCCGTGCGCACCGTCGCGCGCCCCTCCAGCGTCGCCCAGCGGCGCCCGTCGATCTGGCAGACGGCGACCCGTGCGCCGTCCGGGCCCGCGGCCAGGACGTTGGCGGCCTTCCGGGTGTTCTTGCCGGTGATGACCCGCGCCAGCCTCGTCTCGGGGTCGTACGTGACACCCACCGGCACCACGTGAGGTGTGCCGTCGGGGCGGGGCGTGGTCAGGGTGCACACATGGCGTGCGCGCCAGAAGGCGAGGTACTCGGGGCCGGGGTTCGTCACGTCGACTGCCATGGGGACAGCGTAGGCAGCGCGGGCGCGGCGCCTGGCCCCGCCGTGGTCCCCGCTGCGGTGGCGGCGGGCCGGTGCGGCCGGTTCACTCGAAGCAGCGGAACAAGGGGCAGTTCCTGGCGCGGACAGCTCCCGGCATCAAGTTGAGTGGATTGGACTCAACATCGCCTTGAGTGGAATAGACTCAACTTTATGCACGTTGACTAAGTCAGTGTTGTGGAGAGAGCCAGCCACCGCAAGGAGGAGAAAGCGCACGTGGACGCCGAGCTGACCAACAAGAGCCGGGACGCCATCAACGCGGCCACCAGCAGGGCCGTGAAGGACGGGCACCCCGATCTGACCCCCGGGCACCTGCTGCTCGCGCTGCTCGCGGGCGAGGACAACGAGAACATCATCGATCTGCTCGCCGCCGTCGAGGCCGACCAGATCGCCGTACGCACCGAGACCGAGCGGCTCCTGGGCGCCCAGCCCAGCGTCACAGGCTCGACCGTCGCCCCGCCGCAGCCCAACCGCGAGCTGCTCGCCGTCATCGCCGATGCCGCGCAGCGCGCGAAGGAGCTCGGCGACGACTACATCTCCACCGAACACCTGCTGATCGGCATCGCCGCCGAGGGCGGCCGCGCCGGTGAGATCCTCAGTGGGCAGGGGGCCAGTGCGAAGAAGCTGCTGGACGCGTTCGAGAAGAGCAGGGGAGGGCGACGGGTGACCACACCCGACCCGGAGGGCCAGTACAAGGCGCTGGAGAAGTTCGGTACGGACTTCACCGCCGCCGCACGCGAGGGCAAGCTCGACCCGGTCATCGGGCGCGACCAGGAGATCCGCCGCGTCGTCCAGGTGCTGTCCCGCCGCACCAAGAACAACCCCGTGCTCATCGGCGAGCCCGGCGTCGGCAAGACGGCCGTCGTCGAGGGCCTCGCCCAGCGCATCGTCAAGGGCGACGTCCCCGAGTCCCTGAAGAACAAGCGGCTCGTCTCGCTCGACCTCGGTGCGATGGTCGCGGGCGCCAAGTACCGCGGCGAGTTCGAGGAGCGGCTGAAGACCGTCCTCTCCGAGATCAAGGAGAGCGACGGGCAGATCATCACCTTCATCGACGAGCTGCACACCGTCGTGGGCGCGGGCGCCGGCGGCGACTCCGCCATGGACGCCGGCAACATGCTCAAGCCGATGCTGGCCCGCGGCGAGCTCCGCATGGTCGGCGCGACGACGCTCGACGAGTACCGCGAGCGGATCGAGAAGGACCCCGCCCTGGAGCGCCGCTTCCAGCAGGTGCTGGTGGCCGAGCCGAGCGTCGAGGACACCATCGCGATCCTGCGCGGGCTCAAGGGCCGGTACGAGGCCCACCACAAGGTCTCCATCGCGGACTCCGCGCTGGTGGCCGCGGCGACCCTGTCCGACCGCTACATCACCTCCCGCTTCCTCCCCGACAAGGCCATCGACCTGGTCGACGAGGCGGCGTCCCGGCTGCGCATGGAGATCGACTCCTCGCCCGTCGAGATCGACGAGCTCCAGCGCGCCGTCGACCGCCTCCACATGGAGGAGCTGGCCCTCAAGAACGAGACCGACCCCGGCTCCCGGCAGCGCCTGGAGAAGCTGCGCCGCGACCTCGCCGACAAGGAGGAGGAGCTGCGCGGCCTCAACGCCCGCTGGGAGAAGGAGAAGCAGGGCCTCAACCGCGTCGGTGAGCTGAAGGAACGTCTCGACGAACTGCACGGCCAGGCCGAACGCGCCCAGCGCGACGGCGACTTCGACACCGCCTCCAAGCTGCTCTACGGGGAGATCCCCGGCCTGGAGCGGGAGCTGGCGGAGGCGAGCGAGGCCGAGCGGGAGGCGGCCAAGGACACCATGGTCAAGGAAGAGGTCGGCCCGGACGACATCGCCGATGTCGTCGGCTCCTGGACCGGCATCCCCGCCGGACGCCTGCTGGAGGGCGAGACCCAGAAGCTGCTGCGCATGGAGGACGAGCTCGGCAAGCGCCTCATCGGGCAGGGCGAGGCCGTGCGGGCGGTGTCGGACGCGGTGCGCCGTACGCGCGCCGGTATCGCCGACCCCGACCGGCCCACCGGCTCGTTCCTCTTCCTCGGCCCGACCGGTGTCGGCAAGACGGAGCTGGCGAAGGCGCTCGCCGACTTCCTGTTCGACGACGAGCGGGCCATGGTCCGCATCGACATGAGCGAGTACGGCGAGAAACACAGCGTGGCGCGGCTCGTCGGCGCTCCGCCCGGATACATCGGCTACGAGGAGGGCGGCCAGCTCACCGAGGCGGTCCGCCGCCGCCCGTACAGCGTCGTGCTGCTGGACGAGGTCGAGAAGGCCCATCCCGAGGTCTTCGACATCCTGCTCCAGGTACTCGACGACGGCCGGCTCACGGACGGCCAGGGCCGGACGGTGGACTTCCGCAACACCATCCTGATCCTGACCTCCAACCTCGGCAGCCAGTTCCTGGTCGACCCGCTGACCAAGCCCGAGGAGAAGAAGGCACAGGTCCTGGAGGTCGTGAGGGCCTCGTTCAAGCCGGAGTTCCTCAACCGGCTCGACGACCTGGTGGTCTTCTCCGCGCTGTCCGGCGACGAGCTCGCCCACATCGCGGGGCTCCAGATCGACCGGCTCGCCAAGCGTCTGGCGGACCGGCAGCTCACCCTCGACGTCACCCCGGCCGCCCTGGCCTGGCTGGCCGAGGAGGGCAACGACCCGGCGTACGGGGCCCGGCCGCTGCGCCGCCTCATCCAGACGGCGATCGGCGACCGGCTGGCGAAGGAGATCCTCGCGGGCGAGGTCAAGGACGGGGACACCGTCCGGGTGGACCGGGTCGGGGACGGCCTGCTCGTCGGGCCCGCGACCTCGGGCAGCACCTTGTAGGCGGCACATGGCCTGTTTCGATGCCGAGTCCCCGGCCGGAGGACGGCCGGTCCCCGACCGGAGGACCATGGGTCCCGGCCGGGGACCGGCCGTCCGTACCAGCGGGCGGAGGAGCGTGTGTCCCGGCCGGGACACGTCGGCGCCACCGTGCGAGGGGCGAGGGATTGCGGTGATTTCGGGAGAAAGGGAAAACGGTCGCCGTCATCGGTGATCCACTGTTCAACATCGATATTGCGCCAAACGCCTCGCTCCGCACCGCTGGGTGGCATCTCCGGACCCGGCGCCGTCCCGGGCCGCATCACCCGCCTCTGACAAGGGACTTCTGCTCGGGTGCGGGCAGTGTCCGCCCGGCGGTGCGCGAATAATCAGGACACCTCGGAGCGTCCGTCGTGGCCTGCTCGCAAGCAGGGTTGGGGGCCGAATTCGGCAGTCGGTAGCGTGCCCGCATGAACGAGCGGATGGGCGATGAGATAAAGCCGGGGCCTGAAAAGCCCAGATCTGACAATCTCTTTCACCTTGGCGAATTCCGTGCGCTCTGGGCTGCTTATGCCCAGTCGATCCTGGGTGACCAGCTGGCACGCGTGGCCCTGTCGTTGCTCGTGTTCGAACGCACCGACTCGCCAGGATGGACCGCGGCGACGTATGCGCTGACCACCTTGCCCGCTCTGCTGTCCGGGGTGCTCCTGTCCGGCCTGGCGGACCGGTTCCCCCGGCGTACGGTCATGATCAGCTGCGACCTGGTGCGGATGGTGATGGTCGGGCTGATGGCCCTGCCCGGGATGCCCTTGCCGCTGCTCGCCGGGCTGCTGGTGCTCGCGCAGCTGGCCGAGGCACCCTTCGGCGCCGCCCAGGGCGCACTGCTGCCCACCGTGCTCGGTACGCAGCGGTACGAACGCGGCCAACGGGTCATGCAGATCACCAACCAGGTCGGACAGCTGGCCGGCTTCGCCGGCGGCGGTCTGCTGGCCGCGTGGCTGGGCAGCAACCTCTCCCTGGGCGTGAACGCGGTGACCTTCCTGCTCTCGGCGACCCTGGTCAGGTTCGGCGTGAAGGCCCGTCCCGCGGCGAGTGCCGGCGCCCGCAAGCCGCGGCTCGGCGCACAGGTCGGGGGTGCCGCCGCGCTGATCTGGTCGGACCGCAGGCTTCGGTCGCTGCTCGCGCTGGGGTGGCTCGCGGGGTTCGTCGTCCTGCCGGAAGGACTGGCCGCCCCGTTCGCGGACGAAGCCGGCGGTGGCGCCTCCTCGGTGGGACTCCTGCTCGCCTCGCATCCGGCGGGAATGGTGCTGGGAGCGGCCCTGTTGGGGCGGGCCAAGGTCGGCGACGAGTCGCGGCGCCGCCTGCTCGGGCCATTGGCGATCGGTGCGAATCTGCCGCTGCTCGCCTACTGGCTCGACCCCGGCGTGGGCGCGGCCATGTTCCTGCTGCTGGTGGCCGGGGTGTGCTCCGCCTACCAGATCACCGCCGGGGCCACCTTCGTGCTCCTGACCCCGGCCGACCGGCGTGGCCAGGCGCTGGGGCTCGCCAGGACGGGGGTGACCGCCATGCAGGGGATCGGTGTCGCCGTGGGGGGTGTGGCGACGGAGCTGTCCGGCTCGTCGGCGAACACCATCGGCGCGTCCGGACTCCTCGGGGTGCTGTGCGCGATTCTTGCCGCCACCGCCTGGACACGGGCGCGGGGAGCCGACGCAGAGATGATTCCCCGGAGGGCGTAAGGCCTGTCCGGCGAAACGCGGCTAGGGTCGTCGGCAGGAAACCACGTGCGATCCACAGGAGTACCCAGCGATGTCTATCGATCCGTCCTCGATTCCGAATTTCGGGGGCCAGCCCGAACCGCAGGCGGCAGGACCCGAGGGCCCCGTTGTCCCTGACCAGGACCTCGTCAAGCAGCTTCTCGAACAGATGGAGCTGAAGTACGTCCTCGACGACGAGGGCGACCTCGCGGCGCCGTGGGAGGACTTCCGCACGTACTTCATGTTCCGGGGCGAGGACGAGCAGCAGGTCTTCTCGGTCCGTACGTTCTACGACCGCCCGCACGCCGCGGACCAGCGTCCGGTCCTCCTCGACGCGATCGACGACTGGAACCGCCGCACCCTGTGGCCCAAGGTCTACACGCACACCCACGAGCCCGAGGAGGGCTCCGAGGACACCGAGACCTCGGTCCGTCTGATCGGTGAGGCGCAGATGCTCATCGGCACGGGCGTCAGCCTGGAGCACTTCGTCTCGTCGACGGTCAGCTGGGTGCGCGCCTCGATCGAGTTCGACAAGTGGCTCCAGGAGCGTCTGGGCCTGGCCCCGGCCGAGGAGCAGACGGACGGCGGGGACCCGACCCCTTCGGGCGCCTGAGTCCCGTACGGCAGTGACAGCCCACCCCGGGGCGGCGGTCCTCGCGACCGCAGCCCCGGGGTGCGCCGGTTTCAGGGCGCCAGTCGTCGCAGGCGGCCGACCGCGTCGTGGAGGACGTCGTCGCGCTTGCAGAAGGTGAAGCGGACCTGGCTGCGGCCGGCGTCGGGGTCGTCGTAGAAGACGGAGTTGGGGATGGCGACGACGCCGCAGCGTTCGGGGAGCGCGCGGCAGAAGGCGTAGGCGTCCTTCTCGCCGAACGGGGTGATGTCGGTGGTGATGAAGTACGTGCCCTGGGGCCGGTGGACCTCGAACCCGGCCGCCCGCAGGCCGTCGCCGAGCAGGTCGCGCTTGAGGCGGAGGTCGGCGCGGAAGCTGTCGAAGTACGCGTCCGGGAGGCGCAGCGCTTCGGCGATCGCGTACTGGAACGGGCCCGCGCTGACGTAGGTCAGGTACTGCTTGGCCGTCCGGACGGCGGCGAGGAGCGGGGCGGCGGCAGTGACCCAGCCGACCTTCCAGCCGGTGTACGAGAAGGTCTTGCCGGCGGACGAGATCGAGACCGTGCGCTCGCGCATGCCGGGCAGGGAGATCAGCGGGATGTGTTCGCCCTCGAAGACCAGGTGCTCGTAGACCTCGTCGGTGACCACCAGGAGGTCGTGCTCCACCGCCAGTCCGGCGATGGCGGTCAGCTCCTCGCGGGTGAGGACCATGCCCGTCGGGTTGTGGGGGCTGTTCAGCAGCAGCAGCCGGGTGCGGGGAGTGATCGCGTCCCGGAGGGCGTCGAGATCGGGGCGGAAGTCCGGGGCGCGGAGGGTCAGCGGGACGCGGACGCCGCCCGCCATGGCGACGCAGGCGGCGTACGAGTCGTAGTACGGCTCGAAGGCGATGACCTCGTCGCCCGGCTCCAGCAGGGCGAGCATGGCGGCGGCGATGGCCTCGGTGGCGCCGGCGGTGACCAGGACCTCGGTGTCGGGGTCGTGGGTGAGGCCGTAGCGCCGCTGCTGGTGCTCGGCGATCGCGGTGCGCAGTTCGGGGACGCCGGGGCCCGGCGGGTACTGGTTGCCGTGGCCGTCGCGCAGCGCCCGGACCGCGGCCTCCCGGATCTCTTCGGGGCCGTCGGTGTCGGGGAAGCCCTGGCCGAGGTTGATGGAGCCGGTCCGTACGGCGAGCGCCGACATCTCCGCGAAGATCGTCGTACCGAACTCGGCGAGGCGGCGGTTGAGCAGCGGTCGTCCCTGTGTCATGGCTGCCATCCTGCGCGGAAGCTCTGGAGTTGCTCAAGTCTGCTTTGGCGGTTCGGGGGCGGGGGCATCCCCCACACACGCAGGAAGCGCACGGGAGCGGGGGGACCTCGCTTCGGGGGACGGAAGGACGTGAGGTCGGTGAAGGTTCTTGTCGGAGTGGTGATCGCGGTCGGTCTGATCGTGCTGCTCGTCTCGGTCCTGGTGAAAGCCGGGAACCGGTCGAAGGCGGGCAGGCGGGGCACGCGGCGGGGGGCCGCGGGCAGCGCCGCGGGAGGCAGCTGGTGGGCCGGGGGTGACGGCGGCGGCGGTTCGTCCTGCGGCAGCGGCAGCGGGCATTCCGGTGGGCACTCCGGAGGTCATTCGTGCGGCGGTGGTCACTCCTCGTGCGGTGGTGGCTCCTCGTGCGGCGGCGGGGGCGGATGCGGCGGAGGCAGCTGACCCGGACAGTTGGTTCCGGAGGTGCCCGGCGGGTGAACTCCCGCCGGGCACCTATTTGTTGGGGCTTTTTGCGAGTTGCCGGTGAACAGGTGATCCGAGAGGCCCCCGAGGGGATGGAAACCACGGCAAGTTGGGTAAAAACCCTGTGGATACGACTTATTCGTGGTTCCCTCGGTTGAGAGAAAATTCAGCCCTCGGACCCCAGTTGGACCTGATCGGGCGCTACCCACCTCCCACGTGCATCACGTCGGGGGCGTCCCCTGTCCATGTGTCCACGCTTGCTTGCGGAGCCGACTCATGCTCACGACCCTCCAGACGGCTTATTCCGACACCCGTGCTGCCGACCTGGCCTGGGCGCTCGGGCGGGAGCCGCTCCCCGCCCTGGCCGTGCTCGATCTCGATCTCGCGGGCGCCAGGCTGCAGATGCGCCTGCTCGGCGCCTCCCACCAGGTACTCCTCGAAGAGGACCGCGGCACCTGTTCCGAAACCGTCGCCTGTATCCCCGGCAGCAGTACGCCGCTTCCGCTCGGTGTCTCCAAGCGGCTCGGGGAATGGGAGTACGAATTCGCGGCACGCGTCGAGACGCTCTCGGAGGGCTCGTTCGCGGGGCGCGCGCAGGAGCTCCTCGCGCTGGTGGCCGACCATCCCCACGGTCTCGCCGGGACGTTCCCCGGCAGCCCGCACGCCTTCACCGCCATGCTCGCCCAGCGGACCGAGGGCCAGGTGCGATGGCGCACCTGGCACGCGTACCCGCAGGAGGGGCAGTTGGTGGTGACGCGCACCCGAGTGGGAGTGCGGATGCCGGCGACGGCACTCCGGGAAGTGCCAACTACGTTGTGAGCACACCACTTACACCCTTGTGGGTGACAGGCTGCGATGTGATCGTGACGTAGCGTTCGCATCATGATCGACCAGCAGGTGTCGCTGCGAGGGGGCGCGGCGTGTCTTCCCGTACGGCCGAGGACCGGTCGGTATCTCGTGCTGGCCGCTGTCTTCGTCTGTGCTGCCTGCGGTCTGGTGTACGAGCTCGAACTGGTGGCGCTCGCCTCCTATTTGATCGGTGATTCCGTCACCCAGGCATCGGTCGTGCTCTCCGTGATGGTGTTCGCGATGGGTGTCGGATCGCTTCTCGCGAAACGTTTACGCAGCCATGCCGCAGTGGGGTTCGGGCTGATCGAGGCGGCCCTCGCGCTCGTCGGCGGTTCCTCGGCGCTCGTGCTGTACGCGTCGTTCGCCTGGATCGGGGAGTCGCGGTACGCCCTGGTCGGGTTCTCGCTCACGATCGGCATCCTGATCGGTGCGGAGATTCCGCTGCTGATGACCTTGATCCAGCGCGTCGACCGGCAGGACGCGGGCGGCGCCGTCGCGGATCTCTTCGCCGCCGACTACGTGGGCGCGCTGGTCGGCGGCCTCGCGTTTCCTTTCCTGCTGCTGCCGGTGCTCGGACAGCTCACCGGGGCGCTGTTCACCGGCGCGGTCAACGCGGCGGCGGGCGGGGCGCTGGTGCTGTGCGTGTTCCGGCGGGATCTCAACCCGCGCTCCCGCTGGCTGTTGATCCTGTTCAACGTGGCGGTGATCGCCGTGCTGGCCGTCGCCACCGCACTGGTCGACGACTTCGAGCGGGCGGCGCGGCGCGCGGTGTACGGGGACGGGGTGCGGGTCGCGATGCAGACCGAGGTGCAGGAGGTGGTGCTGACCGGGTCGGGCCGCAGCTCCCTGGATCTGTATCTGGACGGGCGGCTGCGGGTCAGCGCGCGCGACGAGTACCGCTACCACGAGGCGCTGGTGCACCCCGCGATGAACGGGCCGCACGCCCGCGTCCTGATCCTGGGCGGCGGCGACGGCCTCGCTGCCCGGGAGGTGCTGCGCTATCCGGACGTACGCGACGTCACCGTGGTCGAGCTGGACCAGGGCGTCACCCGGTTGGCCCGTACCGACCGGGCGCTCTCGGAGCTGAACGGCCACGCGTTCCGCGACCCGCGGCTCACGGCGGTCACCGCGGACGCCTTCAACTGGCTGCGGGCGGCGCACGGCCGCTATGACGTGGTGATCTCCGATCTGCCCGATCCGGGGATCTCCACCAGCACGAAGCTCTACTCGGCGGAGTTCTACGGGCTGGTCGCCGAGGCACTCGCGCCCGGCGGCCGGGTGGTGGTGCACGGGGGCCCGCCGGTCTCCCGGCCACGTACGTTCTGGACGGTCGAGGCGTCGATGCGGGCGGCGGGCCTGCACACCCGCCCGTACTGGATGAGCGGCCGGCTCTCGGATTCCGCGGCCGGTCCCGACCGGGCCACGCACCGGGCGCGCCCCGCGCACGGCTGGGGCTTCGTCCTCGCCGGTCCGGGGAAGGGGCCGGAGCTCGGTCTCGCCGTGAGGGCGCCGTCGCTGCGGTCGATCACGGAGCCCGCGCTGGTGAACGCGGGACGGGAGGCGGAGCGGGCGCGGCCGGCGGGGCTGCCGCCGTCGACGCTGGTGCATCCGCGGTACTGGGAGGACCGGTGAGTGCGGCGTGGCTTTTCTCATGTGTCTGCGGAGGGCCGGGGAGCCGGGTGCGGTTCTGCCGTGCGCGGAGAGCCGCGGTAGCCGGGGATGGTTCTGCCGTGTGGAGGGCCGGGGGGTCGGGGGCGTGGCCCGTGTGCCCGGTGGCCTCGCGGGGGCGGAACCGCTGACGTGACGGCCGGGGCTGAGTAGGCTCGGTTTCCATGGAGCATGAGGTGTTCGTTCCGGTTCCGGTCCCGTCCCTCCGGCGGACGCTGGGTGACCCCGCCCGCGTCGCGCGATGCGTGCCGGGGCTTCAGCAGGACGCCGACGCGTCCGCGGGCCCGCTGTCCGGCCGGCTCAAGATCCGGGTCGACGGCCACACGATCACGTACCGCGGCGCGCTGAGACTGACCGATGCGCCGCAGGACGGCCCGGAGGGGGCGCGCGGGGAAGCGGTCCTGGTGACCGGCGAGGGCTCCGAGGCCAGGGGAAGCGGCTCGGTGAAGCTGACCCTGACCATCGGCCTGACCGAGCGGGACGGCGGTACGGCGATCGGGTTCGCGGGTACGGCGAGCGGTGACGGCCGGCTGCTGGAGCTGGACGCGGCGGCGGCGCTCGCGGCGGCCCGCCGGCTGCTGGACCGCTTCGCCCAGCAGCTGGTGACGGAGACGCTGGCGGCCGGCGAAGAGATGGGCGAGGAGACCGGCGAGGTGCTCGGGGAGGCCGAGCGGTCCGTCGGGGAAGCGGTGGAGCAGGCCATCGAGGAGGCGGCCGAGGAGGCCGACACGACCGGCGTCGCCGACGACACCCCGCCCACTCATGACGCGGCGGCCGACGAGGCGCCCTCCGCAGGCGCGGGAAAGCCCGAGGAGCCCACCGCCGGGGAGCCGGAGAAGCCGGAGGAGCCCGGGAACCCGCCGGGTACCGGCTCCGTCTTCGACGCGCCCGTGCCCCCGCCGTCGCTCGACCCGGTCTCCGAGGTGGAGTTCACCGTCCCCGAAGGCCCCCCGGCGGAGGCCGCGCACGCCAGGCGCACCATGATCGGCCGCAGCGCCGAGGAGGTCGACCACGCGCCGCCGCGCGGCCGGTACGCGCCCGTCCCGTCACCCGATTCGACCACCGCGGGCGCCACGCTCCGCTGGGTCGCCCCGGCCGCCGCGCTCGCGCTGGCGTCCGCCGTGGTGGTGAGCCGGGCACTGAGGCGGCGGCGGTAGCGGCCGCGCCAGTAATCTCGGTCGGGTGAGTAGCAGCGAGAAGGACGTCCGGCTGTCCGTCGGCGACGCAGAGTTGACCGTGAATCCCGCCAACGGCTGTCGCATCGACAGTCTGCGGATCGGTGGCACCGAGCTGCTGCGGCAGGGGGAGCGGTACGGCTGCTTCCCGATGGTGCCGTGGTGCGGGCGCACCGGGAACGGGCTGTTCCACAACGGCGACGTTCCGCACCGGTTGCCGCTCAACTCCCCGCCGCACGCCATCCACGGCACCGGCCGGGACACCGCCTGGCACACCGCCCGGCTGGGCGAGCGGGAGGCGTCGTTCTACTACGACCTCGTCGACCCCTGGCCGTATCCGGGCCGGGTGACCCAGACCTTCGAGCTGGCCGAGGATTCGCTCACGCTCGCCTTCGGCATCGAGACGTACGGGGACTCGTTCCCGGCGCAGGCCGGCTGGCACCCCTGGTTCCTGCGCAACCTCGGCGGGGGTGGCAAGGACGCACAGCTGGCCTTCGACCCGGCCTGGCAGGAGGAGCGGGGCGAGGACCATCTCCCGACCGGCCGCCGCATCCCGCCCCTGGGCGGCCCCTGGGACGACTGCTTCGGGATGCCGGACGGCGTCGAGGTGACGCTCACCTGGCCGGAGCAGCTGGAGCTGACCGTGAAGAGCCGGGACGAGTGGGTCGTGATCTACGACGAGCAGGACGAGGCGGTCTGTGTGGAGCCGCAGTCCGGCCCGCCGAACGGGCTGAACACCGCGCCCCGCTATGTCACCCCGATCGATCCGCTGGAGATCTCGACGACGTGGAGCTGGCGCCGGCTCTGACCCGGCCCCGACTCGGCTCCGGCCCGGCTCGGGAGTCGGCGCGAGTTGATGCGAGACGCGCGCCTTAAGCTCGTAGCCATGACTGACGTACGTGCTGACCTGCTCCAGCAGATCAAGGACAAGGCCGTGGTACACGGCAAAGTGACCCTCTCGTCGGGTCTTGAGGCCGACTGGTACATCGACCTGCGCCGCATCACGCTGGACGGCAAGGCCGCTCCGATGGTCGGTCAGGTCATGCTCGACGCGACCGCCGAGCTGGACTACGACTGCGTGGGCGGGCTGACGCTGGGCGCCGACCCGGTCGCCACCTCGATGCTGCACGCCTCCGCCGCGCGTGGGCAGGAGCTGGACGCGTTCGTCGTCCGCAAGGCGCAGAAGGCGCACGGGATGCAGCGCCGCATCGAGGGCACGGACGTGAAGGGCCGCCGCTGTCTGGTGGTCGAGGACACCTCGACCACCGGCGGTTCGCCGCTGACGGCCGTCGAGGCGGTGCGCGAGGCCGGTGGCGAGGTCGTGGCCGTGGCCGTGATCGTGGAGCGCGGTGCGGCTCCGGCCATCGCCGAGGCCGGTCTCCCGTATGTCCACGTCTACTCGGTGGCCGATCTCGATCTGGCCTGACGACCGGATCGACCTGCGGTTTCTTCCAGGGGTGGGCCGTTTCACGTGAAACGGCCCACCCCTTCCGCAGGTCCGGGCTCCGTGCACCGGAGCGCTGGGGCGGTGGGCCGGGTGGAGCCGGAGCGAGAGTCTGGGAAGATGGGGGCGACGATGACGTCGCCCCCAGGTCAGGGAACCAGCACGCACACCCGCACATCCCAAGGAGCGGTCAGATGCCCATCGCAACCCCCGAGGTCTACGCCGAGATGCTCGACCGGGCGAAGGCAGGCAAGTTCGCCTACCCGGCCATCAATGTGACGTCGACCCAGACCCTGCACGCTGCACTGCGCGGCTTCGCGGAGGCGGAGAGCGACGGCATCGTCCAGATCTCCACCGGTGGGGCGGAATTCCTGGGCGGCCAGTACAACAAGGACATGGTCACCGGCGCCGTCGCCCTGGCCGAGTTCGCGCACATCGTCGCCGCCAAGTACGACATCACGGTCGCGCTGCACACCGACCACTGCCCCAAGGACAAGCTGGACGGTTACGTACGTCCGCTGCTCGACATCTCCGCCGAGCGCGTCGCCCGGGGTGAGAACCCGCTGTTCCAGAGCCACATGTGGGACGGTTCGGCCGAGACGCTGGCCGACAACCTGGCCATCGGCCAGGAGCTGCTGGCCAAGGCCGCCGCCGCCAAGATCATTCTTGAGGTCGAGATCACCCCGACCGGCGGCGAGGAGGACGGCGTCACGCACGAGATCAACGACGAGCTGTACACCACCGTCGACGACGCGCTGCGCACCGCCGAGGCGCTCGGCCTGGGCGAGAAGGGCCGCTACCTGCTGGCCGCCTCCTTCGGCAACGTCCACGGTGTCTACAAGCCGGGCAACGTCGTGCTCCGTCCCGAGCTGCTGAAGGACCTCCAGGAGGGCGTCGGCGCCAAGTACGGCAAGAAGTCGCCGTTCGACTTCGTCTTCCACGGCGGCTCCGGCTCCACCGAGCAGGAGATCGCCACCGCGCTGGAGAACGGCGTCGTGAAGATGAACCTCGACACCGACACCCAGTACGCCTTCACCCGCCCGATCGTGGACCACATGTTCCGCAACTACGACGGTGTGCTGAAGGTCGACGGCGAGGTCGGCAACAAGAAGGTCTACGACCCGCGCAGCTGGGGCAAGTCCGCCGAGGCGGGCATGGCCAAGCGCGTCACGGAGGCCTGCGCCAACCTGCGCTCCACCGGCACCAAGCTGAAGTAGCGGCCGGTACGAAGTGTGGTCGTGGGCCCGGCACCCCGTGGGGTGCCGGGCCCACGGCATGTCCGAGAGACGTCTTCCGAGCGATATATGAGGGGTCGCTGTGAGTTCCACTGCGCGCTATGACTTCGACACCGTCGTCGACCGCCGGGGCACCTGGTGCGTCCAGTGGGACGGGGTGGCGGACCGGTTCGGGGTGGACGGGCTGCTGCCGTTCACCATCTCCGACATGGACTTCGAGACCGCCCCGCAGGTGCTGAGCGCACTGCGCTCCCGTCTCGACCACGGAGTGTTCGGCTACACGGACTGGCGGCAGGACGACTTCCGCTCGGCGGTAGCCCACTGGTACGCGACCCGGCACGGCACGGAGGTGGACACCGGGCAGCTGGTGTACGGGCCCTCCGTGCTCAGCCAGCTCTCGCAACTGCTGCAGATGTGGACGTCGCAGGGCGAGGGCGTGGTCGTCCACACCCCCACCTACGACGGTTTCCGCAAGGCGATCACCGGGCTCGGGCGTGAGTTGCGGGGCGTGCCGGTGGGGGACCGGGCCGCGCTGGAACGCGAGCTCGCCCGCCCCGACAGCAAGGTCCTGGTCCTGTGCTCGCCGCACAATCCGACGGGCCGGGTGTGGACGGAGGCGGAGCTGGGCGAGATGGCGTCGCTCGCCGCGCGGTACGGGGTCGCGGTGATCAGCGACGAGATACACGCGGACTTCGTGCACGAGGGGCATGCGCATGTGCCGTGGACCCGGGTCGCGGGCGACGGGCGCTGGGCGCTGGTCACCTCCGCGTCGAAGGCGTTCAACTTCCCGGCGCTGACCGGTTCGTACGGGCTGATCGGCGATCCGGCCGACCGGGCGGAGTTCCTGCGCCGGATGGAGACGGCCGAGGGGCTCGCCTCCCCGGCGGTGCTGTCGCTGACCGCGCACATCGCCGCGTACCGGGAGTCGGAGGCGTGGCTGGACGCGCTCCGGGGGTATGTCGCCGGGAATCTGGCGCTGGTCGCGCAGCGGTTGAACGAGGCGTTCCCGGAGCTGGGGTGGCAGCCGCCGCAGGCCGGGTATCTGGCCTGGATCGATCTGCGGCCCGCGGGCGTCGACGGCGACGAGGCGTTGCAGCGGGTGCTGGTCGAGCAGGAGAAGGTCGCGGTGATGCCGGGCGGTGTGTACGGGGCGGAGGGCTTCGTGCGGCTGAACGTGGGGTGCCCGCGCTCCAAGGCGGAGGCCGGGGTGGATGCGCTGATCCGGGGCGTACGTGCCGTGACGGCGCGGGCGTCGTAGGGTCTGCCGCCATGGATGTGTTCGAAGCCGCGCGCGACGGCGACCTCGCCGCGGTGCGGGCCGCCCTGGACGCCGGATTCGATGTCGCCGCGGTCGATGAGCAGGGGTGGAGCCTGCTGCACCGGGCCGCGACGGGAGCGGAGGCGGACCCGGCCCGTGCGGCTGCCGTCCTCGCTGCGCTGCTGGACGCCGGGGCGCCCGTGGAGCATCCGGGCGGTGACGGGCGCACCGCCCTCTACCTCGCCGCCGAGTTCTCGCAGTCGCCCGAAGCCGTCGAGCTGCTGATCGCCCGCGGGGCGGACCCCGACATCACCGACGGCCATGGCAACCACGTCACGGTCAACGCCTGGGCCCCGGAGGTCGCCGCGCTCCTGGCGGCCGCCGCCGGAGTCGGGCCGCCGGCACCGGACGAGCCGGGTTCCGCGCCGGAGCGGAAGCTGTCGCGGGCGGAATGGCGCGCGGCGAAGAAGCGGATCGGTGAGGTGCTGGCCGGGCTGGACGCGGCGGGGTTCGTCGCCCTCGCCGACGCCGGAACCACCCAGTCCGACGGCTTCGACGACTGCTCCGAGGCCGCCGGGGAACGGGGCCGCGGCCCGGACGGCCTCGTCGGGTTCTGCTACTACACGCGCCAGGACGCCGCACGCGCCCGGAAGACGGGACATCTCCTCCTGGCGTTCTGGGGCGCACCGGACGGCAGCACCCGGAAGATGGAACACGCCGGTGAACTCGTCGTCCGGGCGTTCCGCGGAGCCGGCTTCCCCGTGGACTGGAACGGTGCGGGCGACAGCCGCCCCTCCGTCGACCTGACGGGCTGACCCCGCCGGCCGGGCGCCCCCGCCCGATGGCCCTTCCGGCACGGAGCGGGGATGCTGCTCGTATGCCTGACGCAGCCGAGACGGGAGCCATCCGCGTCGCCTCCGCCACCGGACGCTGGGTCGTCCTCACCACCGTCCTCGGCTCCAGCATGGCCATGCTGGACTCCACCGTCATCAACGTCGCCCTGCCCCGTATCGGCAAGGACCTCGGCACCGACCTGGCCGCCCTCCAGTGGACCGTCACCGCCTACATGCTGACCCTCGCCGGGCTGATCCTCCTCGGCGGCGCCCTGGGCGACCGGTACGGGCGGCGGAGGGTCTTCGTCGTCGGCGTCATCTGGTTCGCCGCCGCGTCCGTGCTGTGCGGCCTGGCGCCGAACGCCGCCGTCCTGATCGCCGCCCGCGCCCTCCAGGGCATCGGCGGGGCGCTCCTCACGCCCGGTTCGCTGGCCCTGATCCAGGCGAGCTTCCACCCCGACGACCGGGCCCGCGCGGTCGGGCTGTGGTCGGGGCTCGGCGGGGTCGGGGCCGCGATCGGGCCGTTCGTCGGCGGATGGCTCGTCGACGGGCCGGGCTGGCGGTGGGTGTTCCTGCTCAACGTGCCGCTCGCCGTGGTCTGCGTGCCGGTGGCGCTGCGCCACGTACCGGAGTCGCGCGACCCGCACGCACACGGGCGCTTCGACGTGCTGGGCGCCGTGCTCGGGGCCCTCGCCCTCGCCCTGGTGACCTACGCGCTGATCGAGGCGCCGGGGCAGGGGGCGTCCGGCGTGGTGATCGGGGCGGCCGTCGGCGGGGTCCTGCTCGGGGCGGTCTTCGTGCAGGTGGAGCGCACCCGGGCGGAACCGATGCTGCCGCCCTCCGTCTTCGCGTCCCGGCAGTTCACCGTCGTCAACATCATCACCCTCTGCGTGTACGCGGCGCTCGGCGGCTACTTCTTCCTCGCCGCGATCCAGCTCCAGGTGGTGGCCGGGTACTCGGCACTCGGCGCGGGCACGGCGCTACTGCCGACGACGGTCCTGATGCTGCTCTTCTCGGCCGCCTCGGGCGAACTGGGGCAGCGCATCGGGCCCCGTATCCCGCTCACCGTCGGCCCGCTGGTCGCCGCTGCGGGAATGCTGCTGATGCTGCGGGTCGGGCCCGGATCGAACTCCGTCTCCGGCTACCTCACCGATGTGCTTCCCGCGGTCGCCGTCCTCGGCGTCGGACTCGTCACCCTGGTCGCCCCGCTCACCGCGACCGTCCTGGCCTCCGTGGACACCGCACGGGCCGGCCTGGCCAGCGGGATCAACAACGCGGCCGCCCGCGCCGCGGGGCTGATCGCGGTGGCTGCGCTGCCGCTGCTCGCCGGAATGGGCCCGGAGGCCTACCGGAACCCCGACCAGTTCGCGGTGACCTTCCGCCGGGCCATGCCGATGTGCGCCGGGCTGCTCGTGCTGGGGGCGGTGATCGCCTGGGCGACGGTACGCAGACCCCCGGTCGCGGCCGACGAGGAGGAGCAGGCGCGGCCCGAGTGCACGGTGCACTGCGGCATCGCCGCCCCGCCTCTGGAGCCCGTGCACGAGAAGGAGGAGAACCCGGGCCCGAGCTGACCGTCCGAGCCAAGCGTCCGAGCCGGGCGTCCGACCCGGGCGCCCGGGTACCCCCGGCACGCATGTGCCAGGCACACTTGAACCCATGTCGATCCACGAGAACCTGCTCGGGGGCCCTCCCCCGACCCACCTGCCCGACGACCCGGAGCCGCGCGAGCTGCTCGCGAACGGCACGGCCCCCGCCGATGTCGCCGCGAAGTACCCGACCTCCTCCCTGGCCTGGGCACAGCTCGCCGACGAGGCGTTCGACGGCGGCCGCGTCATCGAGTCGTACGCCTACGCCCGCACCGGCTACCACCGCGGCCTCGACGCACTGCGCAGGGCCGGCTGGAAGGGCCACGGCCCCGTACCGTTCGAGCACGAGCCGAACCGCGGCTTCCTGCGCGCCCTGCACGCCCTGGCGCGGGCCGCCCGGTCGATCGGTGAGCAGGAGGAGTACGAGCGCTGCTCGACGTTCCTGCGCGAGTCCTCGCCGACCGCCGCCGAGACCCTCGGCTAAGGGCTGTCCCGTAATCCCTGGCGGGCGTGCGACGACAGCTACGGCACCTCGCCGCGTTGTCGGAACGCCCGAATACATCCAGTATTCGGGCGTCCCTCCGCCTTGCGATGCACCGCATCTGACGCCGCACGCTGATCCACCAGGGATTACGGGACAGCCCTTAGGGTCTTTCGTTTGGATCAGGCCGGATCAGGGAGCGTGCGTGCCAGGCCCCGCGAGCCCGGCATGATCCAAACGAAAGGCCCTGGAGCTTTCCGCCGGACCCCGCGGACAGGTGGTACGTCCGCGGGGTCTGCGCACTCCTGGGGCGTCCGTCTAGGATGCCGACAGGGGACCGGAGCTCCATCACCTCACGGAAGGGGCGGACCGCTACCCGGAAGCTTGTGTCGAGGAGACAGCAATGTCGACGATCCACCCCGACCCCGAAGCCACCGGTGCGCAGACCCCGCACCTCGACTTCGCGGGAACGACTCCGTACGAGGACTATGTCCAGGCGGATGTCCTGACCCACCTCCAACACCTTCGCTCCGACGATCCGGGCGAGATGGTCTTCCTGGTCACCACCCAGGTCATGGAGCTGTGGTTCACCGTCATCGTCCACGAGTGGGAGACCGCCGCGCACGCCCTGCGCGAGGACCGGCTGACCGTCGCACGCGACGCGCTCAAGCGCTCGGTGCGGGAGCTGGAGGCACTCAACGCCTCCTGGACCCCGCTCGCCCAGCTCACCCCCGCCCAGTTCAACTCCTACCGCTCCGCCCTCGGCGAGGGCTCCGGATTCCAGTCGGCGATGTACCGGCGGATGGAGTTCCTGCTGGGCGACAAGTCCGCGTCCATGCTCGTGCCGCACCGGGGCGCGCCCCGCGTCCACGCCGAGCTGGAGAAGGCGCTCGGCGAGCCGAGTCTCTACGACGAGACGCTCGCCCTGCTCGCCCGGCGCGGGTTCGCCGTGCCGCAGGCCGTGCTCGGCCGGGACCTGGCGCAGAAGTACGAGCCGTCCTCCGAGGTCGAGGCGGTCTGGGCGGAGATATACGCCGCCCCGGAACAGCACGAGGATCTGGTCCGGCTCGGCGAGGCGCTCACCGATGTCGGTGAACTGGTGTGGCGCTGGCGCAACGACCATCTCGTCGCCACCCGGCGCGCGATGGGTTCGAAGACCGGGACCGGCGGCTCCGCAGGGGTCGCCTGGCTGGAGAAGCGGGCCACGAAGAACGTCTTCCCCGAGCTGTGGACGGCGCGCAGCCATGTCTGAGTCCTTCGCCGCGAGGGCCGCGGCACTCGACGCCGCCGATCAACTCGCCGATCTGCGGAAGCTGTTCACCCTCGACGACGGGGTGTACCTCGACGGCAACTCGCTCGGCGCGCTGCCGCGACACGTTCCCGCCCGGGTGCAGGAGGTCCTCACCCGGGAGTGGGGCGAGCTGCGCATCCGGTCCTGGGACGAGAGCGGCTGGTGGACCGCGCCGGAACGGATCGGTGACCGGATCGCCCCGCTCGTCGGGGCCGCCGCCGGCCAGATCGTCGTCGGTGACTCGACCAGCGTGAACGTCTTCAAGGCCGTCGTCGCGGCCACCCGGCTGGCGCCGGAGGGGCGCGACGAGATCCTCGTCGACGCGACGACCTTCCCCACCGACGGGTACATCGCCGAATCCGCGGCCCGGATGACCGGTCACCGGCTCGTCCCGGTCGCCCCCGCCGAGGTGCCCGGCGCGCTGGGCCCCCGTACCGCGGCTGTTCTGCTCAACCACGTCGACTACCGCACCGGCAGGCTCCACGACCTGCCCGGACTCACCGCTGCCGTGCACGAGGCGGGCGCCATCGCCGTCTGGGACCTGTGCCACAGCGCGGGCGCCCTGCCCGTCGGCCTCGACGAGCACGGCGTGGACCTGGCGGTCGGCTGCACGTACAAGTACCTGAACGGCGGCCCCGGTTCGCCCGCCTACATCTACGTCGCCGAACGCCACCAGGCGGTCTTCGACTCACCGCTGCCGGGGTGGACGTCGCACGCCGACCCGTTCGGCATGACCCCCGCGTACGCCCCGGCCGACGGCGCCGTACGGGGCCGGGTCGGCACCCCCGACATCGTCTCCATGCTGGCGCTCGAAGCGTCGCTCGACGTGTGGGACGGGGTGTCGGTCGAGGCGGTACGGGCCAAGTCCCTGGCGCTGACGGACTTCTTCCTGGAGTGCGTCGCCGGGTACGTGCCCGAGGGCCGGGTCACCTCGGTGACCCCGGCCGCGCACGCGGAACGCGGCAGCCAGGTCGCGTTGCGCTGCGCGGGCGCGGAGCCGGTGATGAGCGCGCTCATCGCGCGGGGCGTCGTCGGGGACCTGCGCCGGCCGGACGTACTGCGGTTCGGATTCACGCCGCTGTACGTCGGTTTCGCGGACGTGGAACGGGCGGCGCGGGCGCTGGCCGAGGTGCTGGCGGGCTAGGAGTTCCGGTCGGGTCAGGGCGCTGTCGGCGCCCTGACCCGCCGCGGGCACGGGCAGGATGTGGTGCGACGGCAGCGGACGACGGGGGTACACCACATGATTTTCGACATCGGCCGCGACGAGGGCGGCCCCGTCCCCACCGTGCCGCCGCCCGGCTGGGTGCGGGCCTCGCGCACGGTCCTGTCCGGCGTGGTGCGACGGCCGGACGACCTCCGCGTACTGTGCGAACTGGGCTTCCCGCAGGGACCGTTCCGGATGGCCCCGCCCCTCGCGGCCGAGGAATGCGCCGTGGAACGGTCCACGCTGGTGCACCTCGGCGACGAAGTGGAGATCGTGGAGCGGGAGTTCGGCGAGCTGCTGCTCTTCGGAGCGGTCCAGGGCTGGTACCTCTTCCTGCACCTCGATGACGGCACCGTGCACGCCTTCCCGGACGAGATCGCACTCTTTCCGGGGGATTTCCGCCCGGTGCACGCGGATCTCTCCTCGCTGCGGCACCTGCTCGGCCTGCTGCACCGGCGAAAGCTCCGGGTGGCGCGCGAGTGCACGGGCGGCGACCAGCGTGCGCCCTACGCCGAACTCGCCCGGTTCGCCGAAGGGGTGCGGGCCGAATTCGACGGCGCCGATCCCGCGGTCTTCTCCGAGGACAGCCCCTGGACCTACTTCTTCGGTGATTTCGAGGGCGGTCTGTACGGGGCGTACTACTACCGGCTGGAGCGGTAGTGAGACCGGGCGGTCCGCCGCCGGGGGACGGGAGCCTTCCGTACTGGTACCGTCCCCGCAGGTCAGGCCAGTTGGGCACAGCTACAGGACGGTTGGAGCAGCATGTCGGATTCTGCCGCGCGTGATCGGGACGCAGCCGAGACCGAGTCGGCCCTCTCGCATCCACCGGTCGCGCCCGACGCATCCGCCGCCTACGGCAGCCACCCCGACCAGCTGATCGACTTCTACGCCCCGCGCGACGGGCGGACCGGGGCGCCGGTCGTGGTCGTCCTGCACGGCGGGTCGTGGCGGGCGCCGTACGACCGGCAGCATGTGTCGCCCTTCGCGGACTTCCTGGCCCGGCGCGGATTCGCCGTCGCCAGCGTCGAGTACCGGCGCGGCAGCGAGATCCCGCAGCAGCGGGGGGCCGGTCCGGTGGCGGGCCGTTGGCCGGAGACCTTCGACGATGTCGCCGCGGCGATGGACGCGCTGCCGGCGCTGCTGGCCCGGGAACTCCCTCAGGCCGATGCCCGGCGGATCGTCGTCACCGGGCACTCCGCGGGCGGGCAGCTGGCCCTGTGGGCCGCCGCCCGGCACGTACTGCCCGAGGGCTCGCCGTGGCGGCTGCCCGCGCCGCCGCAGCTGCGGGGCGTCGTCGCCCTCGCGCCGATCGCCGACTTCGCCACCGCCGTCGGGCTGGACGTGTGCTCCGGGGCGGTCGGTCAATTCCTCGGCCGCGAGGAGGACTTCGGGGAGCGGGCCCCGCACGCCGACCCGGCCGTGCTGCTGCCCACCGGCATCGCCACCACCGTGGTGCAGGGCACCACCGACTTCGATGTGCCGCAGGCGGTCGCGGAGGCGTTCGTCGACGCGGCGGCGAAGGCGGGCGAGACGGTGGGGCTGACCCTGCTGCCCGACGTCGGCCACTACCCGCTGATCGACCCGGCGGCGGACGCGTGCGCGGTGGTGGCGGAGGAGCTCGCACAGCTGGCCTGGTGAGGGCGGGGACGGCGGTGCGGAGGAGTCCGTAGTACTTGCGACGGACGGCACAGGATCCGTATCACTGCTGACGACCGGGCCCCGGCCCGCCCCCTACCGTGGAAGCGTGACCGAGACCAAGAACAGAAGTCCGGAGTACCGGATGGCCGCGGGGGCGATAGGCGGCCTCCGGCAGGCCCTCTTCCACGATGCGTTCGCCTACCGCCCGATGCCGCGACTGCGGATCGACGGGCCGGTGATCCGCCGGCTGCCGAAGCGGGTGCGGGCGCGTGCCACCTGGGCGCCGCACGCGATGGTGGTGCTGGCCGCGCTCATCGTCTTCCTGACGGAGGCCTCCCGGACGAGCTTTCCGGCCGCCGAGGTGATCGCGGCGCTCCCGGCCGTCTGCGTCGTGATGACGCTGGTCAGGCCGGTCGGGGCGTTCTGGATGTCGCTCGCGTCGACCCCGGTGACCGCGATGCTCGGCGGCGACGGGTGGCCGTGGGGGCCGAGCACGTTCTTCGCGCACCTGGTCGTGCTGGTCGTCGTCGCGGTCAGGACCGGGCCGCGCACCGCCGCCTGGATGTGGGGCCTGACCGTACTGCTCGGCACGTTCATGGAGAACGCCGTCTGGCGCTCCGGGACCACCACCGTGGGCATGGCGCTGACCTCCGCGTTCGCCCTGCTCATGGTCTCCATGGTGCAGATCCGCCGTGAGGCGGAGCGCGAGGTGACCGTGCAGCGCACCGTGACCGCCGTCGAACGCGACCGGCGCACGCTGCTGGAGGAGCGCACCACCATCGCCCGTGAGCTGCACGACGTGGTCGCCCACCACATGTCGGTCGTCGCGATCCAGGCCGAGGCCGCCCCGTACCGGGTGGAGAATCCGCCGCCCGAGCTGGAGCAGGCCTTCGTCACGATCCGGGAGAACGCCGTCGCCGCCCTCACCGAACTGCGCCGGGTCCTCGGTGTCGTACGGGCCGAGGACTACCAGGCGCCGGACGCCCCGCAGCCGACCCTCGCCCAGCTCGACGGGCTCCTCGCCAATGTGCGCGAGGCGGGCCTGGAGACGGAGAAGACGATCACCGGTGCGGTGCGTGAGCTGCCGCAGGGGGTCGAGCTGTCCGCGTACCGGATCATCCAGGAAGCCCTCAGCAACACGCTGCGGCACGCACCGGGCGCATCCGCCAAGGTGGAGATCGGCTATGTGCTGGGCGGGCTCGGTCTGCGGGTCGTCAACGGGCCGCCCACCGGTCCGGTGAAGCCCTCGCCGGGGGCCGGTCACGGGATCACGGGGATGCGGGAGCGGGTCGCGATGCTGAACGGCGACATGACGGCCGAGGCGACGGGCGAGGGCGGTTACGAGATCGCCGCGTTCATCCCCGTGCAGGCCGATCCCGAGTCCCAGGAGCAGGACGGGACGCGCGGGGCCGGGCCGGTCGGGTTCGGGAAGACGGAGCGGGCGGAACAGGCGGACCGAGCATGAGCACCCCCACCACCCCGCCCATCCGGGTGCTGATCGTGGACGACCAGATGATGGTCCGCGAGGGCTTCTCGGTGCTGCTCAACGCCATGCCGGGGATCGAGGTCGTCGGCGAGGCGGTCGACGGACGGCAGGCCATCGCGCAGGTCGCGGCCCTGCGCCCCGATGTGGTCCTGATGGACATCCGGATGCCGGAACTCAACGGCATCGAGGCCACGCGCGAGATCGTCGCCGCCGACGCGGACGCCAAGGTGCTGGTGCTGACCACCTTCGACCTCGACGAGTACGTCTACCAGGCGCTGCGCGCCGGGGCGTCGGGCTTCCTCCTCAAGGACGCCTCCGCGCGCCAGCTCGCGGACGGGGTACGGGTGGTGGCCGCCGGTGAGGCGCTGCTCGCCCCGACCGTCACCAAGCGGCTGATCAACGAGTTCTCGAAGCTCGCGGAGTCCCCGCGCTCGCCCGCCCTCGCCCGGATCGGCGACCTCACCGAGCGCGAGACGGAGGTGCTCGTCCTCATCGCGCAGGGCCGGTCCAACGCCGAGATCGCCTCGCATCTGGTGGTCGCGGAGTCCACCATCAAGACGCATGTGAGCCGCATCCTGGTGAAGCTGGGGCTGCGGGACCGCACCCAGGCGGCCGTCTTCGCGTACGAGGCCCGGCTGGTCACACCGTCCTGAGGTGCCGGGGGCATGGGTTGCGCGCGGAAGCGTGCGGTTGCGCGTGGAAGCGTGCGGGCTGGGTGGTCGGCGGCGGTGGGGTGCGGTTAGCGTCCGCCTATGCACCCGTCTCCCCGTTCCGCGGCCGATGCCCCCTTCGACCCCTGGTCCCCGGCCTTCGTCGCCGACCCGTACCCCGCCTACGCCGCGCTGCGCGCCACCGGCCGGGTGCACCGCTTCGAGCCGACCGACCAGTGGCTCGTCCCGCACCACGCCGATGTGTCCGCGCTGCTGCGCGACCGTCGCCTGGGGCGCACGTATCTGCACCGCTTCACCCACGAGGAGTTCGGCCGCACGCCGCCGCCCGCCGCGCACGAGCCCTTCCACACCCTCAACGGGCAGGGGATCCTCGACCTGGAGGCCCCCGACCACACCCGGATCCGGCGCCTGGTCTCCAAGGCGTTCACCCCGCGTACGGTCGAGCAGCTGGTCCCGACCGTGCGGCGGCTGGCCGCCGAGCTGGTCGACTCCTTCGTCGAGGCGGGCGGCGGCGATCTGCTCACGGCGGTCGCCGAGCCGCTGCCGGTGGCCGTCATCGCCGAGATGCTCGGCATCCCGGAGTCCGACCGGGCCCCGCTGCGGCCCTGGTCCGCGGCGATCTGCGGAATGTTCGAGCTGAACCCGTCCGAGGAGACCGCCCGCGCCGCCGTCCGCGCCTCGCTCGACTTCTCCGCGTATCTGCGTGAGCTGATCGAGGAGCGGCGCAGGAACCCCGGTACGGATCTGATCTCCGCGCTCATCGCCGCCCATGACGAGGGGGAGCGACTGAGCGAGCAGGAGATGATCTCCACCTGTGTGCTGCTGCTGAACGCCGGCCACGAGGCGACCGTCAACACCACCGTGAACGGCTGGTGGACCCTGCTGCGCCACCCCGAGCAACTGGCCGCCCTGCGCGCCGACCACGGGCTGCTGCCGACGGCGATCGAGGAGCTGATGCGGTACGACACCCCGTTGCAGATGTTCGAGCGCTGGGTCCTGGACGACATCGAGATCGACGGCACCGTCATTCCGCGCGGTTCGGAGGTGGCCCTGCTCTTCGGCTCCGCCAACCGCGACCCGGCCCGCTTCACCGCCCCGGACACCCTGGACCTGGCCCGGCGGGACAACCCGCACATCACCTTCGGGGCGGGCATCCACTTCTGCCTGGGCGCCCCGCTGGCCCGGGTAGAACTGGCCGCGTCCTTCGGCGAGCTGCTGCGCCGCGCCCCGGACCTGCGGCTTGCGGCCGAACCGGAGTGGAACCCGGGCTATGTGATCAGGGGCCTGAAGGAACTCCGCGTGGAGCTGTGACGAGGCCGCGGGCCGGGACTTCGATGCGCCGGGCGTCCGGCTGCCCGGCGCTCAGCATCCTGGCCCACAGGCCAGGGGCGGGCCCTCCAGTACGTCGAAGGCCACCCCGAAACCGGTGAGGGCGGCGAGCACCGCCGCCGCCCCGAGCGCCCGCCGCCACTTCCACCCCGCGAGGGCCACGAGAACGAGCCCGGCCGTGATGCCGCCGAGCGCCATGACCGGCAGCCCGAGCCAGAGCACGTTCCACTCCGTCGCGCCCTCGAAGCCGCCGAAGATGCCATGCCTGCCGTACGGCGCCCAGGCGAGCGTCCCGGCGGCCCCGCCCGCGGCGACGACCAGGCATCCGGCGATCCCGCGGACGGCTTCGCTTCGGTTCTCCATGAACGGGGTGACGCAGGGGCACCGCGGTGAGGTTGCATCTCGTGTCGAGCCCGCATCTGGCCGGGAGTCCCTGCACCAGGCCGGGACTCCCTGCCCCCCACGTCACCGTCAGGTCAGGACATCGCGCCTGCGCAATGCCCCCACCCCGGCCCCGACCAGCACCGCCGCGACGGCGGTGAGCGCGAGCACCGGGCCCCATTCCATTCCCGTGCCACCAGGCAGCTTCGGCAGATGCGTGAACGGTGACACGTCCATCACCGCCTGCGGCATGTCGACGGCGGGCCCGAGCCACCCCAGCGCCAGGCAGATCCCGGCGACGCCCCAGGCCGCCACCGCCGCCTTCGGGAACGCCCCGTACAGCAGGACCGTCACCCCGCCCAGCAGCCAGATCGCCGGCAGCTGTGCCAGCGACGCACCCAGCACGGCCGGGAGGTCGTGGCCGTAGCCGGCGGCCAGGCCGAGGCCACCGGCCACCATGAGCAGGGCCGCGCCGCCGAACGCGATGACCAGATGGCCGGCCGCCCACCCGATCCGGCCCACTCCGCCCGCCAGCACCGGCTCGGCGCGTCCGGCGGTCTCCTCGCCGTGCAGCCGCAGCACCGACGCGACGATGTACAGCGCCGCGACCATCCCGAGCACGGAGACCATCGCGGCGAGGAACGCGTCGGTCAGACCGGACTGTCCGCCCATCCGCTCGAAGATCTCCCTGGTCTTCGCGTTGTCACCGACGAGATCGGCCGCCCCGCCGGTCAGTCCGCCGAAGGCGACACCGACCACGGCGAAGGAGAGCGTCCACCCGGTCAGCGCACCGCGCTGGAGCCGCAGCGCGAGACCGAACGCCGTGGAGATCCGCCCCTGCGCGGGCCCCGGTCTGGTGGCCAGGAAGCTCATGCCGACGTCGCGCCGCCCGGCCAGGCTGTACGCGAGGACGGCCTGGACCGCCACGGCCGCCGCGAGGACGAGCAGCACCCACCAGCGCTCGTCCGCGTACGCCCGTACGTTCTCCGCCCAGCCGATGGGGGAGAGCCAGGTCAGCACGGAAGAGCCGTCGTCCGTCGCCGAGTCGCCCGCCGCCTTCAGGACGAACGCGGCACCGATCACCGCCGCCGTGAGCCCCTTGGCGAGCCGGGCGCTCTCGGTGAACTGCGCGGTGATCGCGGCCGTGCAGGCGAACAGCACACCCGTCCCGGCGACTGCCAGGGCGAGCGCCAGTGCCCCGGCGCCGCCCGCGCCGGACCCGGCCAGGCCCGCCGCGATCACCAGCGCCAGTGCCGCGTTCGAGATCACCGCGGTGAGCAGCGCTGCGGTCAGCGGGGCGCGGCGTCCCACCATCGCGGAGGAGAGCATCTCCTGGCGGCCGGTCTCCTCTTCCTCCCGGGTGTGCCGGATGACGACGATCAGGCTCATCACGGCCGCCAGCACCGCTCCGAAGGCGGCCATCCGCCAGCTCACGAGCCCGCCGACCGAGTCGTCGAAGACCGGTCCGTACATCGCCCGGAGGGAGCTGTTGCCGTTCATCGACGCGGCGAGTTCGGCGCGCTGGGCGGTGGTGCCGTACAGCGAGGCGATGGAGCTGCCGACGGAGGAGAAGGAGCCGCCGAGAGCGAGCACCCAGATCGGCAGCATGACGCGGTCGCGCCGCAGTGCGAGCCGCAGCAGGGGCCACGTCCCGGCGAGCTGCCCGGTCGAGGCCCCGGTCGGGCGCCGGGTGCCGGCCGGGGCGGTCGTGGTCACGGCAGTCATCGCGCCGCCACCCCCGCGCCCTCGTCGCTGCCGGGCGCGTCCGTCGCGTCCGCCGTGTTCGTCGTGTCCGCCGCGTCCGTCGTGTAGTGGCGCAGGAACAGCTCCTCCAGCGTGGGCGGGGTACTGGTCAGCGTCCGTACGCCCGACGCGGTGAGCGACTTGAGCACGGCGTCCAGCTTGTCCGTGTCGACCTGGAGCGTGACCCGCAGGCCCTGGACGTCGAGGTCGTGGACGCCGGGCAGACGGTCGAGCCCGGCGGGCGCTCCGGCCAGCTCGGCGCTGATGTTCGTACGTGTCAGGTGGCGCATGTCCGCCAGCGAACCCGTCTCCACCGTCCGCCCCTGGCGGATGATGCTGACCCGGTCGCAGAGCGTTTCGACCTCGCTGAGGATGTGGCTGGAGAGCAGGACCGTCCGCCCGCGCGCACGCTCCTCGGCGACGCAGTCCTGGAAGACCTCCTCCATCAGCGGGTCGAGTCCGCTGGTGGGTTCGTCCAGGATCAGCAGATCCACATCGGAGGCGAAGGCGGCGACGAGAGCGACCTTCTGGCGGTTGCCCTTGGAGTACGTACGCCCCTTCTTGGTCGGGTCGAGCTCGAACCGGTCGACGAGGTCGGCGCGCCGGGCCCGGTCGAGGCCGCCGCGCAGGCTCCCGTACAGGTCGATCACCTCGCCGCCGGAGAGGTTGCGCCACAGCGTGACGTCACCCGGGACGTACGCCACCTTCCGGTGGAGCTCCACCGCGTCGCGCCACGGGTCGCGGCCGAGCAGCTGGGCGGCGCCGGAGTCGGCCCGCAGCAGACCCAGCAGCACCCGGATGGTGGTGGACTTCCCGGAGCCGTTGGGCCCGAGGAAGCCATGGACCTCGCCGGCCTCGACGGTGAGGTCGAGGCCGTCCAGCGCGTGTGTCCGACCGAACGACTTGTGCAGTCCGGCCACCGTGATTGCCTTCGTCATGTTTTGAACGTACGCTACTTTCATAAATTTGTGAAGTTAAGGAAGCGTATAAAGTTGACGTCATGGCGGGGGCCGGAAAAGCAGGGGAGACGATCGGGCGATGACCAGCGAAACCGAACAGAGCACGCGCTCCGGGCGTGACGCGGAGGCCGTGTCGCGGTTCGTGGAGCGGTTCGCGTCCGACATGACCGAAGCGGGGATGCAGCGGATGGCGTCCCGGGTCTTCGCCGCGCTCCTGGCGGACGACGACGGCTCCATGACCTCCGCCGAGCTCGCCATGGCGCTGCAGATCAGCCCGGCGGCCGTGTCCGGTGCGGTCAGCTACCTCACGCAGGTCAGCATGGTCGGCCGCGAGCGCGAGCCGGGCTCGCGCCGCGACCGCTACCGCGTGCACGACGAGGTCTGGTACACGACATTCGTCAGCCGAGACCGGGTGCTGACCCGCTGGGAGAGCACCCTCAAGGAAGGCGCCCGCACCCTGGGCGAGGACACCCCGGCCGGTGCCCGGCTCATCGAGACGGCGGCGTTCTTCGAGTTCCTTCAGAACGAGCTGGGCGGGTTGATGGACCGCTGGCGTGAGCACCGCAAGACGCTCGACCTCCCATCCGGCGATGGGCACGCGGACGCCTGACGGGCACGCGGGGCCCGGCCGCGTGGTCCGGCGTCCGGTCCGGCCCCCGTGCCCGGACGCTATCCCTCCGCCACCGGCAGCATCAGTCCCCAGGCCCCCGCCCGCACCGTCCAGGTCCGCGTCCGGACCGGGCCGCCGACCTGTATGTCCGCCCGGTAGCGGAAGTCCGCGCCCGAGACCGTGACGGCCTTCGCCTCCGTCGTCTCCGGGTCGGCCGCCGGCGGGCGGATCACCACCTCCGCCAGGCCCCCGTCGCCGCCCTGCGAGGTCACGGTCACCGATTCGACCGGGCGGTCCAGATCGTTCAGCAGGACACCGTCGGCCTCGACCCGCAGCCGGTGCGTGGGCGGCGGGGCGGCGGGCGTCGCCGGGGTGGGGCGCACCAGCGTGCGGACCAGGTTGCGGCAGGTGTCCCAGACCGCGGTGACCCCCGTGTGCGTGGCCGCCGCGCCCGACAGCGTGCTCAGGGCCGGGATGTGCAGCGCGCCCAGGACCACGCCGTCGCTGTCGTCGACCAGCAGGTCGAGCCTGCGCACGGCACCGTCCAGCGCGGTGCGCGCTGCCGCCACCGCGCCCATGGGCACGCCGAGCGAATGGGCGAGTTCCAGCGCGGCCGCACTGCCGACCGGGATCAGCGAGAGCACGCTCCCGGCCGGCTCCCGCTCCCGGTGCAGCTGGGCCACCGCCCGCCGCAGCGCGCGGTCGTCGCCGACCACCACCGGCCGCCGACTGCCCCGGCGGGACAGGGCACGGGCGAATTCCTCGGGCCCGTCGGGCAGGCAGATCTTGGCGTGCGAACCGGCGCTCAGCACGTCCTTCGCGATACGCACGGACTCGCCGTCGGTCCGGCGGGCGACCGGGTCGATGACCACCAGCAGCTGGTGCGCACCGTCGCCGGGGGGCTGGGCAGCCGACACCTCGGTCCTTCCTCGGGTAGCATCTTGGTGCAAGAGCCCCTTGCGCTATTGCGCCAGGGGCTTCGTCTATTCCGGGGCACCCGGTTCGACGGTTCAGGCCTTGTCGTACATCGTCGTACGGCATGTACGACGTTTACGTACGCCCCCTGACCTTGGACATGCCCCGCCCGGAAGGGGTGTACGCCTGTGCCCGCACTTGTGCTGCTCGGTGCTCAGTGGGGTGACGAGGGCAAGGGAAAGGCCACCGACCTCCTCGGTGGATCCGTGGACTATGTGGTGCGTTACCAAGGCGGCAACAACGCCGGCCATACGGTGGTCGTCGGTGACCAGAAGTACGCATTGCATCTCCTCCCCTCCGGAATCCTTTCGCCGGGATGTACCCCGGTCATCGGAAACGGTGTCGTCGTCGACCCGGCCGTCCTGCTCTCCGAGCTGAGTGGGCTGAACGACCGCGGCGTGGACACGTCCAAGCTGCTGATCAGCGGCAATGCCCATTTGATCACCCCGTACAACGTCACGGTCGACAAGGTGACGGAACGGTTCCTCGGGAAGCGCAAGATCGGCACGACCGGTCGAGGCATCGGCCCGACGTACGCCGACAAGATCAACCGCGTGGGCATCCGCGTCCAGGACCTCTACGACGAGTCGATCCTGGAGCAGAAGGTCGAGGCGGCCCTGGAGCAGAAGAACCAGCTCCTCGCCAAGGTCTTCAACCGGCGCGCGATCGAGTCCGGCAAGATCGTCGAGGAGATGCTCCAGTACGCGGAGCAGATCAAGCCGTACGTCGCCGACACGACGCTGATCCTGAACGACGCCATCGACGCGGGCAAGGTCGTCCTCTTCGAGGGCGGTCAGGGCACGCTGCTCGACGTCGACCACGGCACGTACCCCTTCGTCACCTCGTCGAACCCGACCGCGGGCGGCGCCTGCACCGGTGCCGGCGTGGGCCCGACGAAGATCAGCCGGGTCATCGGCATCCTCAAGGCGTACACCACTCGCGTCGGCGCGGGCCCGTTCCCCACGGAGCTGCTCGACGAGGACGGCGAGGCGCTGCGCCGGATCGGTGGCGAGCGCGGTGTCACCACCGGCCGCGACCGTCGCTGCGGCTGGTTCGACGCGGTCATCGCGCGGTACGCGACCCGGGTCAACGGTCTCACCGACTTCTTCCTCACCAAGCTGGACGTGCTGACCGGCTGGGAGCAGATCCCGGTGTGCGTGGCGTACGAGATCGACGGCAAGCGCGTCGAGGAGCTCCCGTACAGCCAGACCGACTTCCACCACGCGAAGCCGGTCTACGAGATGCTGCCGGGCTGGTCCGAGGACATCACCAAGGCCAAGACCTTCGGTGACCTGCCGAAGAACGCGCAGGCGTACGTGAAGGCGCTGGAGGAGATGTCCGGCGCCCCGATCTCCGCGATCGGTGTCGGCCCCGGCCGCACCGAGACCATCGAGATCAACTCCTTCCTCTAGGAGGCAGGACGGGGGAGGGCCGGGACGCACCGTTCCGGCCCTCCCCCGTTCCGTTCTCACTCCGCGGTGCTGAGCCACTCCACGGTCTCCCCGCCCCCCTCGTTCCGTTCGCGGCATGAGCGCCGGGCGGGGCGCGGGGGAGGCCGGAGGGTCCTGTCGGTGGGCGTTCGCCCGCGTTCGACTGCTGGTCCGGACCTTGACAGGTCCAGACCATTGGGGCTTGGGTGGCGGGACGTCCAGACGGCCCGCTGAGGTGTTCGGCGTGCCCTGCCGAAGGAGTGAGCAGCGCTGAAACGCATCAAGAGCCTTCTGATCGTGCTGAGTTCCGTCGTCGCGACGGCCGCCTTCCTCCCCACCGTCTCCGCCTCCGCCGCCGCGGATCCGGCCCCGAAGTGCGCGCCCGTGTGGAGTTCGTCGACCGCCTACACGCAGGGCGGTACGGTGTCGCACCACGGCCGCAACTGGACGGCCAAGTGGTGGACGCAGAACGAGAATCCGGGTGCCACGACCGTCTGGGCCGACCAGGGGGCCTGTACGGGCGGGGTCTCGGACTTCGTCATCGGCGAGGCGCAGTTCGACGAGATCTTCCCGGACCACAACCCCTTCTACACGTACCAGGGCCTGATCGACGCCCTGCACGCCTACCCGCGCTTCGCGAATACCGGCACGCCGACCACGCGGGCGCAGGAGGCCGCGGCGTTCCTGACCCACGCGGACTTCGAGTCGGTCGGGCTCCAGTACGTGAAGGAGATCAACGAGGCCAACTACTGGCGCAAGTGCGACTACAGCCGGCCGTACGGTTGCCCGGCGGGACAGAAGGCCTACTACGGCCGGGGTCCGATCATGTTCAGCTGGAACTTCAACTACAAGGCCGCGGGCGACGCGCTCGGCCTCGATCTCCTCGACAACCCCTGGCTGGTCGAGCAGGACCCGTCCATCGCCTGGCAGACGGCCCTCTGGTACTGGAACACCCAGATCGGCCCCGGCACGATGACCTCGCACGAGGCGATGGTCGGCGGTGCGGGATTCGGCGAGACGATCCGCTCGCTCAACGGCTCCCTGGAGTGCGACGGCGGGAACCCCGACTCGGTCGCCGCCCGGGTCGCCAAGTACGAACGGATCACCGGCATCGTCGGTACGGCGCCGGGCTCCCGGCTGGGCTGCTGACGGCCCGCCGCCGGTCCGGCCGGACCGGCGTTCCGCATGTTGGGCGGGGCTGGAGTTTTTCCTTCGGCTCCATCCGTGCTGCGCCGCATGGTCCGGATGAACTCCTTCCGGAATTCCTCCTGTTGGGGGCGGGGTCGGCGGTGCGAATGTGCCAGCGGCCCGCCTGTGAACGCCGCGCCGGGAAGGGCCCCCCGTTGGTCCAGACCTTGACAGGTGCAGACCAGCGGCGCTTGAGTGACTGTCATCCCCCCCATGGCGGCGCACCGGCCGGCTCGTTGCGCCGCACCGAAGGAGTGATCGCATGATCAGACGCATCATGGGCCTGCTGGCCGCGCTGGGCGCGGTCGTCGCAATGGTCGTCGTTCTCCCCGCCACCACCGCCGCGGCAGCCGACTGCGCGGCACCATGGAACTCCTCGTCCGTCTACACCGGCGGCGGATCGGCCTCCTACAACGGACACAACTGGACCGCCAAGTGGTGGACCCAGAACGAGACCCCCGGCAGCTCCGACGTCTGGGCGGACCAGGGCAGTTGTGGCGGTGGCGGTACGGACCCGGGCACCCCGTCCGGCTTCGTCGTCAGCGAGGCGCAGTTCAACCAGATGTTTCCGAACCGGAATCCGTTCTACACGTACAGCGGACTGACTGCGGCCCTGAGCGCCTACCCGGGCTTCGCGAACACCGGAAGCGACACCGTCAAGCGCCAGGAAGCGGCGGCGTTCCTCGCCAATGTCAGCCACGAGACGGGCGGTCTGGTGTACGTGGTCGAGCAGAACACGGCCAACTACCCGCACTACTGCGACAGCAGCCAGCCCTACGGCTGCCCGGCCGGCCAGTCCGCGTACTACGGCCGCGGGCCGATCCAGCTCAGCTGGAACTTCAACTACAAGGCCGCCGGTGACGCCCTCGGCATCGATCTGCTGGGCAATCCGTACCTGGTCGAGCAGAACGCCTCGGTCGCCTGGAAAACCGGCCTCTGGTACTGGAACACCCAGAACGGCCCCGGCACCATGACCGCCCACAACGCCATGGTGAACGGTGCAGGGTTCGGCGAGACGATCCGCTCCATCAACGGCTCCCTGGAGTGCAACGGCGGCAACCCCGCCCAGGTCCAGAGCCGTATCGACCGCTACCAGGCGTTCGTATCGATCCTCGGCACCACACCCGGTTCCAATCTGAGCTGCTGACCCGCATTCCGCGGATCCGCGGTTGTGGACCCCCACCCGACGGGGGCGTGTCCGGCCCGGCCGGACGCGCCCCCTCTCCGGTTCACCGGGCGGTGTCCGCTCCCGTGGCGTCCAGGGACCGGAAAGCGAGCCACAGGTCGTAACGGGCGCTGGGCGCCTGGAGCAGTGAGCGGCCGAGCGCCGATTCGAGCCGGGTGAGACGTTTGCGGACCCCCGGCACCGAAATGCCCAACGCCGCGGCTGTCGGGGTGAGTTGGGCCGCGCAGCGGAGCCAGGCGCGGAGGGTGTCCCGCGGGTCCGTGGCGCTCCTGGGAGTGTCGGGCTCGGTGAGCGGGCGCAGTTGCTGGGCCGCCCATTCCCGTACGGCCGGGGTGTGCAGGATGTCGTCCAGGCCGGGGGACTGCCGAGACTTCTTCTCGTCCCGGCCGGCCCTCGCGGTCCCGGTGGGGGTGGCGCGGATGCGCAGGGCCAGGTCGAGGGCGGCCTGGTCGCCGACCCGGTTCAGGTCGAGGCCGAGCAGTTCGCCGATCAGCCGGAGCCGGGCGGCCAGGGTGTTGCGGTGGATCTTCAGGTGCAGGGTCGCGTGCGAGGAGAACGCGAGCCAGGAGGCGAGCGTCGCCGCGAGTTCCTGGCTGCCCGGGTCCTGGCCGCGTCGCGGCAGATAGGTGAGCAGCGGGTGCAGCAGCTCGTCCGCCCACCGCGCGCCGTCCGCCCCTGCGGCCACGGCCGGATCCGGCGCCGAGCCGAAGCGGGCATGCCGGTCCGGCAGCCCACGGGCCACGGCCAGGGCGTGGAACGCCTGCCGGTAGCCGGTCGCGGTGTCGGGCAGCGGTACGTCCTCGCTCACGCCCACGACGCACTCGGTCACCACTTCGGCGACCCGGAGGCCGAGTCGTTGTTCGGCCGCGTCCGCGTCCGCCGGCACGACGAGGATCAGATGGCGCGCGTAGACCGGGCACCGGACGATCCAGGACCGGCCGCCGGAGAGTTCCGCGCAGATCCGCGCCACCTGGTCCCGGCGGCCGCTCGGGCACTCCACGACGTACAACCGGACGGGGTCGGGCAGCGTGGGCTTCAGGGCGCCCGCCACCTGGTGTGCGATGGACAGCTGACCCGTCATGAGCAGATGCAGCACCGCTTCCCGGCTGCGGGACTCCGCGAGGTCGACCCGGCGCCGCTTGCGTTCCACGGCCTCCGCGGTCCAGCACATGGCGAGCGGCATCGCCACGTCGGAGAGCAGGATGGCGAGCCCGTCCGGCAGGGGGCGCGGTGCGACCACGGCGAGGATCGGGGCGGCGGCGTCCGGCGGGCCGTCCAGCGGGAACAGCAGCGCGGTGTGCGGGCCCCGGTCGAAGGCGAAGGAACGCGCGTCGAGCCCCGACAGGCCCTTCGCGTACTCGCCCGCCATCGCGGCCGACTCGACGCCCGTACCGTCCGCGCTGCGGGTCACGCCGTGCAGCACGGTGCCGTCCCCGTCGAGCAGCCCGGCCCAGCCCGCCGCCCGGCCGGACACCCAGCGCAGAAGCTCCCGGGACCCGCCCGACCGGGCCAACCGGTACATCCGCAGTACGTCATCGGCCCGTTCCCGCGCGTGCACAGATCCTCCACTCCTGCCCAAAAAACGGAATGCAGGCTACCGGTTTGATTGTGCGGACTGATACCTGCCACGGCCCACACAGTGCGAATTGAAGCTTCCGGGTACCTACCCGAGGACCTAGAGTCCGAACACGGTTGCGGCACCCTCGGGGGAGGGATAGGGGGCGACAGCAGCGGCTCACGGGGGTGGCCGCTGTCGCGTCGGCCGCAACCGTTCTTCTTCTTCTTCTTCTTCCGTTGTCAGTGGCGGCTCCCGGTGTCGGCTCAGCTCACCGGGATCGCCCGCTCCTTCGGCCGGGGGCGGCAGCCCGCTCCGCCTCGTCTTCTCCGACGGCTCGGTGCTGCTCCAGGCGGGCTACGAGGACGACGTCGCCTCCCAGCGACTGCCCGCCGTCCTGGCGGGCGCCGACGAGCTGACGGTCGCCTTCAACCCCGCGTATCCGATGGATGCCCTGGGCTCGTTCGGCACCCCCGTGATCAGGTTCGAGCTGATGGGCCCCGGCCAGCGGGCGATGGTCACCGGCCGGACGCCCGGGGCGGACGCGGAGGACTCGCGCCCTGCCCACCAGCACCTGCTGATGTCGGCCAAGCCGCTGGTCTGAGGGGGTGTGTCCCTCCGGGACGGCAGCCCGGGAGGAGTGGGCCGTACGCGCCCCGCTCGGCAGGATCGGCGCCATGAACTCTGAGCGGTGGAGCACCCATGTGGTCGAGATCCGCGGTGACGACGTGACGAAGCGGTACCGGAAGGGCGACGCCCGTGCTCTGCTCGACCGTGAGTGGCGGGCCCTGACCCTGCTGGATGCCCATGCGCCGGGCCTCGCCCCCGCACCGATCGCCGTCGATCGCGAGGCCGTTCCGCCGACGGTGGTGATGTCACGGGTGCCGGGGGTTCCGCTGCGGGGATCTCCGGTGGACGCGGTGCGGATGGCGGCGATGGCCGAGACGCTCGACGCGTTGTACGCGGCGGTCCCGTACGACCGTCTTGCCCGGGTGCCGATGCGTCCGGACCACCAGACCGGGCTGATCGCCCGGCTGCGCACCTGGCACGGTCGGGGGCCGGGACCGGCTGCCGGAGCGGTGGTCCGGGCGGCGCTGCGCGAGGGCATGGCCTGGTTGGACCGGTCGGGCCTCGCCGCCGGGCCGGGCGTCCCCGGTGCACCGGTCTTCGGCCCCGGCGACGGAAACCTCGCCAACTACCTCTGGGACGAGCACGCTTCCCGGGTACGGGTGGTCGACTTCGAGGACTCCGGCCGCAGCGACCGCGCCTTCGAACTTGCGGAGATCACCGAGCATGTCTCCGGCTGGGTCGACGGAGGTTTCGACGCCGTGGCCTTCCTCGACTGTTTCGATCTGACCGCCGAGGAGCGCAGCCGTCTGCGGGAGTGCCGGCGTCTGCTCGCGCTGACCTGGTTGTTCATCCTCTCGTTCGAAGATCCCGCGCATCGCAGGAACCCGCCCGGTACGGCTGAGGGCCAGGCGGGCCGGCTGCGTGAGCTGCTGGGTTGACCGGCGCGGACGGGGTGCTGCTGGGGGAGGGCGGAGGACGGCGGGTACGGGTGCGGGGCCGGGCGATCCGCCCGGCCCCGCACGCATGCCGTCCGCTCGTGGGCCGGCCCGCTGTCCGGCTACTTCGTGAAGATGAAGTACTGCCAGGCGCCGTGCGTGGTCGAGTTCACCGTGTCGCCCGAGGTGCCGTTGACGTACGAGGCGCGGACGCGCATCCGGTAGCCCGTGTCATGGGTACCGGTCAGCGTCACGATGGACTTCCCGCTGGTGCCGAGCTTGAAGTACTGCGAGCCCGCGTCGTACCACTTGCCCTGGTAGTAGATCTCCAGGGACAGCTTGTGCGCGCGGTTCTTGTAGTACGTCATCGTCGTCGTGAAGACCGGGTTGGTCTTCTTGTGGAAGTACCGGTACGACGTCTTGCCGATCTTCGCCGTCTTGTACTGCTTGGCGACGGAGGTCGAGACCTTCACCTTGGCGAACGCGGTCGACGTGACCTTCTTCGAGATGTACCGGCCGTCGCCCTTGAAGATCGCGGTGACGGTGGTGTCCCGGGTCATGTCGACGGTGGTCGACAGGTTGCCCTTGGAGTTGACCTTGCCGGTCTTCACCAGCTTGTTCGGCTTGTCCGGCCCGAACGGGTCCACCCACAGCTCGACGGTGCGGTTCTTGTACGTCTTGCCGAGGTGCGCGGTGAACGACACATCGGTGCCGTAGGAGTACAGCGCCTTGTTGTGGTTCAGGGTCAGCGAGGTGACCGTCCGGGGCACGGCGACCTTGTCGGAGCCGGACGCCGCGGAGTGGGACGCGTCGCCCGCGTACGACACCTTGTACGTGACCTGGCCGCCCGCGGTCGGGGTGTCGGTGAAGGAGAAGCTGCCGTCCGACTTGAGCGTCGCCGAGGGCAGAGTCTTGCCCTTGGGCGACTCGATGTCGGTGCGCGTGACCGTGGCCTTCGAGCCCGCCGGGAACGCGCCCGCGGACTTGACCCGGCCGGTGACGGTCAGCTTCTTGTTGAGCGCCGACTTCGACGGGGCGTTGACCGTGACGGTGGTCGCGGACTTCACGGCGTCGGTGAGCACCCGCAGCGAACGGACGCCCGCGCTGTTCTCGGTGACCGCGAAGAGCCGGCTGGTGTCCGGCGCCCAGGCCAGCCCGGCCGGAACCAGGAGGTCCGATCCGCTGCTGGTACCGGTGTTGGGGAAGTCGTACGTCCGGATCGGCTTGGTGGTGTCCTGCTTGTAGATGTACACGTCCGGCTCGTAGGAGCCGTCGATGCCCGCGGCGACCGTGCCGTTCGGCGCGATGTCCACGGCGTTCGGGTACGCGTCGGACGGGTACGTGGTCCCGGGCGTGAGGTCCGAGGTCCGGTAGGCCTGGTGGTGGTACGGGTAGCCGCTGGCCACCACGACCTGCTTGCCGTCCGGGCTCAGCGCCAGGTCACGCAGGTTGCCCCCATCGGTGGAGATCTGCGCGGTCCGCGTGGCCGTCCCCGAGGCGACGTCGTACACGGCCAGCTGGGTGGGGCTCTGGCCCTCGATGCCGGCGGCCAGCGTGCCCGGCGCACCAGGCGCGGACGCCAGGGTCGGCGCCGCGTACCAGGTGCGGTTCGGCTCCTGGTCCAGGGTGATGACCGGCTCGGCACCGGAGAGGTCGAGCGACCCGATGTTGCCCTCGGCCGCCGCCCCGTAGCCGAACCAGAGCTTGCCGCCCGCCAGCGCCGGGTAGGCGGGCTTGGTGTTCGCCCCGGTCGCGTATCGGGCGGACTCCACCAGGGCGGAGGTGTCGATCGCCGCGATGGCGTCGGCGCCGCGCACACCCGCGTACAACGTGCCGGAGTCGGCGGACAGTTCGAGACCGGTCACGCCCGGCAGCGACGGGATCGTACCGACGACGTTGCCGCTGTAGTCGGTGGCGAGGACCTTGCCACTGGTCGGGTCACTGATGAAGACCCGCTTGTGCACGCCGTCCGCGACGACATCGCCGACGGAAGCGGCGGGAAGAACCTTGCTGGAGTCGGCAGCGGCCGGATTCGCCGCCCCGCCGACCAGAACCACTGAGCTGAAGAGGACCGCGAGCGAGGTCGCGGTCGAGATTCTGCGCGTACGCAAAATGATTTACCCCCACGGTAAGAGAGGGCCGCATGGCACCCAGAGATGAGAGAGGGGTGCGGCCCAGGAACGCAGGGTATGTCATGGCGTCCACAAGTCGTACACATTTGCGGGGCCGGGACGCTCCCCGACCCCGCACATCGTCAGTTCGCCCTGGGCGAGCGGCGCCTTCCGGCCCTGCGGCGCTACACCCCGTACGGGAGCGTCCTGACCGCGCCGGTCGCGGTGGGGATCGGCCTCACGGTGCGCAGCCTGATCCGACCCGCCCGTCCGGTCGGCTCAGTCGTCCTTCGTGTACGTGAGCTGCTCGCCGCTGTCGTTGTTCTCACGGCGCAGGGTGCCGTCCGGGAGCAGGGTGAGCGTGGTGGCCTTGCCCGCCGTGCAGGACGTCATGGGCTCGCCCACACTGACCGTGGAGGGGCCGACCTCGACGGGACCGCCCGGGGACGGCTCGGCGATCAGGGTCGCCTGGAAGACGCAGTGGTAGGAGCCACCGGTGTCGAGCGGGCCGTCCGCGGTGAGGGTGAGGACGCTCCGGCCGACCGCGCCCTGCTGGATGACGAGCTTCCGGGTGGAGTGGCCGGCCGCGTTGTCGATGGAGCCCGACCAGGTGCCGAGGTAGCCGGACGGGATGGGGCCGTCGCCGTTCTGCCGGCCGTCGGTGGGGGAGGAGTCCGGCGATGACGGGTCGTCGTTCGCCCGGGAGCCCGACGAGGTGTCCGGGTGGGTCGGGGAGTCGGGGGCGGACGACGTGGGGCCCGGTGTCTTGCCGTTCATGAGCGCGTAGACGGATCCGCCGGCGCCTATGGCCACGAGTACGGCGACGGCGACGAGCGCGATGGACGAGCCCCTGCCGCGGCGGGCGGGTTCGGGCTCGGGCTGCGGGGCGGCGGGGTAGGCGGGGCCGTACGGGGGCGTGGCGCCGAATCCGGGCTGAGGCTGCGGCTGTTGGTACGGCTGTTGCTGCTGTGGTGGATATCCGTACCCGGCGTGGTTCTGCTGGGGGCCGAAGCCCTGGCCGGGGTGCGGCTGGGCGGGCAGCGGCGGGTAGCCGTAGGCGGGGGCCCCGTGCGGTGGGGCGGGGGACGGGGTCGGCGGGTCCGCGAGCTGCGTGGGCACGGGGCGGTCCGAGGGGGCCGCGGGAGGCGCGGGCACCGGAGGTCTCTCGTCCGGTACGGGGGCCTGTGCGGCCGTCGCCTCCTCCGCCGCCTCCTCCGGATCCTCGGAGTCAAGCAACTCCACGGCGTGGCGGCCGAGTTGGGCGATCAGTGCACCCGGGAGCCAGGGTTCCGCCGTGTCCGCGCCGGCCAGGCGCGCCAGGATTGCGTCCGTCGTCGGGCGGGCGGCCGGGTCCTTCCGCAGGCAGTCCCTGACCAGTTCGACGAGGCCCACGGGGACGCCGGTCAGGTCCGGGTCCTCCTGCGCGATCCGGAACATCTGCGCGTGCGCGCCGCTGTCGGACGCGCCGAACGGGAACCGGCCGGTCGAGGCGTACGCCAGTACCGAGCCGAGACAGAACACGTCGCACGCCGGAGTCACCCGCTCGCCCCGTACCTGCTCGGGCGCCATGAAACCGGGCGATCCGACCAGGGCCCCGGTGCGGGTGACACCGCCGTCGGTGACGGTGTCGAGCGCGCGGGCTATACCGAAGTCGATGACGCGCGGTCCGTCGATCGTCAGCAGGATGTTGGAGGGCTTGAGATCGCGGTGGATGAGCCCGGCGGCGTGGATGGCCTGGAGGGCGCGGGCGAGACCGGCCCCCAGGATGTGGACCGAACGCTCGGGCAGGGGGCCGTACGCACCGGAGGCCGCGCCCTCGGGGGTGCGCGAGCGGCCGGTGACGGTGGCGTGCAGCGAGGGCCCGGCGACGTATCCGGTGGCGACCCAGGGCACGGCGGCCTCGGTGTCCGCGTCCAGCACGGGGGCGGTCCAGGCGGAGCCGACCTGGCGGGCGGCCCGTACCTCGTGGCGGAACCGGTCGCGGAACTCCTGCTGTTCGGCGAGTTCGCCGCGTACCAGCTTGATCGCGACGGTACGGCCGCGGTCGGACCGGGCCAGATAGACCTGGCCCATGCCGCCCGCGCCGAGCCGGCCCAGCAGCCGGTACGCGCCGATGGCACGCGGATCCTGTGGCGTCAGGCTCTGCATGGCGCTGAACGTCCTTCCCCCGGGAGTGAACTGAGCGGTTCCTGGCGTGGCTCGATCATAGGGATCCACGCAGCGCGCGGCCGGGCCGGTTGCGGGTTCGGGGGTCTTCGTGGGTTCCGGGCGTCCGGGGCGCGTCGGAGGCGGACCGAGGGGGCTCGTCGGCGGTGCGCGGGACCCGGCCCCGTATGCCGACGACCCGACACCCTGCCCACCAGAGCGCGCCACGCCATACAAGGTGGCCATGTCGGGCCGCTCCCGGCGCGACCTACGCTCGCCGCATGACCCCTCATGCCCCTCATGTCGACCCCGCCGCCGGTGCGGCCGTGAAGGCCGCCGACCGCGCGCACGTGTTCCACTCCTGGTCCGCCCAGGGTCTGATCGACCCGCTCGCCGTCGCCGGCGCCGAGGGGGCGTACTTCTGGGACTACGACGGCAACCGCTACCTGGACTTCACCAGCGGCCTCGTCTACACCAACATCGGCTACCAGCACCCCACCGTCGTCGCCGCGATCCAGGAGCAGGCGGGCAAGCTCGCCACCTTCGCCCCCGCGTTCGCGATCGAGGCGCGCTCCGAGGCCGCACGCCTCATCGCCGAGCGCACCCCCGGTGACCTGGACAAGATCTTCTTCACCAACGGCGGCGCCGAGGCCGTCGAGAACGCCGTCCGGATGGCCCGGCTGCACACCGGCCGTACGAAGGTGCTCTCCGCCTACCGCTCGTACCACGGCGCCACCTCCACCGCGATCAACCTGACCGGCGACCCGCGCCGCTGGCCGTCCGACAACGGTTCGGCGGGCGTCGTCCGCTTCTGGGCACCGTTCCTCTACCGCTCGCCGTTCCACGCCGAGACCGAGGCCGAGGAGTGCGCCCGCGCGCTCCAGCACCTGGAGGACACCCTCGCCTTCGAGGGCCCCGGCAGCATCGCCGCGATCATCCTGGAGACGATCCCCGGCACCGCGGGCATCATGACGCCGCCGCCCGGCTATCTCGCGGGCGTCCGCGAGATCTGCGACCGGTACGGCATCGTCTTCATCCTCGACGAGGTCATGGCCGGTTTCGGCCGCACCGGCAAGTGGTTCGCCGCCGACCACTTCGACGTGGTGCCGGACCTGATGACCTTCGCCAAGGGCGTCAACTCCGGTTACGTACCGCTCGGCGGTGTCGCGATCTCCGCCGAGATCGCCGCGACCTTCGAGACTCGCGCCTACCCGGGCGGACTGACCTACTCCGGTCACCCGCTGGCCTGCGCGGCCGCCGTCGCCACCATTCACGTGATGGAGGACGAGAAGGTCATCGAGAACGCCGCGCACATCGGCGAGACGGTCCTCGGCCCCGGCCTCCGCGAACTCGCCGAGCGCCACCCGTCGGTCGGCGAGGTCCGCGGCCTCGGCGCGTTCTGGGCACTGGACCTGGTCCGCAACAAGGAGACCCGCGAGCCGCTGGTCCCGTACAACGCGGCGGGCGAGGCCAACGCGCCGATGGCGGCCTTCGGCGCCGCGGCCAAGAAGAACGGCCTGTGGCCCTTCATCAACATGAACCGCACCCACGCCGTTCCGGCCTGCAACGTCACCGAGGCCGAGGCCAAGGAGGGCCTCGCGGCCCTCGACGCGGCGCTGTCGGTCGCGGACGAGCACACAGCGTGACCCGGGTCCGCGCGGCCCGTTAGCGCGACCCGATGGCGCGAACCGGTGGTGTGCGCCCCTCCCCTGCCCGGATCCGGGCACAGCGGCCCTGGCTTAAGGTGACCGCAGGCGAAAAAATGGGGAGGGGCGCCATGTGCGCGAGCGGAGCTGTGACCCGCAGTACGCTGCGGCAGCAGATCGCGGACGCGCTGCGTGACGAGGTGCTCGCCGGGCGTCTGCAGCCGGGGCGGGAGTTCACGGTCAAGCAGATCGCCGAGCAGTACGGCGTCTCGGCGACACCGGTGCGCGAGGCGCTCTTCGACCTCTCCGCGCAGGGACTGCTGGAATCGGATCAGCACCGGGGCTTCCGGGTACGGGAGTTCACCGTCGCCGACTACCGGTCCCTGGTCGAGGCCCGCAGCCTGGTCATCGAGGGAGTCATCCGCGGCGTGTTCCTCGGCGCCGGGCTCTCGACCGCGCAGCCGACGGCGTTCCGGGACTGCCTGGTCTCCGTGCGCCGCAGGGCCCAGGAGGCCGCGCGGGCGGCGCGGGGCGGCGACCTCGACATCCTCATCGGCTACGACCTGCGGTTCTGGCGCGAGTTGGGCGCGCTCGTGGGCAACGCGTACATCAACGACTTCCTGCACCGACTGCGCGTCCAGGCATGGGTGTTCGCGGTGCCGTACCTGCGCCACGACGAGGCTGCCCGGGACTGGCTCTGGCACGGTCATGAGGATCTCGTCGCGGCGATCACACTCGGCGAACACGACGCGGTGCGCGCGGTGATGGACGACTACAACACCCACGCGCTGAACTGGGCGGACCGGCTCGCGGCCGGTGAGCTCGAACATCCGCGGCGCGACGGGCAGCCGACCGGGCAGGCCCCGGACCCCGGGGCACCGCAGCCGTAACCCCCGTCCCGCCCCCTCGCCGCCGACGGCCACTGTGCGCAACGCGCCCACCGCATTACGCTGTCCCGACCATCTTGAACGTTCCGATGCGCACCGTGGGAGAGCGAGACTTCGTGGCCTGTGACCTGTGGCTGGTTCCCCTCGTCGATGTGCTGTGCCACAGCCCCGACAATCCGTTCGCCGAAGAGATAGCCGTCTACGACAAGGCGTTGGGCGAGGTCGGACTGCCGCCCGTCCCCGTGTACGCCTACATGCCGGGCCTGACGGGCGACGTCGCCCCGATCGCGGGCTTCGACTACGACGCCCTGCACTTCCTGCGCCGCGCCTTCCTGCTCCAGATCAGCGGCCTCGCCGTCACGCCGGTCTGCGAACTGGGCGGGGACTACGAGCAGTTGCTGGAGATGTTCGAGGCGACGGCCCAGCAGTCCCACCTGGTCTGGCACTACGACCACGCCGGGGCGTACGTTCCGCTGGACTTCACCGTCCCGCTCTCCAACGACGACCTGCTGGAGGGTGGCGGCCCGCTCGGCTCCTCGCACGGACTGCTGCGGGAGCTGGAGTACGTCGCCCCGTCCATCGGCATCGACCCGGCGAACCCGCCGGCCGCCCCGCTGCCGCCCGCCGCACCGACCTCCGTGGAGGAACCGGCGGCCCCGATCCCGTACGACAACAGCCCGTTCGCCCGGGAGCGGCACGTCTGGCTGGGTCTGCACGCGGCGGCCACCCGCAGCCTCGCCCAGGGCTCAATGATCATCTTCAGCTGAGGGCGTCCCGTGATCCCCGGTGGATCAGGGATCACGGGACAGCCCTCAGCTCCGAGCGGCTTCGGCGCTTCCTGGGCGGCCGGGCGCCCCCGGGGTCACCGCGGGGACTCCGGGGGGCGCTGGCGCGGCATGTTCGGCCGGGTCATGGTCTGGAGCGGGAAGCGTCCCGACAGCACCCCGTGGTCCGAACGCCCGCCGCTCCCGCCGCCCGAGGACAGCGCCTGCATCCCCATCGGCGCCGGCCCCGCCCGGAACTCCACCATCCAGTCCGCGGTCTCGGTGCGCACGAGCTCCGTGACGTCCTCCGAGAATCGCCGCAGCACCCCCAGGCACCGCTCGGCCGCTTCGCTGGCCGTCCCCTCGGTCGGGCCGAGCACCTCCCGCACGCACTCCGACGCCCAGTCGAACTGGAGCACCTGAAGGCGCCGCTGCACGGCCTGGGCGGTGGCGAGATTCCTTATCCAGCCGGAGGTGAGGCCGAAGTACCGGTCGCACGCCATGCTCGCGGCGCCCAGCAGCAGCGTCAGATAGCCCCAGCCCGCCGCCCCGTGCAGCGCCCCGGTCAGATCGAGCAACGGCAGCGCGGCGCCCGAGACCGCCCCGACCGCGGTGCTGATCCGCAGCGCCCTGGCCGCCCGGCGCTTCCACACCCGGTCGCTCAGGTACCAGTCGGCGGTGCGCAGTGCGTCGGCCTCGACCCAGCGGTACAGCTCGTCGAGGCGGTCGGCGGGTTCGCCCCAGTCGCCGAGCGGGAACGGCGCACCGGTCAGATCCCGTCCCCGTCCCCGTGTGCGGGAGTCCGAACCGGAGGTACCGGCCGAGCCGGCCGAACCGGGCTCGTTGCGGGGCGGCCCCTCGGGCTGCATCTCCGGCTGACTCACCGGGAACTCCTCTGCATTCTGCGTAGCGACGCCTGATGTGGCGATGTGTTTCGAGACCGCGGGGTGCTCACTGCTCTCCGGCGTGGCCGACAGTCCCGCGTGGGTAACCTTGCGTGACGGCCGGTGTGCCTGTGTGACCTGATGCGCATGCTCTTCCTACCGCCGAATGGTGGGCCATGGGGTAGAAAACGCGGTATTCCCGGGTGCGCCGGGCCTGTGATCAGGTATAGGAGCCCGGCAAGGACTGCCTGAAGCTCACCCGAAAGAGTTGCGCGCCAGTGAGTGGGGCGCGCTGCCCGGCGACCACGTAGGCTCGGCTTACCGAAACATTTTGTCGTCGAATTGCCAGGAGTGACCCGTGATTCCCGGTGGTGGTCAGCCCAATATGCAGCAACTGCTGCAGCAGGCCCAGAAGATGCAGCAGGACCTCGCCGCGGCCCAGGAGGAACTGGCCAGGACCGAGGTCGAGGGTCAGGCGGGTGGCGGTCTCGTGAAGGCAACCGTGACCGGCTCCGGCGAGCTCCGCAATCTGGTGATCGACCCGAAGGCCGTCGACCCGGAGGACACCGAGACGCTCGCGGACCTCGTCGTCGCCGCGGTCCAGGCGGCCAACGAGAACGCGCAGCAGCTCCAGCAGCAGAAGCTGGGCCCGCTGGCCCAGGGCCTGGGCGGCATGCCCGGCCTCCCCTTCTGACCCTGCTGGATCTTCCGGCACGGCTCACCCAGGACAGGACAGGAAAGGACGGCGTTCCCGTTGTACGAAGGCGTGGTTCAGGACCTCATCGACGAGCTGGGCAGGCTGCCCGGCGTCGGTCCCAAGAGCGCGCAGCGGATCGCCTTCCACATCCTGCAGGCCGAGCCGACCGACGTGCGCCGCCTCGCCCATGCCCTCCTGGAGGTCAAGGACAAGGTCCGGTTCTGTTCGGTCTGCGGCAACGTCGCCCAGCAGGAGCAGTGCAACATCTGCCGGGACGCGCGCCGGGACCCGTCGGTGATCTGCGTGGTCGAGGAGCCGAAGGACGTCGTCGCGATCGAGCGGACCCGTGAGTTCCGGGGCCGGTACCACGTGCTCGGCGGCGCGATCAGCCCGATCGAGGGCGTCGGCCCGGACGATCTGCGCATCCGCGAACTGCTCGCCCGCCTCGCCGACGGTTCGATCACGGAGCTGATCCTGGCGACCGACCCCAACCTGGAGGGCGAGGCCACCGCGACGTACCTGGCGCGGATGGTCAAGCCGATGGGCCTGCGGGTCACCAGGCTGGCCAGCGGCCTGCCGGTGGGCGGCGACCTGGAGTACGCGGACGAGGTCACCCTGGGCCGCGCCTTCGAGGGGAGGCGCCTGCTCGATGTCTGACGCCTCCACGTCTCCCGATGTTCTTCCGGTGACCGTTTCCAGGACCGTTCCCGCGACTCACGGCGGCTTTACGTTCAGCGACGCTATGTTCTACTCACCGTTCGCGACCGTGCCCACGGGAGGTCCCCTCGATGTCTGACGCCACGCTGAACTCCGTCACGCAGGACCCGGACGACTTCGCCGTCCAGATCGCCGACCAGATCAAGACGTTCATCGTCGCGGTCACCGAGGTGTCCAAGGTCGAGGAGCCCGAGGAGGCCGTCCCCGTCCTGCTGCTCCAGATCTCCCAGCTCCTGCTGGCGGGCGGCCGGCTCGGCGCGTACGAGGACATCGTCCCCGACGAGCGCTACGAGCCGGACCTGGGCGCGGAGCCGGACGCCGACGGCCTGCGCGAGCGGTTCGCCGCCCTGCTGGAGCCGATCGACGTCTACTCCGAGGTCTTCGACCCGTACGAGCCCCGCAAGGCCCCGGTCCCGGCCCGGATCTCGGACGATCTGGCCGACCTGGTCACCGACCTGCGCCACGGCCTGGCCCACTACGAGGAGGACCGCACCACCGAGGCCCTGTGGTGGTGGCAGTTCTCCTACTTCTCCAACTGGGGCTCCACCGCCTCCGCCACCCTGCGCGCCCTCCAGTCCCTGGTCGCCCACATCCGCCTCAACCAGCCCCTCCAGGAACTGGACGGCCTGGACACCGACTCGGAGACCGTCGACGACGACCTCGCCGAGGAGGCCGGCCGCGTGATGGCCGAGGAGATCGCGGGGCCACTGGGGCTGCGGCCGGTGCAGTAGGCACGGCCGACGCAATGGGCGGCGGTGACCGCTGCCGGAGCGGTGCGGCGGTGAGCGAGCAGCAGGGGCGGCACGCGCAGCGGCTTGCGCAGGGCCGGGCCTCCGAAGGGCGGACGGTCGGGTTCCGGTCCACGCTGGAGGCGGAGGGCCGGTGAATCGTGGAACCGGGCCGCCGGGCGTGTGGGCTGAGCCACATCCGGGAGTGCGGGCCTGTCCGGCGGGCAACAGACCTGTACGAGCGGTCCGGGGCGACACGCCGATGATCACGTGCTGAGCGGGACATCTCACCATGTGGTATCAGCGGGGCGTTTCCGGACTGCTCGTTAAACTGAGTCGACCGCAGTAATGGACTGAGCGAGGAGCGCACGTGGGCCTTGTCGTGCAGAAGTACGGAGGCTCCTCCGTAGCCGATGCCGAGGGCATCAAGCGCGTCGCCAAGCGAATCGTCGATGCCAAGAAGAACGGCAACCAGGTGGTTGTCGTGGTGTCAGCGATGGGCGACACGACGGACGAGTTGATCGATCTCGCCGAGCAGGTATCCCCGATCCCTGCCGGGCGTGAGTTCGACATGCTGCTGACCGCCGGAGAGCGGATCTCCATGGCCCTGCTGGCGATGGCGATCAAAAACCTGGGCCACGAGGCCCAGTCGTTCACCGGTAGCCAGGCGGGCGTCATCACCGACTCGGTCCACAACAAAGCGCGCATCATCGATGTGACGCCGGGCCGTATCCGCACGGCGCTGGACGAGGGGAACATCGCGATCGTCGCGGGGTTCCAGGGTGTGTCCCAGGACAAGAAGGACATCACCACCCTCGGTCGAGGCGGGTCCGACACCACCGCCGTCGCGCTCGCGGCCGCGCTGGACGCCGAGGTCTGTGAGATCTACACCGATGTGGACGGTGTCTTCACCGCCGACCCGCGGGTCGTGAAGAAGGCCCGGAAGATCGACTGGATCTCCTTCGAGGACATGCTGGAGCTGGCCGCGTCCGGCTCCAAGGTGCTGCTGCACCGGTGCGTGGAGTACGCACGCCGCTACAACATTCCGATCCACGTCCGCTCGTCCTTCTCGGGACTGCGCGGAACCTGGGTCAGCAACGAGCCGCAAGGGGACCAGAAGGTGGAGCACGCGATCATCTCCGGAGTCGCCCATGACGTCTCCGAGGCCAAGATCACCGTCGTCGGCGTGCCCGACAAGCCGGGCGAGGCCGCCGCGATCTTCCGCACCATCGCGAACGCGGAGATCAACATCGACATGGTGGTGCAGAACGTGTCCGCCGCGTCGACCGGTCTGACCGACATCTCGTTCACGCTGCCGAAGGCCGAGGGCCGCAAGGCCATCGACGCCCTGGAGCGCAACCGCGGCAGCATCGGCTTCGAGTCGCTGCGCTACGACGACCAGATCGCGAAGATCTCCCTGGTCGGCGCCGGCATGAAGACCAACCCGGGGGTCACGGCGGGCTTCTTCGAGGCGCTGTCGGACGCCGGCGTGAACATCGAGCTGATCTCGACGTCCGAGATCCGCATCTCGGTGGTCACCCGCGCCGACGACGTCATCGAGGCCGTGCGCGCCGTGCACACCGCCTTCGGTCTCGACAGCGATTCCGACGAGGCCGTCGTCTACGGGGGCACCGGCCGATGACCGCGCGCCGTCCTTCGCTCGCGGTCGTCGGAGCGACCGGGGCGATCGGCGGTGTCATGCTCCAGATCCTTTCGCAGCACGCGGATGTCTGGGGTGAGGTGAAGCTGATCGCCTCGCCGCGTTCGGCCGGTCGCAAGCTGGTCGTGCGCGGCGAGGAGAGCGAGGTCCTCGAACTCACCGAGGACGTCTTCGACGACGTGGACGTGGCGCTGTTCCTGGTGCCCGACGACGTCTCCGCGCAGTGGGCGCCGATCGCCGCCGCCAAGGGCACGGTCGTCATCGACGACTCCGCCGCGTTCCGGCTGGACGCGGACGTTCCGCTGGTCGTGCCCGAGATCAATCCGCACGCCGTACGGATCAGACCGCGTGGCATCGTCGCGAGCCCGAACTGCACGACGCTCGCGCTGATCGTCGCCGTCGGTGCGCTGCACGCCGAATTCGGTGTGCGGGAACTGGTCGTCTCCTCGTACCAGGCGGTGAGCGGTGCGGGCCGGGACGGTGTCGCGGCGCTGCGCGAACAGCTGTCGATGGTCGCCGGTACGGAACTGGGCACGAAGCCCGGGGACGTACGCAGGGCCCTGGGGGACACGGAAGGCAGCCCCTTCGCCGCCCCGGTGGCCCTGAACGTGGTGCCCTGGGCCGGGACCGAGGCCGGGGACGGCTGGTCGTCGGAGGAGCTGGCGATCCGCGAGGAGTGCCGCAAGGTCCTGGACCTGCCGAGCCTGCGGGTCGCGGCGACCTGTGTCTACGTACCCGTCATCGCGACGCACTCGATGTCCGTGCACGCCCGGTTCGAGAACGAGATCGCGGTCGACCGGGCCCACGAGATCCTGGCGACGGCGCCGGGCGTGGTGCTGTACGACAGTCCGGCGGCGGGGGACTTCCCGACACCGTCCGACGTCGTCGGCACGGATCCGACCTGGGTCGGGAGAGTGCGCAGGTCACTGGACGATCCCCGGGGCCTGGAGCTGTTCGTCTGCGGCGACAACCTTCGCAAGGGGGCGGCGCTGAACGTGGCTCAGATCGCCGAGTCGGTGGCCGCGGAGTTTCCCCGGTCCTGATCGAACCTGTTTTGTACTCTCTGTGAATACTCTGTGAGTAAGTTGAAGCCCTCAACCTCTTGAGCTGGGGTGTCGCGGTATCCGACGATGACTTTCGGCCTGCTGCAACCACTGGCCGGGGGGTGCGCGTCTTTGCGGTCACCTCTGGCGCGGCGGGGCGCACATTCGGGGTATTCGGGGAAGAGCAGGTACGTATGAGGGCATGTCGCACAGTGCCAAACGCGGTGCCGCACGCGTACAACCCTGACGGGGGGAAACGTGTCCAACTGGCGTGGCAGAGGTTCTCGATATCACAGTGGTGGGCCCCTTGCGCGGCGCTTCGGTGCGTCCGCTCCGACGGCCCCGCGCACCCGGCGGTATGCCGGTGATTGCGCCCATGCCCGCTGCGCGTCCCGCACGGCTGCCCTCGCAGCGCGAGGGCGCTGAGGAGGGCGTGGCTGCCGGAACCACCGTCGACCACCTCACCGAGACCTATCGCGCCCACTACAGGTCGTTGCTCGGTCTCGCAGCCCTGCTCCTGGACGACACGGCCTCCTGCGAGGACGTGGTGCAGGAGGCGTTTATCCGGGTGCACTCGGCGCGCAACCGGGTACGGGACCCCGAGAAGACACTCGCGTATCTGCGCCAGACCGTCGTCAACCTCTCGCGCTCCGCGCTGCGGCGCCGCATCCTCGGGCTGAAGCTGCTCTCCAAGCCCATGCCGGACATGGCGAGCGCGGAGGAGGGTGCGTACGACCAACTGGAGCGGGATGCGCTGATCAAGGCGATGCGGGGGCTGCAACGGCGCCAGCGGGAGGTACTGGTGCTGCGTTACTTCGCGGACATGACGGAGGTCCAGGTGGCCGAGACGCTGGGGATATCCCTGGGCTCGGTCAAGGCCTACGGCTCCCGTGGGATCGCGGCACTGCGCGTCGTGATGGAGGCGCAGGGATGAGCCGGCGCGACCGCGAGTACGAGAACGGCCCCGAACGTGAGCACGGCTCCAAACCTGAACACGGCCTTGAACGTGAGCACGGCCCCGAGCGTGAGCACGGCCCCGAAGGCGAGCATCGGCGCGAGCGTCGGATTGACCGGACTGGAAACGGAATTGTGAACCACGGGCCGGAGAATGCCTCACGGGTGAACCGGGACGCGGACGCGGCCGGGCCGGCCGGGGCTGATGGGGATGCTGAATCTGCCGGGGCAGCCGAGACCGCTGAGCTGGGCAGTCTGAGCAGTCTCTTCGGCCCGGGTCCGGACTCGGGCCCGCACGGTGGCCCGGGGGCCGGTGGCGGTGCGGACCTCGACGAGGTCGCGCTGCGCCGCATGCTGCGCGGCGCCGTCCGGAACATCGAGCCCACCGACGGCACGCTCGACCATCTGCAACGCGCGGTTCCCGTCCGGCGCGCCAAGCGGCGGCAGGCCGTCGTCGGCCTGGCGGCCGCGGCGCTGCTCATCGGCACCGCGGTTCCCGCCTTCGTCCATGTCGCGAACTCCGACGGTTCGAACACCGCCAACCCCGCGATAGCCGGGCACGGCGAGCAGGCGCAGGGCGGCAACGGCAGCGACACCGGCTCGCAGTCCGGCGACAAGAACAGCGGCGGCAACGCCGACGGGCAGGCCGATGGTGGCCGGAGCCAGCCCACGAGCACGAGCAGCCCCTCCGACAGCCGTGGCCAGAGTGCCGACGGAAACCTGTCGGGCGGGGGCGCCGGCCCGACCAACCCCGCGATGGCCTCCATGCCGATCTGCGACCCGGAGCAGCTCGGTGTCGCCTCGGCCGAGACCGGTGCGGCCGGTGCCGACGGCACGGTCTACGGCACCTTCCGGATCGCCAATGTCTCCGGCACGGACTGCTCGGTGAGCAGCAGCGGCAGCGTGGGTTTCCAGGCGATCGGTGCGGCCGACCCGGCCAGGATCGCGGTTGTCCAGCACACCGCGGGCGACGCGGCGGCCGGGCTGCCCGACCCTTCGCAGGAGCAGGGGACGGTGCTGCTGAAGCCGTCGATGGCGTACGAGGTGAAGTTCGCCTGGGTGCCGAAGGACACCTGCCCGACCGTGGGAAGCTCGCCGAGCCCGTCGCCGACCGACGACGCGGGCGGCGCGAGTGGCGCCACGGCTGCCGGTACCGGTACGGGAAGCGTCGACGGGACGGCGGAGACGGTCACACAGTTCGGCAGCGAGGACGGCGGCGGGACGCAGGACGGCAGCGTCGCCGTGATGCACACGCCGGAGGCCGGGGCACCGGTCGCGGAGACGAAGATAGCCAACGCCTGCTCCGGCACGATCTACCGGACCGGGGTGCTGGCTCCCGCGTCCTGAGGCCGTACGACGTATGACATGAGGGGCCCGCCGGTCGATCGTCGATCCGGCGGGCCCCTCGTGTGCGCGGTGTCCTGTGCCTGTGTGCCTGTGTGCCTGTGTCCGGCGTGTCCTGCGTCTGCGCGGGTCTCAGACCGCTCCGGTGCCCACGGCGTCCTTGCCGGACTCCGGCTCGGACTCGGGTTCTGACACGGGCTCGGACCCAGGATCGGGCTCTGTTTCCGCTCCCGTTTCCGTTTCCGCGAGGAGGCCCAGTTGCAGGTCGCGCGCCGCTTCGGCCTCGCGGCGGACCAGCCGGAACCACATGAAGAGCACGAACCCGGCGAAGACGAACCACTCGCCGGTGTAGCCGAGGTTCTGGAAGGCCTTCAGGTCGAGCCCGGTGCCCTGCGCCGCGGTGGCCGGTACAGGGCGCAGCGCGCCGGCCGCCTTGTCTCCTGAGCCGGTTCCGGCACGGGCACCGGCACCCGTGTCCTGGAGTGTCACCCATGCGTCGTAGACGTCGTACGGGACGAGGTTGACCAGGGACGCGGCGCTGATCATGCCCAGCTGGCCGTCGGGGAGCCCGCCCGCCGTGTCGACACCCGCGGTGCCGGCGTTCTCGGACGCCTGGAGGTCACCGGTCACCATGACCTCGCCGGTCGGCGCGGTGGGCACGGCGGTGTCGCCGGGCTTGCCGGGCAGCCAGCCGCGTACCACCGGCAGAGCCTTGCCGCTGTCCGTACGGAGCATGTTCAGGACGTAGAAGCCGCTCCTGTCGTCCAACTTCCGTCCGGGCACCAGGAACTGGTCGGCGTACCGGCCGGTCGCGGTGGCGGGGCGGCCGGAGGTCACCGTGTCGACGGGCAGCAGGTCGTCGATCGGCTTGGCGGCCCTCGTGCCCGGAGCGGGCTGCTTCTCGGCGGCGTCGTGCGTCTGCACGCGGTCCTCGAAGCGGCCGAGCTGCCAGGTGCCCATGAACACGCAGAACGGGATGGCCAGCACGACGAAGAGGTTGATCCCCCACCATCGCGGGGTCAGCAGGAACCGGTACACCCCTCCACGGTACGGTCCCCGCTCCGGTTGCACGGAGCGGGGTGCCGGCTGACGCCCGTGTCCCCGGCTCCATGCCGGCTCCGTACCGGCTTCGTGCTGGCTCCATGCCGGCTCCGTGCGGGAGGAACAGGAGCCGTCCGCCTGCCCGCTACGCGCCGGACGGGTCCGTCTCCGGGGCCAGGTGGCGCCGGGCGAAGTCCAGTTCCAGGCGGACCTGCTTGATCCGCTCCTCCACGACGAGCGAACCGTGTCCCGCGTCGTACCGGTACACCTCGTGCACCGCGTCCCGGTCCTTCAGCTGGTCGACGTAGTTCTCGACCTGGCGGATCGGGCAGCGCGGGTCGTTGACGCCCGCCGAGATGTAGACCGGTGCCCGGACCGCGTCGACGTACGTCAGCGGGGACGATGCCTCGAAGCGCTCGGGAACCTCCTCCGGCGTGCCGCCCAGCAGCGTGCGGTCCATCGCCTTCAGGTCCTCCATCTCGTCGTGGTACGCCGTGACGTAGTCGGCGACCGGGACCGCCGCCAGTCCGAGGGCCCAGTCGTCCGGCTGGGTACCGAGGCCGAGCAGGGTCAGGTAGCCGCCCCAGGAGCCGCCGGCCAGGACCAGCTTCTCCGGGTCCGCGAGGCCGGACTTCACCGCCCACTCCCGTACCGCCGCGACATCCTCCAGCTCGATCAGGCCGACCCGGTGCTTGAGCGCGTCCGTCCAGGCGCGGCCGTATCCGGTGGAGCCGCGGTAGTTGACCCGGACGACCGCGTAGCCGTGGTCCACCCAGGCGGCGGGGCCGGAGGCGAAGGCGTCGCTGTCGTGCCAGGTCGGGCCGCCGTGGATCTCGAAGACGGTCGGGAACGGACCCTCGGCCGGGGCGGCGGGCCGCTGCACGAGCGCATGGACCCGGCCCCCGGGCCCGTCCACCCACACGTCCTCCACCGGCACGGACGCCGGGGCCTTCGAACCGGGCGGATCGAGCACCACCGCACCCGAGGTGGACCGGATGACGGGCGGCTGCGCGGCCGAGGACCACAGGTACTCCACCGTGCCGTCCGGCCGGGCCGTGGCACCCGACACCGAACCCGCGGGGGTCTCCACCCGGACGGGGGCGCCGCCCGCCTCCGGCTCGTACCGCCACAGGTCGCTGCGGGCCTCGAAGCCGTGCACGATCAGCAGCGCGGAGGCGTCCGGATACCACTCGGCGACCACATCGCCGGGCAGATCGATCGCGAGGTCCGTCTCCTCGCCCGTCGTCGGATCCCAGATCATCGGCTCCCAGCGGCCCCGCCGCTGATGCCCGACCAGGAGCCGCGTGTCCCCGGCGACGGGGGCGAAGCCCAGCACGGACAGGCCCAGCTCCTTCGTACCGCCCTCGGTGTCGTCCAGCTCGGCGACCGTCGTCCCGTCCGGCCGCACCACGCGCAGCGCGGAGTGCATCGCGTCGCCGTGCTCGGTGTGCTCCAGGGCGATCAGCGTCCCGTCATGGCTGAGGTCGCCGACGCCCGCCGACTCGCGGTGGCGGTAGATCTCCACGGGCGCCGCCCCCGGCCGTACGACATGGATCGTCGTCCCGTCCTCGTCGGTCGAGCGGCCGACCACCGCCGTGCCGTCCCGCCCGATCGCGAGTCCGGCCGGGTACGAGGGGCCGAGGCCGGGCGTCGCCGGTTCGTCCACCGCCGCGCCCGGCTCACTTTCCTTGCCGCCGTTGAACGGCTGGCGCATCCATACCCCGAACTCGTCGCCATCGGTGTCGCTGAACCACCAGACCGACTCCCCGTCGGGTGTCAGCACTCCGTCCGTCGTGCCGTTCGGCCGGTCCGTCACCTGGCGCTGTTCGCCGGTGGCGCGGTCCCATGCGTACAGCTCGTACGTGCCCGTGGCATTGGAGACGAACAGCGCGCGGTCGGGTGCGTCCTCCGCCCAGTCGGGCAACGACACCCGCGGCGCCCGGAAGCGCTGCTCCCACACCGGTGCGGAAGCGGCCGCCTGGGTGGAGCCGGAGCCCGGTGCGGAGGTGGGGGCCTGGGCGGAAGGGGCCGTCGTCGAGCCAGTGATCTCAGTCATGTCCCCCATTCTGCGTCGGAACGCCGACAATTCGTTCGCTTCGTCCGCAGCCTGTGGATAACCTCCCGGCATGCATGCATCGACCCCTGCCGACTGGCCTGCCGACTGGCACGAGGCAAACCGCGCGCACTGGGACGAGCGGGTCCCCATCCACGCCACGAGCGACTTCTACGACCTCGATTCCTTCCGCGCCGGGAAGGACGCCCTGCGCGACTTCGAGCTCGCCGAGGTCGGGGACGTCACGGGCAAGTCGCTGCTGCATCTGCAGTGCCACATCGGCGTCGACACCCTCTCCTGGGCCCGGCACGGCGCCGCACAGGTCGTCGGTCTGGACTTCTCCGAACCGGCCGTCGAGACTGCGCGCGCCCTGGCCCGCGAGCTCGGGTTCACCCAGGACCGGGCGGCTTTCGTCGCGGCCGACGTCCACGACGCCGCGCAGGCCGTCCCCGACTCGTCGTACGACATCGTCTACACCGGCATCGGCGCGCTGAACTGGCTGCCCGACACCCGCCGCTGGGCCGAGACCGCAGCATCGCTCGTGGCGCCGGGCGGCTTTCTCTATCTCGCGGAGTTCCATCCGATGACGGACTGCCTCGACGACGCCACCGGGACGAAGGTCGAGCACGACTACTTCAGCCGCGACGCCTGGGTGGACGAGACGCCCGGCACGTACGCGGACTTCGACGCGCCCACCGTCCACAACCGCAGCGTCGAATGGCAGCACCCGATCGGCGAGGTGGTGTCGGCGCTGGCCGCCGCCGGACTGCGGATCGAGTTCCTGCACGAGCACGACGCCTCGCTCTTCGCCCGCTTCTCGGAGCTGGAACGGCAGAGCGACGGTTTCTATCGCTTCCCCGCCGACCGGCCGCGCATTCCGCTGATGTACTCCATCAAGGCGTCGAGGGCGGCCGATTCCTGAACAAGGGTCGATTGTCAGTGGTGCGGTTCAGACTCGGACCATGACGACGACTGCCGATCTGCGTGCCGTGGTGGAGACGTACTGGAGCGCGGCCGACGCCCGCGACTGGGACGCCTTCGCCGCGACGCTGGCCGACGAGGTGTTGTACGACCTGCCGCAGACCCGCGAACGCATTCGCGGGAAGGAGCGGTATCTGCGGTTCAACCGGGAGTACCCGGGGGACTGGCGGGTCCGCGTCGAGCGGGTGGTGGCCGACGGCCAGGGGCAGCAGGTCGCCGTCCGTACGCGCTTCACGGTCGGCGCCGAGAAGCTGCACGCCATCCATTTCTTCGTGTTCGACGCGACGGGGCGGATCAGCGAGATCACCGACTTCCGGCCCGAGCCGTACGAGCCCCCGGCGGGCCGTGAGCATCTCGTCGAGCGGTACTGACGTCCCCGTCGCCTCTCGTCGAGGAAAGCAGCGGTAGCCGTCCAGGGAAGTAGCGGGACTGGTCGAGGTAAGCAGTGGTACCGGCCTCCAACGACGCCTCCCGGCGGCGCCGCCCTCAGCCGTCGGAGGGGCTTGGCGCCCTGGGCCCCGAACGGTCCCACCCGGGGGCGCGGACATCGACCGCCAGCGTGTTCATCACGACTTCTTCGCCGCAGGTGCGGCAGATCCACGCCGCATCGAGATCGTGCGGGTGCGTGCGTGCCGGTCCGTGCGGATCGGCGTCCGCGTCCCCGTCCCCGCCCCTGTGCGGATCCTCGTTCCCGGGGTCCGCGGCCGGTTCGTGGATCATGACCACCGGCCGGTCCTCCAGCACCCACCGGTCGCCCCAGTCCAGCAGCGCCCGGATGACCGGCGCGAGGTCCCGTCCGGAATCGGTCAGGTGGTACTCGTAACGCGGCGGGCGTTCGTTGTAGGGCCGCCGCTCGACCACTCCTGCCTGCTCCAGTGAGCGCAGCCGCGCCGCGAGACGGTCGCGGGGCGCACCGGTGTTACGGGTGATGGCCTCGAACCGGTGGTTGCCGAAGAAGATCTCGCGCACCGCGAGCAGCGCCCACTTCTCACCCACCACGTGCAGCGCGGCGGCGGCCGAGCAGGGCCGGCCGGGCAGCGTGACCGTCGGGGCGGTGCGGGCGTGGGTTTCCTGTGCAGCACTCATCACCACAAGGTTGCCATCTCAAACTCACTGGCGCTACCTTGCCGCCATGACAGTTGGAAAATCAAACTCACTCGCGTCCGCGGCTGACCGAGCGGCTGCTCCCTCCCGTCCTCCCTCCGCCTCCTCGCCTTCCTCCGCTCCCTCCTCTCGGGCCGCCGCCTGGATCATTTCGGCCGGTGTCTTCGTCGTGAATCTCGACCTGTTCATCGTCAATGTCGCGGTTCCCGCACTCGGCGACGCCTTCGACGGCAGCTCCCTCGCCTCGCTGTCCTGGGTGCTCAACGCGTACGCGATCGTCTTCGCCGCCCTGCTCGTCGTCGCGGGCAGGCTCGCCGACCGGTACGGTCACCGCCGCGGCTTCCTCCTCGGACTCGCGGTCTTCACCGTCGCCTCCGCGCTCTGCGCCTTCGCCCCGGGAGTCGGCTGGCTGGTGGCCGCCCGTGCGCTGCAAGCGGTCGGAGCCGCCGCGCTGATGCCGACGTCCCTCGCGCTCCTGCTCGTCAACACCCCGGCGGAGCGCCGCCCCCGGGCGATCCGGAGCTGGGCGGCGATCGGCGGGATCGCGGCCGGTCTCGGTCCGGTGGTCGGTGGCGTGCTCGTGGAGGCGGACTGGCGCTGGGTCTTTCTCGTCAACGTGCCGGTCGGCGTGATCGGACTGCTCGCGGGCGTACGGCTGCTGCCCGACGCCCGCCCGCACCGGGAGGGCCCCTTCCCGGACCTCGTCGGGGCGGTGCTGCTCACCCTCGCGATCGGCGCTCTGGCGTTCGCCCTGGTCAAGGCCGATGCCTGGGGCTGGAGTTCGCCGCGCGTGCTGGTTCCACTGCTCGCGACCGCCGTTCTCGCCGCGGGCTTCTGGCTGCGGTCCGCCCGGCATCCGGCCCCGGTCGTCGAACTGCCGATGCTGCGTGCCCGGGTCTTCGCGACGGCCACCCTCGCGGCTCTGCTCTTCACCGTCGCGTTCGCGGCGATGCTGCTCACGTCGGTGCTCTGGTGCCAGCAGGTGTGGGGGTACTCGGCGATCCGTACCGGACTCGCCATCGCACCGGGGCCGTTGGTCGTGCCGGTGCTCGCCGTCCTCTCGGGACCGGTCGTCCGCCGGATCGGGGCGGGCCGCACCGCCGCACTCGGCTGCCTGCTGTTCGCCGCCGGGCTGGCCTGGTGGGCCGTCGCACTCGACGCGGCTCCGCACTACGCGAGCGGTTTCCTCCCCGGCATGATGGTCACCGGCATCGGTGTCGGCTTCGCTCTCCCGACCCTGGTCGGCGCAGCCGCCGCGGCTCTCCCGCCCACCCGATTCGCCACCGGATCGGCCGTCACCACGATGGCCCGCCAGACGGGTTCGGTGCTGGGTGTGGCATTGATGGTCACGCTGCTCGGTGCGCCGGCCGGGTCGGGCGAGGCGCTCGACGCGTTCCGCCACAGCTGGTGGGCCGCCGCTGCCACCGCCGTACTCGCCGCGTTCGCCGCCCTGACCCTGTGCCGGCCGGGCGCCACGTCGACATCTGCCTGACCGTGGCAGCAGCGCGGCGGGCCTCCGGGAGAACTCCCGGCAGCCCGCCGCACTTCTGCACCTCCGTCGTCCGCGTCCTACGCGGCCGAGCGGAAGGCCGGAAGGTAACCACCGGACTGACCGGCGGCCTTGGGGTGGTACGAGTTGTAGACCGGCAACGACACGCTGTGGAGCCACGCGTCACCGGAGCACAGCTCGTGCCCGGTGAACTCGTCGACCACGCTGGAGAACGTGAACCCGGCGTCGGCCGCCTGCTTGGCGATGACCCCGTTCAGCACGTCGGACGCGTTGTTGATGGCCGACCGCTCCTTCTCCGAGAGCCCGGCGATGCAGCTGCCGCTCAGCTGGTAGAAGCGCGGGTAGCCCAGCACCACCACATGGGCCTGCGGGGCCCGCGAGCGGATGGAACCGTAGAGCGAACTCAGGCCGGACGGAAGCGAGTTCTGGATCTGAGTGACGGCCGAGCTCACGCTGCTGAGGCAGGTGGCCTCGCCGGAGAGCACGCAGTCCTGCATGACATCGGCGAAACCGACGTCGTTGCCGCCCGCGGTGACGCTGACCAGGCCGGTGGACGAGTTCAACGCCCCCAGCTGGGTCCCGGCCACCGAACTGGTCGTGGCGCCCGAGCAGGCCGCGAAGTCGAAGGAGGAAGGCGAGTTCGCAGCCGCCCAGAGGTAGGGGTAGGCGTTGGTGCTGCGGCGGCAGTCGCCGCTGTCGGACAGATAGCTCCCCGCGCCGACGCCGGAGGAGTACGAGTCGCCGAGGGCGACGTACCCGCCGGCGGCGGCCGAGGAGTTTGCCGAGGCCGGCTGGGCAACGCCCAGCGCGGCCACGGCGGCGAGGACCAGAGTGGATGCGGACGCCCAGAATCTCCGTACTGACATGGCTGTCAGCCCTCCGAAATGTGGGGGGTGGGTGGGGGGTTGATTGAGCGCCACGTTTCTAGCAGCTATTGGTACCGGCCGGTAATAGCTGCGGAAGAACTGGTCTGATATGCCCGAATGATCGTTCGGGCGCCATAGCTCCGCGCGTAGATAAACCTCCGGCCGAGCCCCGGATGGGCGGTATATCGGCGGGAGGTCGCGCGGCATCGCGGGCGCACCGGCTCGCGGACTCAAGGGCTTGCGGGCCTGCGGGCTTGCGGGCTCACGGGAAGCGGCGACCGGATCCGCTCAGCACCCCCCGGCCCCCGCCCCCCAGTCGCCCCCAGCACCCCCGGCTCCCCAGTGGATCCCCATAATTGCCACGCGCAACAGAAACCGCCCTCTGCGGTGGCGATCCCCGAGGGGGCGCCGCCGCAGAGGGCGGTTGTCGTGGTTCTACGAGATCAGTTGTGGCCGAACCTCCGCTGCTTCCGGTGGGAGACCTGCTCTGAGATCGAGTGCACCGTCTCCTCGGCAGCCGTAGGCCTCGTCTGCTCCTTCGCCTCCGGAACAGCGCTGCGTTCGTGGCCGCCGGTGCGGGCACCGCGGTTCTGCCGACTCTGCTTCTTGCCCACGATCGTGCCTCCTGATTGCGGATCTCGGACGATGGGCCATCACCAGATTCGCATGCGGGTACGAAAGGTGCATTCTGGATGGTGGTCGCCGAGTGCGACTCCCCAGGGGCGTGATCCGGATCGCGCCCCGGATCGCACCCCGACACCCGGCTTGGCCACGTCGGCAGCAGCGTCGGGCGCTACGGCCTCGGCTGGTCGGTCGGGACGCTCAAGGGCGGCGGCGGGCGCAGGGTCCGGAAGGACGACGTGGGACGGGGCCTGGTGGCCGCCGTCTCCGGCTCCGCCGCCGACTCGGCGGCCCGGCCCTCAGGAAACGCGGTTCAGCGGCACAGGGCTGTATCCACGACGTTGTCGACACGCTTCCTGGCTGCCTCGTCGGTCAGCTGCATGGTCACCGCGATGTTGGCGGCGCGGCCGTCATCGGTGGTGCCGCCCCGGGTCTCGTATCCCGGGGCGGCTGCCGCCGTGGCCCCAGTAGAGGCCGCCGCACGGCAGTGGCTTGCTCACGAGCCCCAGTCCGTAGCGGGCGCCTCGGCCGAAGGTGGCTTCGGCGGGGACGGTGGCGGTGCGCATCTGGGCGAGCTGGGCCGGCGGGAGGAGGCGTCCGGACAGGAGCGCGGTGAAGAACCGGTTGAGGTCGGAGTCGGTGGAGACCAGCTGCCAGCTGACCCGCGGTCCAGCCCCAGGAGGGGTCGATCTCCGTGACGTCGAGCAGCGGCGCGTCGGTCGAATCCCGGTAGTAGCCCTTGGGATGGTGCTCTCGGATGGTCGCGTCGCCGGGGGCGGGGAAGTAGGTGTGGCGCAGCCCGATGTGCTTGATGATGCGCCGGTCCATCTCCTTGGCGAGCGGGTGGCCGGTGACCTTCTCGACGATCAGTCCGGCCAGCACGTAGTTCGTGTTGCTGTACTTCCAGTCCCTCCCGGGGGCGAAGTCGGCCTTGTGCCGGAGAGCGATGCCGAGGAGCTCGCGGGGTGCGAAGTAACGGACGTCTTCGCCCAGGTAGTTGCTGTAGTTGGGGAGTCCGCTGGTGTGCTGGAGGAGCTGGCGGACGGTGATGCGGCGTCCGTCGATGCCCTCGCCGCGTACGAGACCCGGGAGGTAGGTGTCGACCGGGGCGTCGAGGCTGATCCTCCCTTCGCCGACCAGTTGCAGCACGACCACCGCGGTGAACGTCTTGGTGTTGCTGCCGATCCGCACCTGACCGTCCCTGGGCACCTTCGAGCCGGTGGCCACGTCGCCGACCCCCGCCGTGTAGATACGGGTGGCCGTTGCGGGGGTCAGCGCCGAAACGAGAGTCGCCGCGATGCCGGCGGCCAGCAGAGGTGCCGTCCGTGTGTTTCGCACGATGATGCGTGTCCATTCCTGGGGAGACTGGTCTGGGAGGACTGGTCCTTGCGCCCATGCGGGCGCGGGAGGTCGGCGAGGCCGGGGGCGCGCCCGGCCGCCGGTCACTCTCCGGAGAGCTGCTGGCGCACGCACTGCGTGTACTGCCGGAAGCTGTCGGGCTGGTAGCACTCCTGCGTCTTGTCGGCGTACCAGACGGTGAATACGGCGACCAGGACGGACACCACGATCGCGATGGCCGACGCCACCACGCCGGTGATGGCCCTGCCCCGCCCGGTGCCGGTCCGCTTGGCCGTCCTCAGGGCGACGAGGCCCAGGACCAGGCCGATGACGCCGAGCGGGCCGCCGACGAAGGCGATCGAGGTCGTCAAGCTGATGATCCCCAGCACCACGGCGGCCCCGGCCGGGCCGTTCCCGCCGGCCGCGGGCCGCACACCGTGGCCGGGACCCCGGGGGCCGGAGCGAGACGGGTCCGCTCCGACCGGCGCCGTGCCATTCGGCGACCTTTCCATACCTTGCGTGTTCATCGGCCGTCCTCCGGATCGATCGCTCAGGGCACGATCCTGGCTTCCGGGGTCTCGGACACACATCGCGGAAAGGCGGGAGAAAACGCTCCCTCGATCGGGGGAGGACCCCGGTGAGCTGCCCGGTCATACTGGCCGCACCATGATCAGGGGAATCCGGCCGCTGCTGAGCGGCTCCACGTATTCGGGCATGCTGTTCGCCTTCTGCGGCGTGGTGGCGAGCCTTCCGCTGCTTCCCCTCGCGATGCTGCCCGCGCTGGCGTGGCCCGCCGCTCCGTATGGAGCGAAAATGATCACGACCCTGCTGGTCTGGGCGGTGCTGATCGTTGCGGTCGGGCTGGGTCGCACCGTGCGGCGGGCGCTGATCGCGTTCGCCCGTCGACTGCTGAGGGTGCCGTTGCCGGACCCGGTCCCGGTGGCCGTACGCCGGTCCGCGAGCTCACCCGGTACCGACCGATGGCGGACTCCACTCTGGCTGCTGCTGCACGTGGCACTGGGATGGACGGGGGCGCTGGTGAGCGGTGTGCTGCTCCTCGCGGGCCTGACCCTGCCGCTCGGCGCCGAGGCGGGGGTGAGCCTGTTCGGCCGGTCGGTGCGGGTGACGGGTGGCTGGAGCTGGGTGGTGGCGCTCGGCTGCGTGGTGCTGGCGGCGGCCGTGTGCGTGGTGGTGACGAACGCCCTGCGATGGTCGGCGCCCAGGCTGCTGGGGCCGTCGTCGGCCGAGCGGCTCGCGCTGGCGGCCGAGCGGGAGCTGCTGTTGGCCGAACGCAACCGCCTGGCCCACGAGTTGCACGACTCGATCGGGCACACGCTGACGGCGACCACGATCCAGGCGGCGGTGGCGGGCGAGGTGCTCTCCGCCGACCCGGTGGCGGCGCGGGCAGCCCTGCGCAGCATCGAGGAGTCGGCTCGGGCCGCGCTGGAGGACCTGGACTACGTGCTGGGCGTGCTGCGTGAGGAGGAGGCGGGGGCGGCGCCGACCCGGACCCTGGCCGACCTGCCCGAGCTCCTCGACCGCTTGCGGCACGCGGGCGCGGTGGTGGAGCCGGAGCTGTCGGGCGAACCGGCGCAGGTGCAGGGGACGCTCTCCCGGGCGGCGTACCGGATCCTGCAGGAGGGACTGACGAATGCCTTGCGGCACGGGGCGGGCGGTCCGATCGAGGTCCGGGTGGCGGCCGCCCCGGACGTACTGGAGCTCAGCGTGGTCAACCGGATCGGCGCTGGCGCGGGCGGGGGTGGGGGCCGGGGCACCTTCCCGACGTCCGGGCACGGCCTGACCGGGCTGGCCGAGCGCGTGCGGCTGCTGCACGGTGCGTTCGAGGCCGGACCGGACGGGCCGCGGCACTGGCGGTTGACGGTCCGGCTGCCGGTACGGTCGTCGGCGTGACCGGCCCCGGCGCGAGCGAGGCCGTCACCCTCCTGATCGCGGACGACGACGAGGTGACCCGCAGCGGTCTGCGCACGTTGCTCGCGGCACAGCCGGGGATCGCGGTGGTCGGGGAGGCCGCCGACGGCGTCGAGGCGGTCGAGCAGGCGCGGCGGCTGCGGCCGGACGTGGTCCTGATGGACGTCCGGATGCCGCGTCGCAACGGGATCGAGGCCACCCGCGACCTCCTTGCCGAGTCGGCCGAACCGCCGAAGGTCGTGGTGATCACCACCTTCGAGAACGACGGCTACGTCACCGCCGCGCTCAGCGCGGGGGCCAGCGGGTTCGTGCTCAAGCGGCTCCCGGTACGGCAGATCGCGGAGGCGGTGCGGGTGGCGGCGGCGGGCGAGGCGATCCTCTTCCCGGCGGCACTGAGCCGCATGGTCGCCCCCCGCCCGCTGGGCTCCGCCGAGGCATTGCCGAGGGCGGCCCTGACGAGGCGGGAGGAGGAGGTGCTGCGGTCGATGGCCACCGGTCTGTCCAACCCGGAGATCGCGGAGTCCCTCACGGTGAGCCTGGAGACGGTGAAGACGCACGTCGGGAACGTACTGATCAAGCTCGGTGCCCAGAACCGGACTCACGCGGTGGTGATCGCGTACGAGTCCGGCCTGGTGGTCCCGGGATTCGCCGGCTGACGGGGCCCGAGCCTGCTGGTGCGCGATGTGCCCGGGTGCCTGCGTATCCGAGAAACGAGTCAGGCCCGGTTTTCCTCGGGAGGAGACCAGGCCTGATCTGCGTCTTCAGCTGTCGGGGTGGCGGGATTTGCGTCAGGGGCTTGGGCGCCGCCAGGCGGTTCTGGCGGCAGGTGGCCAAGGCTGCGCCGACGGCCGCTACTGCCCTACCGCGTACGCGGAGCGGCGCGGGCGGTACGTCAACTGGGTGACGTACCGCCCGCGCCGGCGGCTCTACGGCTTGGCCCGTGCCGGGGCCGGCGCTGCGGCCGGTCCGGCGGGTGGTGTCGGGAGGAGGGTGCGGGTCGGCGACTGGGGCGGGACGAGCAGAGCTCGTCGAGAGGGAGTCGGGGACTCGCGGGAGCGCAGGCGGGCGAGGGTACGGCGGGTGGCGCGGGCCGCTGCGCGGTAGAAGCGGTCCGGGAGGAAGGCGGCGTCGGCGACGATCATGGCGGCGGAGAAGATCGGGAGGCCCAGAAGGACCGCGATGCCGATGTGCATGCCCAGGAGCATCACGAGGAGGGCGTACTTCAAGCGGCTGAACAGTGTGAACGGGAAGGCGACCTGGATCAGTACGGTCAGGTAGCCGGCCGCCGCGAGAAACAGCGGGTAGCTGTCGACCAGGGCGGACAGAGTCGGCCAGGGCCGGAAGAGGTCGAGGTTGACGACGTAGTGCAGGGCGGTTCCCGCCTGCCACGAGCCACCTTGCACCTTGTACATGCCCGCCGAGCCGTAGAGCAGGCAGACCTGGGCGGCGATGACGAACATGCCGCAGTTGTGCAGGACCGTGGTCAGTGACTCGCGGGCCACGGCGAGTTGGGGCCACAGGTCGCTGCCCGCGCGCCACAGCGCCCAGCGGCCGGGCCGGTCGGTCCGGGCGCGGAGGGCGGTTCGGCGCGCGTCGAGTGACCAGCGGCGCCCGCAGGCGGTCACGGTGAGGTAGAGAGCCATCAGGAGGATCAGGTTGTCTCCCCCGTCGGTCATGAAGATCGAGCGCGCGTGGAACGACACCACGACGAGGGCGAACAGCACGGACGTCGCCCGGGTCCGCCAACCGAGCAGGAACAACACGCAGACGGCGAGCGCCGCCACGTAGCAGAGGCTGAAGTACACCTTGCTGTCGGAGAGCGTGAGGACGCTGAACCAGCCGGTCTGGTCGAACAGCCGGTTCGCCAGCGCCGGGGTCCACTGGGAGCCCGGCCCCCAGATCTCGTCCCGGTGCGGGAGTTCGCGCAACAGGAACACGAGATAGCACAGGCCGTAGCCGATGCGCAGCGTCGCGGCCGCATACAGCGAGACGGGGCGGTGAGTGAGCAGGGTGAGCAGGTCGCCGAGGTGCCGGAACGTCACCGGCACGTTCTCCGCCGTGGACGTTCGTGAGGCATCGTCCTTGCTGAGCAAGGGCATCGGAGTCCGGTCAGTGGCCATGCGCGGGCACCTTCCACCAGGGCAGATTGCGGGTGTCGACTACCGACGGCGATACCGGGCGGCGGTGGCCGGTTGCGTCGAAGGCGGCCACCGGCCGTGTGAGGACGCGGAGTTGAACTCCGTCGACGGCGCCCGGCCGTGTGGCGGTGATCCGGTCCACGGCGATGTTCCGTAGGTACTCCTGCCACATCACCGCACGATCCGAGTAGGACTCGTCGCTGTTGCCGTGGGATTCGAGATAGCCCGTCCACGCCCTGCGGAGCATGTTCTGGTTGGTGTGGCTCGGGAAGGGGTTGTGCCGGACCTCGGCGTCGTCCACGGCGGTCAGGTCGAACCAGCCACCGATCCGCTGCGAGCCGTCAGCGGTGGTCCTGACCGTACGAGCCGAGATCTGGGGGACGGACGACTCCGGCTCGGGGGCGAAGAGCCGCCAGTTCTGCTCGAACAGCGGGTACACCCAACTCTGGACCTGCCGGGCGTACCGCTGCGAGATCTGGTTCGGCGGGGCTACGTGCAGGAACAGGAAGAACATGTGCAGCAGGGACACGCACACCAACAGGACCGCGGCACCCTTCGTCGCGGCGCGCAGCGGAAGCGGCAGCCGCGACAACTCGCCGGGCCCGGGCTGGGGGCCCCTCTGCTGTCCCGTCACCGCGCGACGGACGGTGCCGGGGCTACCAGGCGGAAAGGCGTCCGACGCCTTCACACTCACCGGTTCGCCCCCGTTCAGTACGTCTCCTGGGCCAGTCGGTGTCATCCCGGCCCTCCTCTCACGACTCTTCCGCTGAACTTCCTTGTGCCTGACGGGCGTACGATGTCCGGCCCTGCGAGCGCATCGCTGCGCCCGCAGGACCGGAACGGCGAAGCGTCAGTACTGCTCGACCGACTTGTCGTAGTCCTGCTTCTTGTCTGACTTATCGGACTTGCCTGGCTTGCCCTCGTGGTCCGGCTTGCCCTCGTGGTCCGGCTTTCCGTGGTGCGAGGGCTTGCCTTCGTGGTCCGGCTTGCCTTCGTGGTCCGGTTTTCCGTGGTCCGGCTTGCCTTCGTGGTCCGGCTTTCCGTGGTGCGGGGGCTTGCCCTCGTGGTCCGGCTTTCCGTGGTGCGGGGGTTTGCCTTCGTGGTCCGGCTTTCCGTGGTGCGGCGGCTTGCCCTGGCCGCCCCCGATGTTGCCGCCGGTGTTCCCGGCCGTGTTGCCCGCTGTGTTGCCGCCCACGGTTCCGCCGACGGTGTTGCCGCCGCCCACCGTGTTGCCACCGACCGTGTTCCCACCGCCGACGGTGTTGCCGCCGACGGTGTTGCCCGCGATGGAACTGCCGCCGATCAGGCCGCCGGTGGTGACCCCGCCCAGCAGGCCACCCGTGGTGACACCGCCGAGAAGTCCGCCTGTGGTTGTGCCTGCGGTCGTGCCGGTGGTTGTGCCGGTGGTCGTGCCTGCGGTTGTGCCGGTTGTGGTGCTGCCGGTGGTCGTGCCGCCGGTGGTGGTGGCGCACGAAGGCCTGGTGATGGAGTTCGTGTCCATCGTCACGGAGCCGTTGCGGGCCAGCGCGCGGCCGGTGATCGACGCGCCGGTGTTCAGGGTGGTCGAGGTGAGCGCCATGATCGTGCCGACGAACGTGGTGTTCGTGCCGAGCGTGGCCGAACTGCCGATCTTCCAGAACACGTTGCAGGGTGAGGCGCCGTTGACCAGCAGAACCCGACTGGCGGACGCAGTGGTCAGCGTCGAGCCGATCTGGAAGACCCACACCGCGTTGGGGTTGTTGTTGGCGTCGAGGGTGAGTGTGCCGGTGAGCCCGATGGAGGACGACGCGTTGTAGACGCCGGGGGCCAGGGTCAGGCCGCCGAGGTCCGCGGAGAGACTCGCGTCCGGGGCCTGCCCCGCGGCGTTGTTGTACGCGGTGGTCAGGTCGGTCTGGGCCTGGAGCGCGACCGCGTCGGCCGAGTGTGTCGCGCCGTTCACCAGTCCTGGTGGAAAGCCGCTGATCGCTGTACCCGGGCTGACGCCCAGGTCACCCGTGACCGTTGAGGCGCCGGTGTTGGTCACGGACTGACCGGCAAGTACCGCGAAGCTGCCGGCGGTACCGAGGGGAACGGCCGTCGCGATCGCGGCGGCAGGGGTCGGTGTGACCACCACCCCGGCAACGGCGACCATCACGGCCGACGCGATCGATGTTGCCAGGGCACGCCGACCCGGCAAGCCCCGAGCACTGAATTTCATCGATGATTCCACTCTCTTCGTGGGGAGAGGCGAGAGTCCGTCGGACATCCCGCCCACGGACAGCAATTCATCAATCCCCTCTTTCCAACGGCAGCCTGAAAATGGCCATTTGCCCGAGAGGCGAGAGCTCGTGGAAAGAGATGTGCACAAGAGTAGGCATGAAGCGGATAGGGGGTGATGCGCGAACGAGTGAAAAATCCCGGAGGGCGTCGACCGACGGCCAGTGATCGGCATATGCCCAGGTCGCAGTCATGGCTTGGCAGGAGCGAAGAATTCCTGCGCCACGCCCGGGTGCAACCCGGAAGGGCTTAAAGGCAATTAATACACAGTGTGTTGAGGTGCCAGCACGGGCGCCGTGATCCAGGCCTGTTCGGCACGGTAGGGCGTAGGCCGATCAAGGGAATTCGGCGCGGTTTACGCGTACGCGGGAATGGTCGGTGCGAGAAGTTGACCGCGTACGCCGAGGGGCCTCCTGGCATCCGTTCGCAGTTGTTCGCCGCGAGGCGGTACGCCCAGTGGGCGTACCGGCGGAGGGGCGGCAGACGGAGCAGTCCGCCCGGGACGGCCCTTCTCCGGCCGGAGCCGAATTGCCGAGACCGACGCGCCCACTCTCCAGCGCGGCGCTCTTCGAATTCAGAGGCTTGTCGCAGCTGTGCGCGATTGAGGCATTGGAGTTCAACTCGGCGGTGCTTTCGTGTGATTGCCTCGCGCACGTGTACGGCAACGCGGTGGACCGGCCGGACCGTGTGCGGCGCTCCCTCGGACATGGCCGACACCGGGTGGGCGCAGATCGGACCGCTGCTGCCGGCTCCGGCCTTCGACAACGACTTCAAGCGGCGGTCCGGGTCGGCCGGTTTCCCGGCCTGGCACCGTGTCTACGCGTTCTTCCGGCGCTGGCCGTGCAAGGCACGGAGTTCCCGACCGGCTGCGCAGCCGGGTCGGTGAGGGCGGGGGCCGGTCCGCCGAGCCGACCGCCGGGATGATCCATCGGTCGCCGCTCCCTCTCTGCCCGTGCCCCGATCTGCCCGTGCCCCGATCTTCCCGTGCTCCGACGAATGCCATCCGGAGCCGGACGGTATGGCTGGTTCGGGGGGGCACACGCCAGTGCGCATCCATAAGGGTGCTGGCCGAGCCCGTGCCGACAAAGGTCGGGCGGCCATCCGGGAGACCCTGGCCAAGATCTTCTCCCGGATTTCTCCCAAACGATCTCCGGAGATGCAGGAAGGGCCTGATCCTCAGAGAGGATCAGGCCCTTGACCTGGTATTTCAGCTGTCGGGGTGGCGGGATTTGAACCCACGACCTCTTCGTCCCGAACGAAGCGCGCTGCCAAGCTGCGCTACACCCCGATCGCCGCCGGTGTCCTGGCGACATCGATTACTTTAGCCCACCCGCGCCCGTAGACGAAATCCGGTTTATGCGCAGCTGGGGGCGAGGGGGCCGGGGGCGCTCAGTCCCGGGCCGTCAGGGTCAGCAGGGTCGCCTCGGGCGGGCAGGCGAAGCGGACCGGGGTGTAGCGGTTGGTGCCGCAGCCGGCGGAGACGTGGAGGTAGGCGCGGTGGTCATCGACGGAGTGGGTGGAGAGGCCCTTGACCCGGTCCGTGTCCAGGTCGCAGTTGGTGACCAGGGCTCCGTAGAAGGGGATGCAGAGCTGGCCGCCATGGGTGTGACCGGCCAGGATCAGGGGGTAGCCGTCCTTGGTGAAGGCGTCCAGGGAGCGCAGGTAGGGGGCGTGGACCACGCCGATGGAGAGGTCGGCGCCCGTCTCGGGGCCGCCCGCCACCTCCGCGTAGCGGTCGCGCTTGATGTGCGGGTCGTCCAGGCCGGTGAAGGCGATCTCCAGGCCGTCGATCTTGAGGCGGCCCCGGGTGTTGGACAGGCCCAGCCAGCCCGCCTCGTCGAAGGTGTCGCGCATCGGTTCCCACGGGTTGTGGACGACGCCGACCGCGGGCGCGTTCCCGTTGAGACCGTGCTTGCCCCGGGCTTTTTCGAAGAGGTAGCGGGCGGGGTTGCGGAGCTTGGGGCCGTAGTAGTCGTTGGAGCCGAACACGTACACCCCCGGGAACTCCATCAGCGGGCCCAGCGCGTCGAGCAGCTCGGGCACGCCCTCGGGGTCGGAGAGGTTGTCGCCGGTGTTCACGACGAAGTCCGGGCGCAGGCCGGCCAGCGACTGCAGCCAGGCGCGCTTCTTGCCCTGGCCGCTCACCATGTGGACGTCGGAGACCTGGAGCACGCGCAACGGGCGTGCCCCGTACGGGAGTACGGGGATGGTGACCCGTCGCAGGCGGAACGAGCGGGCCTCGAATCCGGCGGCGTAGGCGATACCGGCTGCGCCGATCGCCGCGCCGACTGCCGTGACTTTCAGGGGTACTCCGTAGCGTGCGCGCATGTGTCCATCGTCGCAGACACCGTGCGGCCAGCAGAAAACCGGCGGGCGCCGGTCGCCCCGTACCTGCCACAATCAGCACATGACCACGCTCAAGTCCAAGCTCAAGGAAGACCTCACCACGGCCATGAAGGCGCGTGACGAGCTGATCTCGTCCACGCTCCGGCTGACCCTCACCGCCATCACGAAGGAGGAGGTCAGCGGCAAGACGGCCCGCGAGCTCTCCGACGACGAGGTGCAGAAGGTGATCGCCAAGGAGGCGAAGAAGCGCCGCGAGGCGGCCGAAGCCTTCGCCCAGGGCGGCCGGGCCGAGCAGGCCGAGCGCGAGAAGGCGGAGGGCGAGATCCTCGACGCGTACCTGCCGAAGCAGCTGAGCGACGACGAGCTGGGCGCGATCGTGGCGTCCGCCGTCGAGGAGGCCAGGGCCGCCGGGGCCGAGGGGCCGCGCGCGATGGGTGCCGTCATGAAGATCGTGAACCCGAAGGTGGCGGGGCGCGCGGACGGCGGCCGGGTGGCCGCCTCGGTGAAGAAGCTCCTCGCGGGCTGAGCCCGCACGGCGTACGTATGACGTATGCGTAGGGACATATGAAGGTGGGGTGCCCCGGACCGGGATCGGTCCGGGGCACCCCACCTTCGTGTCGGGGGACGAGCCTTGCGGCTCAGGGGCCCGGTGTGCCGCCGTTGGTCTGGCCGCGCTGGCCGCCGCCAGTGTTCCCGCCGATCAGGTCCGGCGGGATGCTCATGCCGGGGAACGGGTTCTTGCCGCCGGGCTTCTTGCCACCGGGCTTCTTGCCCCCGGCGCCGGGCCTTCCCTCGTCCCGGCCGCGGTCCCGGCCCCTTTCCCGGTCGTCGTTCTTCGGCGGGTCCGGGATATTGACGGTGTTGAAGGGGGGAGCGGCCACTCCGTTGAGGGCGCCCGTCATCGCGTCACGCCAGATCGGTCCGGGGACCTGCCCGCCGTACACCTTGTCCTGGTACACACCACCGATCGTGATGCGCTCCATCTCGACGCTCTGGGACGGGCTGCCGACCCAGACGGCGCCGGACATGTTCGGGGTGTACCCGACGAACCAGGCGTTCTTACGGGCGTCGGTCGTACCGGTCTTGCCCGCGTTGTCGCGGCTCTGGAGACCCGCCTCCTGACCGGTACCGGAGTCGACCACGCCGCGCAGCAGCGTGTTGATGGTGTCGGCCGTCGGCTGCGACATCGCCTGCGAGCAGGAGGTCTTGGGCACGGGGAGCGAGCTGCCGTCGGCCTTGTTGACCGACTCTATGGCGATCGGCGTGCAGTACGTACCGCGGTTGGCGAAGGTGGCGTACGCGCTCGCCATCGTCAGCGGCGACAGACCGTTGGAGCCGAGGGTCAGGGTCGACGGGTTCTGCGGGAGCTTGGAGCCGTCGCCCTGCACCACGCCGAGTTTGTCGGTCATCTGGGAGACCGGGCACATGCCGATGTCCTGGAGCATCTGGACGAAGTAGGTGTTGACCGACTTCTCCATCGCCTCCTTCAGCGCGTACGGGCCCTTCTCGGTCTCGCTCTCGTTCTCCAGGTGATACTTCGGCACACCGTCGTTGACCCACGGCTTCCCGCAGGACTGCACCGTGTCCGGGTAGTCCATCTCGTACGGGGACGGATAGACCTGTGTGGCCGGCTTGCCACCCTCTATGGCCGCGGCGGCGAGGAACGGCTTGAACGTCGAACCGGTCGGGAAGCCGTAGTTGGAGCCGCCCATGGCCTTGTTGACCGAGTAGTTGTACTGGGTCTCGTTGTTCCCGAAGCCGTACGGCTTGGACTGGCCCATGCCCATGATCTTGCCGGTGCCCGGCTGGACCAGCGTCACGGCCGTCGCGACCTTGTCCGACTTGTAGACGTGGTTCTTGATCGAGCCCTGCACCGACTGCTGGGACTGCGGGTCGAGCGTCGTCCGGATCGTCAGGCCGCCCCGGTTCCAGATCTTGGCCCGGTCCTCCTTGGTCTCGCCGAAGACCGGGTCGGTGAGGAAGACGTGCCGTACGTAGTCACAGAAGAAGCCGGCGCCGCTGACGGCGGTGATGCAGCCGTTCTTCGGCTTCTTGACCTTCAGCTTGATCGGGGTCGCCTTCGCCTTGTCGGCCGCGGCCTGCGAGACGTTCCCGACGTCGGCCATGCGCTGGAGCACGGTGTTGCGGCGCTTGGTCGCCTCGGCCGTGTCGTTGACCGGGTCGTAGCGGCTCGGCGACTGCACGACACCGGCCAGCAGCGCGGACTCCGCCAGCGTCAGGTCCTTCGCCGACTTGGAGAAGTAGCGCTGGGCGGCGGCCTCGACGCCGTATGCCTGCTGCCCGAAGAAGGTGATGTTGAGGTAGTTCTCCAGGATCTTCTTCTTGCCGAGCTCTTCCTCGACCTGGATCGCGTACTTCAGCTCCTGGACCTTGCGGCCCATCGTCTGCTGGGTGGCCTGCGCGACCTTGTCCGGGTCGTCGCCCGCCTCCTCGACGAAGACGTTCTTCACGTACTGCTGGGTGAGGGTCGACGCGCCCTCGGCGGTTCCGCCCGTCTGCACATTGCGGTTCAGCGCGCGCAGGATGCCCTTGAGGTCGACGGCCCCGTGCTCGTAGAAGCGGGCGTCCTCGATCGCGACGATCGCCTGCTGCATGTACGGCGAGATGTTCTTCAGCGGGACCACCGTGCGGTCGCGCGAATACACCGAGGCGATCATCCCGCCCTTGCTGTCCAGGATCTTGGTGCGCTGGCTCAGCGGCGGAGTCTTGAGGTTGGCCGGGATCTCGTCGAATCCCTCGACCGTCCCCTTGGTGGCGAGACCCAGTGCTCCGGCGGCCGGCAGCGCGATGCCCGCGAGCACAACTCCGGAGAGTGCGGCGACACCGAGGAACTTGGCGGCCTGCTGGGTCGTCGAGAGACCCCCGCCCGAGCGCTTCTTTGGCATGGGGGCAGCCTACGTTCTCATTCGCCGGACACACGTATATGCCTTGGCCTAAGCTGCTCTCAACTGTCACAGCAGTCCGGTTCCGTATCAACCCCCATGCATGACCCGGCCACGAGCTCAGGCGCTCCCGAATTCGCCTCGTGTGTCATCGAACGTCCGTTGTGACCCAGGTGAACTGTCCCGATTCTGCCTGGATAGTCGCATATGCCCTCACCTCACTCCCCTGGGTGATCTGCCGCATACGCATAGTCCGTTCGGGCCATTCAAGATTGGGCCCGAAGGGGGTGTTGTGCTGTCGCCACCTTCCGTAACGTCCTCAACTGGCAGCGGTGAATATGCCGCTACCGCCGTGGGGGAGCCTCGATTCGGGAGAGGACGGCGCCGTGATGGGCTGGGTAACCGACTGGAGTGCGCAGGCAGCCTGCCGCACTACCGATCCGGATGAACTGTTCGTACAAGGGGCAGCGCAGAACAGGGCCAAGGCGGTGTGCACCGGATGCCCGGTGCGGACCGAGTGCCTGGCCGATGCGCTGGACAATCGCGTCGAATTCGGCGTGTGGGGCGGAATGACCGAGCGGGAGCGCCGCGCACTGCTGCGCAGGCGGCCCACCGTCACGTCCTGGCGCCGGCTGCTGGAGACCGCGCGCAGCGAGTACGAGCAGTCGACGGGCATCCTGCCCGTGGCGATCGGACTGGACGACGACGAACTGCACGAGAGGTACGCCGCGGTGGGATAGGGCTGACGGGCGGCTACGCAGCTCCGGCCGGGGCAGAACCGGTCGCGAGCCGGTCCCCTACGGCCCGGAGTCCTTCGAGGTCATGTACGTCACCGGGCAGCGCGGCCACTTGGGTCACGGCGACCTCGGGGTGCAGCGCGGTGAAGCGGTCGCGTGTGCGCTGTTCGCGCGCGACCACCTGCATCCGTTCGGCATGCAGCCGCAACAGACCCGCGGTCAGCTCCTCGACGGAAGCGGTTCCGGGTGTATCGGGAACGTGTCCCGGCGTCGGCTCGTGGTCTTCGGCGTCCTTGTGCTCGTGCTCGGAATCGTCGGGCGTGGCGTCGGGGGCGGTATCCGGTGCGGCACCGGGCGTGACAGCGGGTGTGACAGCGACTTCGGGAGAGGTGGCCGACTGGTCGGTCCGGTCACGAAGTCCAGCCTTCCCGGCCGTCTGATCCACAATGCCGACCCCGTCAAGATTTTCTGCGGCGGCCAGGGCGTGCTCGGCGGAGAGCCGGGCGGCATCGCTGCCATGGACCCGGTTGAGCACCAGCCCGGCCAGCGGCATCTCCTCCGCGGCCAGCCGTTCCACGAAGTACGCCGCCTCGCGCAGTGCGTCCCGCTCCGGCGTCGCGACGACGAGGAACGCCGTGCCGGGGGCCTGGAGCAGTTTGTATGTGGCGTCGGCCCGGGTACGGAATCCGCCGAACATGGTGTCCATCGCCGCGACGAAGGTCTGTACGTCGCGCAGGAACTGACCGCCGAGCAGCTTGCCCAGCGTTCCGGTCATCATCGACATGCCGACGTTCAGGAACTTCATCCCGGCCCGGCCGCCCATCTTCGCCGGGGCCATCAGCAGCTTGATGAACTTTCCGTCCAGGAACGAACCGAGCCGCTTCGGCGCGTCCAGGAAGTCCAGCGCGGAGCGCGACGGAGGGGTGTCGACGATGATCAGGTCCCACTCGTCGCGCGCCCGCAACTGCCCGAGTTTCTCCATCGCCATGTACTCCTGCGTGCCCGCGAAACCGGCCGACAGGGACTGGTAGAAGGGGTTCTCCAGGATCGCGCGGGCCCGCTCGCCGTCCGCGTGCGCCTCGACGATCTCGTCGAAGGTCCGCTTCATGTCGAGCATCATGGCGTGCAGTTCCCCGGCGTCCCCGCCCTCGATGCCCGGCACCCGGCGCGGGATGTTGTCCAGCGAGTCGATGCCCATGGACTGGGCGAGCCTGCGGGCCGGGTCGATGGTGAGCACGACGACCTTGCGGCCGCGCTCGGCCGCCCGCACGCCCAGAGCCGCCGCGGTCGTGGTCTTGCCGACGCCGCCCGAACCGCAGCACACGACGATCCGGATGTCCGGATCGTCGAGCAGTGCGTCGGTGTCCAGCGCGGGAGCGGGTGAGACGGCCACCTCCGACGCGGCCGTGTCCGTCCCGGCTGTGTCCGTTCCGGTCGTGTTCGTTCCGGTTGTGTCGGATGTGGCCGTGTCCGTCGACGCGGTCGCATCCGTCATTGTGGCCGTGGCCGCGTCCGTGCGCTGTGTCATGTACCCACCCCTTGTCCCGCCCCTTCGCTCACGCCCTGCTTGCGGAGCTCGGTCGCCAGGTCGTAGAGACCGGCCGGGTCCATCCCCTCGCCGATCAGCGGGAGTTCGTACCCCGGCAGCTCCAGGTCCGCGAGCACGGCGCGCTGTTCACGCTCCAGCTCGACCCGCTGGGCATGCTCGGCCGCCTGCTCGACCAGGGGGCGTACGAGCCCCGCGGAGCCGGTCACTCCGGCCCGGGTCAGCGCCTTGGCGATCTCCTTGCGGCGGCCGCCCGCGGCGGTGCGCAGGGTGTCCTCGTCCAGCAGATGGGGCCGCACCATGTTCACGATGACCCGGCCCACCGGCAGTTCGGCGGCCCGCAGTTCGGCGATACCGTCCGTGGTCTCCTGGACCGGCATCTCCTCCAGCAGCGTCACCAGATGGACCGCGGTCTCGGGGGACTTCAGCACCCGCATCACGGCCTGTGCCTGATTGTGTATCGGGCCGATCCTGGCCAGCCCCGCCACCTCGTCGTTCACATTGAGGAAGCGGGTGATGCGCCCGGTGGGTGGGGCGTCCATGATCACGTAGTCGTAGACGTACCGGTTCTGCTTGTCCTTGCGGCGTACGGCTTCGCAGGCCTTGCCGGTCAGCAGCACGTCCCGCACGCCGGGCGCGATCGTGGTGGCGAAGTCGATCGCGCCGAGTTTCTTGAGCGCCCGGCCCGCGCTGCCCAGCTTGTAGAACATCTGGAGGTAGTCGAGAAGGGCGCGCTCGGCGTCGATCGCGAGGGCATAGACCTCGCCGCCGCCCGGCGCGACGGCGATCTTGCGCTCCTCGTACGGGAGGGACTCCGTCTCGAAGAGCTGGGCGATGCCCTGCCTGCCCTCGACCTCCACGAGAAGGGTGCGCTTGCCCTCGGTCGCGAGGGCGAGCGCGAGGGCGGCGGCGACCGTGGTCTTACCGGTACCGCCCTTGCCGCTGACGACCTGGAACCTGCTCACGTATTCGAGCCTAACCAGTCACACCGCAGGCTACGCACGAGGCTGTGCGTGCCAGGCATTACAGTCGGGCCATGACCAAGTGGGAATACGCGACCGTGCCCCTTCTCGTGCACGCGACCAAGCAGATTCTGGACACCTGGGGCGAGGACGGCTGGGAGCTGGTCCAGGTCGTTCCCGGCCCGAACAACCCCGAGCAGCTCGTGGCCTACCTGAAGCGGGAGAAGGCGTAGTGGCGGGCGCCGTCGAGGCGAAGCTCGCCGAGCTCGGGCTGACGCTGCCGGACGTCGTGCCGCCGCTGGCCTCGTACCAGCCGGCCGTGCAGTCGGGGGTGTACGTGTACACCTCGGGCCAGCTGCCGATGGTGGACGGCAAGCTCGCGGTCACCGGCAAGGTCGGTGCGGAAGTCACGCCCGACGAGGCCAAGGAACTGGCGAAGACCTGCGCGCTCAACGCGCTGGCCGCCGTGAAGTCGATCGCGGGCGACCTGGACCGGATCGCGCGGGTGGTGAAGGTCGTGGGCTTCGTCGCCTCGGCGTCCGACTTCACCGGGCAGCCCGCCGTGATCAACGGCGCCAGCGAGCTGCTGGGCGCGGTGCTCGGTGACAAGGGCGTGCACGCGCGCAGCGCGGTGGGCGTCGCGGTGCTGCCGCTGGACGCGCCGGTGGAGGTCGAGGTCCAGGTCGAGCTGGTCGGGGCCTAGGGTCTTTCGCCGCGTTCTCCGATCCCGTCCGGTCGTCATGACCGGGCGGGATCATCTGTGTACGGGGCATGTACGGATCAGTCGACCCTCGAACATCGGCGCGGTTCCGGATAGCCTCCGGCCATGTCCAATGGTCAGTGGTACCCACCGGAATGGCCCGACCGGATCCGGGCACTCGCCGCAGGTGAGCTGACGGCCGCGACCCCGAAGCGGGCCGCCACCGTGATGCTGCTCCGGGATTCCGCCGCTGACACCGAGGGCGGTCCCACCGTCCACATGCTGCGCCGCCGCGCCTCCATGGCTTTTGCCGGCGGGGCGTACGCCTATCCGGGTGGCGGGGTCGACCCGCGTGACGACGACCGGCTCGTCGGCTGGGCCGGACCCCCGCTGGAGACCTGGGCCGAGCGGCTCGGCGTCGGGACTCCGGCCGAGGCCCAGGCCATCGTCTGCGCGGCGGTCCGTGAGACGTACGAGGAGGCGGGCGTCCTCCTCGCGGGTCCGGGCGCCGACACGGTGGTCAGCGACACCACCGGTGCCGACTGGGAGGCCGACCGGGAGGCACTGGTCGCCCGCGAGCTGTCGTTCGCCGAGTTCCTGGACCGGCGCGGTCTGGTGCTGCGCTCGGATCTGCTGGGCGCCTGGGCGCGCTGGATCACCCCCGAGTTCGAGCCCCGTCGCTACGACACCTGGTTCTTCGTCGCCGCGCTCCCCGAGGGCCAGCGCACCCGCAACGCCTCCACGGAGGCCGACCGCACGGTGTGGATCGAGCCCGGCGAGGCGGCCGACGGATACGACAGGGGCGAGCTGCTGATGATGCCGCCCACCGTGTCGACGCTGCGGGCGCTGAGGCCGTACGGGACGGCCGCCGAGGCCCTGAAGGCGGCGGATTCCCAGGACCTCGCGCCCGTACTGGCACAGGCGCGTCTGGAGGGCGACGAGTTGGTGCTGAGCTGGCCGGGACACGATGAGTTCACCAAGCACATCCCGAGCGGCGGCGCGGGCGGTGAGGCCGTATGAGCGAGGCCGCGGCCCTTCCGGGGCAGCCGCGCGGCGGGGTCCTGTCCGGCCCCGCCACCAGCCGTGCCGTCAATGTCCTCGCCCCCAACGCCTCGCCGATGACGCTGGACGGCACCAACACCTGGATCGTCGCCGAGCCCGGCTCCGACCTCGCGGTCGTCATCGACCCGGGCCCGCTGGACGACACGCATCTGCGGGCCGTCATCGACACCGCCGAACGGGCCGGCCGCCGGATCGCGCTCACCCTGCTCACCCACGGGCACCCCGACCACGCGGAAGGCGCGACGCGGTTCGCCGAGCTGACCCGTACGAAGGTGCGTGCCCTGGACCCGGCACTGCGGCTGGGCGACGAGGGGCTGACCACGGGCGATGTGATCACCACCGGTGGCCTGGAGCTCCGGGTCGTACCGACCCCCGGGCACACCGCGGACTCGCTCTCCTTCCATCTGCCCGCCGACCGGGCGGTGCTGACGGGAGACACGATTCTCGGGCGCGGCACCACGGTCGTCGCGCATCCGGACGGGCGGCTCGGCGACTACCTCGACTCGCTGCGGAGACTGCGCTCGCTGACCGTCGACGACGGCGTGCACACAGTGCTGCCGGGGCACGGTCCGGTGCTGGACGACGCGCAGGGCGCGGTCGAGTTCTACCTCGCGCATCGCGCGCACCGGCTGGCCCAGGTGGAGACGGCGGTCGAGGCCGGGCACCGGACGGCGTCGGAGGTGGTGGCGCAGGTGTACGCGGACGTGGACCGGTCCCTGTGGCCCGCCGCGGAGCTCTCGGTGCTGGCTCAGCTGGAGTATCTGGGCGAGCACGGGCTCATCTGACCTGACCTGACCTGACCTGACCTGACCTGACCTGACCTGACTGACCTGACTGACCTGGACTGGTCGGATTTGGTCTGGCCGGCTTCACCGGCTTCACCGGGGCTTCATCGGCACCGGCTTCGGCCTGCGGCGGAAACCCGGCAAGGCCCCGCCGGGCGGCGGGGCCTTGCATACGGGTGCGGAGGTGGCGTCCCCGGTCCGGCTAGCGGGACCGCTTCGCCAGGCGCTCCACGTCCAGCAGGATCACGGCGCGCGCCTCCAGGCGCAGCCAGCCGCGTCCGGCGAAGTCGGCGAGTGCCTTGTTGACCGTCTCGCGGGAGGCGCCGACCAACTGGGCCAGCTCTTCCTGGGTCAGGTCGTGGACGACGTGGATGCCTTCCTCCGACTGGACGCCGAAGCGGCGCGACAGGTCGAGGAGGGCGCGGGCGACACGGCCCGGTACGTCGGAGAAGACCAGGTCGGACATCTGGTCGTTGGTCTTGCGCAGACGGCGGGCGACGGCGCGCAGCAGGGCCGTGGCCACCTCGGGACGGGCGTTCAGCCAGGGCTGCAGGTCGCCGTGGCCCAGGCCGAGGAGCTTGACCTCGGTCAGCGCCGTCGCGGTGGCGGTGCGCGGGCCCGGGTCGAAGAGCGACAGCTCACCGATCAGCTCGCCGGGGCCGAGGACCGCCAGCATGTTCTCGCGTCCGTCGGGGGAGGTGCGGTGGAGCTTCACCTTGCCCTCGGTGACCACGTAGAGGCGGTCGCCCGGGTCGCCCTCGTGGAAGAGCGCGTCGCCGCGTGCGAGGGTCACCTCACTCATCGAGGCGCGGAGCTCCGCGGCCTGCTCATCATCGAGCGCCGCGAAAAGCGGGGCGCGCCGCAGAACGTCGTCCACGAGTTCTCTCCTTGTCGGCCTGTTCAGGGAACCGTGGTCCCCATCATGCCGGACGGTAAAACAGTGCGATCAATCACAAACCAGTTTGACGCACGGGCGTGCCCAACCGTGCGGCAGGGGGCCGATTGGGGGTGGATACACGGTGACAGGGGCAGATGTCAGTGCGTGGCTCTAGGCTGGCCGGGTGTCCAAATCGCCGGTGAGAGCGCAGGCCAAGGGGGCTGATGGGGTGTCGGAAGGCCGTGATTCCGCTGTGGGCGAACAGGGTGCGATTCGCCCGGAAAAAGCGACAAAACGCCCCGTGGGGGAGTCGGTGAAACGCCCTGCGAAGGCGAAGCCCGCAGGAGCGGCAGGAGCGGCAGGAGCGGGACGGAAGCCGGAATCGCGTCTGGCGATGGTGCGCCGCGCCCGCAGGATCAACCGCGAGCTCGCCGAGCTCTATCCCTACGCCCACCCCGAGCTGGACTTCAGGAACCCCTTCGAGCTTCTGGTCGCCACGGTCCTCTCCGCCCAGACCACCGATCTGAGGGTCAACCAGACCACCCCCGCGCTCTTCGCCGCCTACCCCACCCCCGAGGACATGGCCGCGGCCGTCCCGGAGGAGATGGAGGAGCTCATCCGGCCGACCGGTTTCTTCCGGGCCAAGACCAAGTCGCTGATAGGCCTCTCCGTGGCGCTCAGGGACAATTTCGGCGGCGAGGTGCCGGGCCGGCTCGCCGATCTCGTCACGCTTCCGGGGGTCGGCCGCAAGACCGCCAATGTCGTTCTGGGCAATGCCTTCGGCGTCCCCGGGATCACCGTCGACACCCATTTCGGCCGCCTGGTCCGCCGTTGGAAGTGGACGGAGCAGGAGGATCCGGAGAAGGTTGAGGCCGAGATCGCCACGATCTTCCCCAAGAGCGAGTGGACGATGCTCTCGCACCGGGTCGTCTTCCACGGCCGCCGCATCTGCCATGCCCGTAAGCCCGCCTGCGGCGCCTGCCCGATCGCCCCGCTCTGCCCCGCGTACGGCGAGGGCGAGACGGACCCGGAGAAGGCCAGGAAGCTGCTGAAGTACGAGATGGGCGGCCAGCCGGGCCAGCGGCTGAGCCCGCCGGCGGACTACCCGGGCGAGCCCGCGCCGCCCCTCGGGGCAGGCTGACGCAGGGCGGCGAATCCGGGGCCGACGTATGGCGCCGGCTCCGGAGCGGCCGGAACGAAATGCGTGACGACAGGCGTTGTGAGACGAGGGGTGCCTATGAAGACGCACGAACAGAGCACGGAAGCGGCAGCCGCGCCCGCTGCGCCCGCTGCGGGAAACCCGGCGGCGGTCAGTCCCGCCGCGGCGGTCGCGGCGGCCGCCGCCGCGGCAGGCGCCGGTGGGGACGCGGCGATCACCGTCACGGCCGAGGGCCTGCCCGCGTGGCTCGACCCCGTGGCCCGCGCCGCGCGGACGATCGAGCCCGACCAGCTCAGCCGCTTCCTGCCGCCGGAGAGCGGTGCCGGGCGGCAGTCCGCCGTACTCGTACTCTTCGGCGAGGGCGAGCGCGGTCCCGAGCTGCTCCTCATGGAGCGATCCGGAAGCCTGCGTTCCCACGCCGGACAGCCATCCTTCCCCGGCGGCTCCCTGGATCCGGAGGACGGCGACCAGGCGACGACAGGGCCGCTCAGGGCCGCTCTGCGGGAGGCCCGGGAAGAGACCGGCCTGGATCCGCGCGGCGTCCAGATCTTCGGCGTGCTGCCCCGGCTCTACATCCCCGTGAGCGGCTTCGTGGTGACTCCGGTCCTCGGCTGGTGGCGCTCGCCGAGTCCGGTCGGTGTCGTCGATCCGGGTGAGACGGCCCGCGTCTTCACCGTTCCCGTGGCGGATCTCACGGATCCGGCCAACCGCGCGACCACGGTCCATCCGAGCGGCCACCGAGGCCCGGCATTTCTGGTGGAATCCGCCCTGGTGTGGGGTTTCACGGCCGGAGTGATCGACCGCATTCTGCACTTCGCGGGCTGGGAGCGCCCCTGGGACACCGCCAAGCAGGTGCCGCTCGACTGGCGCGCATGACAGGCTGACTCCCGTGCTGCGCTGTCCGGCCCCGCCCGGACCCAGCCGAAGGAACGGGCCCGGTGACGAATCTGCGAGGCTATAGACGGTGAACGTGCTGGACATCCTGCTGCTGGCCGGCGCCGTGTGGTTCGCGGTCATCGGTTACCGACAGGGGTTCGTCGTCGGCATCCTGTCGGTGATCGGGTTCCTGGGCGGCGGTCTCGTCGCCGTCTATCTGCTGCCGATCCTGTGGGACCAGCTGACGAACGGCTCCGAGGTCTCGTCGACGGCCGCCGTCGTCGCCGTCGTCATCGTGATTGTCTGTGCCTCGGTGGGCCAGGCATTCACCACCCACCTCGGCAACAAGCTCCGCCGGTACATCACGTGGTCGCCCGCGCGCGCCCTCGACGCCACCGGCGGCGCCCTGGTCAACGTCGTCGCGATGCTGCTGGTCGCCTGGCTGATCGGCTCCGCGCTGGCCGGCACCTCACTGCCGACGCTGGGCAAGGAGGTCCGCAGCTCCTCGGTCCTGCTCGGCATCTCCCGGGTGATGCCCGCGCAGGCCTCCACCTGGTTCACGGACTTTTCCTCGGTCCTCGCGCAGAACGGCTTCCCGCAGGTCTTCAGCCCGTTCGCCAACGAGCCGATCACCGAGGTCCAGGCCCCGGACCCGGCGCTGGTGGGCAGCCCCGTCGCGGCCCGCGCCAAGAAGTCCATCGTCAAGGTCGTCGGCACGGCCCCGGGCTGCGGCAAGGTCCTCGAAGGCACCGGCTTCGTCTTCTCCGACCGCCGGGTGATGACCAACGCGCATGTCGTCGGCGGCGTCGACGAACCCACCGTCCAGATCGGCGGCCAGGGCCGGCTGTACGACGCGAAGGTCGTCGTGTACGACTGGCGGCGCGACATCGCCGTGCTCGACGTACCGGACCTCGACGCGAAGCCGCTGAAGTTCGCCGACACCGACCACGACGCCCGGACGGGGAACAGCGCCATCGTCGCGGGCTTCCCGGAGAACGGCTCGTACGACGTACGGGCCGCGCGCGTCCGGGGCCGTATCGGCGCCAAGGGCCCGGACATCTACCACCGGGGCACCGTCCGTCGCGATGTGTACTCGCTCTACGCGACGGTCCGTCAGGGCAACTCCGGCGGACCGCTGCTGACCCCCGGCGGCGAGGTGTACGGCGTCGTCTTCGCGAAGTCGCTCGACGACCCCGACACCGGCTACGCGCTGACGGCCGACGAGATCCGCCAGGACATCAAGCGCGGCCGATCCGCCAACCAGCAGGTCGACAGCCAGGCGTGCGCGCTCTGAGCGCCGGTCCGGCAGTAACCGGGGCGCAGCGCGGCGCGCCGAGGCCGGGGGAGTCGTGGTGAAGTCCCGCCCGGCCGGCGAGCGTTCACCGGCCGGACGGGGCGGAGATCATCCGCGTGGATGGCGCAGCCGCGCCGAGACCCAGCGGGCCCGACGGCGCAGAATGCGCGGGATACCGAGCTGGGGATCATGCAGAACATGCATCTCGTGCACCCGGCCCTGGGGGCCGCCCCCCTCATGAGTGCTCAAACCCGCCGTGGCGGTCGAGCGACGGTTGCGTGCTGTGTCACCGAAGTCGTGCGTCCAGCCCATACCGGGACGTCTGCCCGTGCCTCATGGTCGGTAACCGCCCATCCGTCAGCCAATTGGCCTATGCGCCGGGCAATTGGCCGTTCGTCGGACAACTGTGCCCGTACGGCTACCGATCGGGCTCGGGATCCTTGAGCCAGCTGATGAGTTCAGCCGAGAACCCGGCCGGATCCTCCTCGTGGGGGAAGTGCCCCAGACCGTCGAAAAGTCGCCAACGGTACGGCGCTTCGACGTACTCGCCGGATCCCGCCGCGCTTCGCGTGCGGATCGCCGGATCGAGTGAACCGTGCAGATGCAGCGTCGGTACCCGCACCGGCAGTTTCATCCTCCGGTTGAACTGGATTCCGTCCGGACGGGCGAGGGAACGCACCATCCAGCGGTACGGCTCGATCGAGCAGTGCGCCGTCGACGGGATGCACATGGCGCGCCGGTAGACGTCCACCGTCGCGTCGTCGGGGAAGTCCGGGGTCCGGGGGCCCGCCCATTCGTGGATCAGCCGGCCGACCAACGCCGCGTCGTCGGCGACGAGCTGACGCTCGGGCACCCACGGGCGCTGGAAGCCCCAGATGTACGAGCCGGCCCGGGACTGCGCGAAGTCGGAGAGCATCGAGGAACGCCAGCGGCGCGGATGCGGCATCGAGGAGACCACGAGGCGGCGCACCAGCTTCGGACGCATCACCGCGGCCGTCCAGGCGAGGTAGCCGCCCATGTCGTGGCCGACCAGGGCCGCGTCCGGTTCGCCGAGCGAGCGGATCACGCCGGTGATGTCGAGCGCCAGGTTGGCGGGGTCGTAACCCCGGGGCGTACGGTCGCTGCCGCCGACTCCGCGAAGGTCCATCGCGACGGCCCGGAAACCGGCGTCGGCCAGCGCGGTGAGCTGGTGGCGCCAGGTCCACCAGAACTGCGGGAAGCCGTGCAGCAGCAGCACCAGCGGACCCTCGCCGAGCTCGGCGATGTGGAAGCGGGCGCCGTTGGCCGCCACGTCCCGATGGGTCCACGGCCCGTCGATCCGCACAGGCCCGCCGGAGCCGACCGGGGCGGACGAGCCGCCCGCGGTGTCCGAGCCTTCCGGGACCGTCGAGCCGGCCGGGGTGGCTGGGTCGTCCGAGCCCGTCCGGTCTTTCCGCCCTGTCCGGTCGTTCGAGCCTGTCCGGCCGTCCCTGCCCGCAGGGACTGCCTGACCTTCCGGGCCTGTGGGGCCTACCGGGCCTACCGGGCCTACTGGGCCGAATGCGCTGGAATCGGGGACCGTCATGTAGACGAGCGTGCCACAGCGGAGGCCTTGTCCTGGACCGGAGCCTTCTCCATGGCCTTGCCCGCCAGCGTGCTGCCCGAGACGGCCGGGCGGCTCGTTCCCGCCGTGACGGCGGGCCGCGGGTGCGGCTTGACGCCCTGCAGCACGGCCGCCGTCTGCTTCGCCGAAGCGATGGACTTCTCCGGCGGCTTCAGCTTCTTGAACTTGAGCCAGCCGACCAGCCCCAGCAGGACGGCCAGGAGGAAGAACCCGCCGGCCACGATCAGGAACGACCACGCCAGGCCCAGGCCCAGGTTGTGGATTCCGTAGGCGGCCGCGAAGCTCAGCATCGGCATCATGAACAGAAGCAGCACGGCCGCGACGATCATCGCCACACTGCCGATCGCCCCGCGCTTGACGTCCTGCCGTACCTCGGCCTTGGCCAGGGCGATCTCGTCGTGCACCAGTGCGGACATCTCGGCTGTCGCCGCGGCGACCAGCTGCCCGAGACTGCGGTCGGCGCTGCCCGCGTTGTTGCCGGGGTCGCTCATCCCTGACTCCCTCTCCTGTTCTGCTGCTCAACACATCTGGTGTCAGATCATGCCGGACCGTCCGGCTCACTGCGCGCTGCCCCCGCCAGTTGGGCAAGGCGGCGGTGCTCGGCCGCCTTCTTCTCGAGGATCGCGGCCATCCGCAGGTGGTACTCCGGGTCGTCCTGCTCGTAGATGTCCGGCACCCCGTCCTCGTCCTCGTCGAGCTCCTCCGCCTCGTGCAGCGCCCGGTATGTGCGTACCCGGAATTTGAGCAGCACACCGGAGAGAACGGCGGCCGTCAGGGAACCGAGCAGCACGGCGGCCTTGATCTCGTTGATCATGGCCTCGTCGCCGGCGAAGGCCAGCTCACCGATGAGCAGCGAGACGGTGAAGCCGATCCCGGCGAGCGTGGCGACCGCGAAGACATCCGCCCAGGCCAGGTCCTTGTTCAGCTCCGCCTTGGTGAAGCGGGTGGCCAGCCACGTACCGCCGAAGATGCCCAGGGTCTTGCCGACGACGAGGCCCAGGACGACACCGAGCGTCTCGGGCCGGGTGAAGACGTCCGCCAGCGCGCTGCCGGAGAGGGAGACACCGGCCGAGAAGAGGGCGAACAGCGGCACGGCGACACCGGCCGACAGCGGGCGGATCAGGTGCTCGATGTGTTCGCCGGGCGAGTGGGTCTCGCCGTCCCGCCGGGTGCAGCGGAGCATCAGGCCCATGGCGACACCGGCGATCGTGGCGTGGATGCCGCTGTTGTACATCAGGCCCCAGATGACCAGGGCGAGCGGTACGTAGATGTACCAGCCGCGCACGTTCCTGCGCAGCAGCAGATAGAAGACGGCCAGCCCGACGAAGGCGCCGATCAGCGCCATGAAGTCGATCTTCTCGGTGAAGAAGACCGCGATGATCAGGATCGCGAAGAGGTCGTCGACGACGGCGAGGGTCAGCAGGAACGCGCGCAGCGCGTTCGGCAGCGAGGTGCCGATGACCGCGAGTACGGCGAGCGCGAAGGCGATGTCGGTGGCGGTGGGGACGGCCCAGCCGTCCGTCGAACCTCCGCCGACCACGTTGACCAGGGTGTAGACGACGGCCGGAACCGCCATTCCGCACAGCGCGGCGACGACCGGGAGGGCGGCCGCCTTGGGGTCGCGCAGTTCGCCCGCGACCAGTTCCCGTTTGAGCTCGACGCCTGCGACGAAGAAGAAGATCGCGAGCAGCCCGTCCGCCGCCCAGTGCGCCACGGAGAGGTTGAGGCCCAGCGACTCCGGCCCGAAGTGGAAGCCGCTGACGGAGGCGTAACTGGAGCCGAAGGTGTTCGCCCACACCAGGGCGGCTATCGCCGCAGCCAGCAGGATGACGCCGCCGACGGTCTCGGCGCGCAGGGCGTCCGCGAGGTAGTTCCGCTCGGGGAGGGACAGCCGCGCGAGAAAGGTGCGACGGGGCGGAGACGGGGGTGCGGGGGCGGGCGCGGCCACGAGTGGAGACCTCCGGGTCGGTACGGCAGCGATGGCATGGCTGATGCACTTGCCGACCAGACTTCCCGGCACCCCTGTGGAGTTTTCTTATTGCTTTGTTGACGCGGTTGTCACTGTACCCGGGGTGCGGGGGGCTGTATCCGGTGATCTTCACCTTAAATGCCCGTGGGGCATCCGGCGCGTTGCCGGATGCCCCACGGGGACGTACTGCTGCTCGCTGTGGTCGGTCCTCGGAGGCTGTGGTCAGTCCTCGGAGGAGGACGACGGCAGCTGGGTCTGGATGAGGGTCATGACCGAGGAGTCGGTGAGCGTCGTGACGTCGCCCAGCTCGCGGTTCTCGGCGACATCGCGCAACAGACGCCGCATGATCTTGCCCGAGCGGGTCTTCGGCAGCTCGGCGACCGGCAGGATCCGCTTCGGCTTGGCGATCGGGCCGAGCGTGGCACCGACGTGGTTGCGCAGCTCGGCGACGAGCTCGTCGGAGGCGTCGGCCGTACCGCGCAGGATCACGAAGGCGACGATGGACTGGCCGGTCGTCTCGTCGGCGGCACCGACCACGGCTGCCTCGGCGACCGAGGAGTGCGACACGAGCGCCGACTCGACCTCGGTGGTCGAGATGTTGTGCCCGGACACGAGCATCACGTCGTCGACCCGGCCGAGCAGCCAGATGTCGCCGTCCTCGTCCTTCTTGGCGCCGTCGCCCGCGAAGTACTTGCCCTCGAAGCGCGACCAGTAGGTGTCGATGAAGCGCTGGTCGTCGCCCCAGATGGTGCGGAGCATCGACGGCCACGGCTCGGTGAGGACGAGGTAGCCGCCCCCGCCGTTCGGAACCTCATTGGCCTCGTCGTCGACGACCGTGGCCGAGATACCGGGCAGGGCGCGCTGGGCGCTGCCCGGCTTGGTCTCCGTCACGCCCGGCAGCGGCGAGATCATCATCGCGCCGGTCTCGGTCTGCCACCAGGTGTCCACGATCGGGCACTTGTCGGCGCCGATGTGCTTGCGGTACCACATCCACGCCTCGGGGTTGATCGGCTCACCGACCGAACCGAGGATCCGGAGACTGCTCAGATCGAACTTGGCGGGGATGTCGTCACCCCACTTCATGAACGTGCGGATCGCGGTCGGCGCGGTGTAGAGGATCGTGACGCCGTACTTCTGCACGATCTCCCAGAAACGCCCCTGGTGCGGGGAGTCGGGCGTGCCCTCGTACATGACCTGCGTCGCGCCGTTGGCCAGCGGGCCGTAGACGATGTACGAGTGGCCGGTCACCCAGCCGATGTCGGCGGTGCACCAGAAGACGTCGGTCTCCGGCTTGAGGTCGAAGACGGCGTTGTGGGTGTACGCCGCCTGCGTCAGGTAGCCGCCGGAGGTGTGCAGGATGCCCTTCGGCTTGCCCGTCGTGCCGGAGGTGTAGAGGATGAAGAGCGGCTGCTCCGCCTCGAAGGCCTCGGGGGTGTGCTCGGCGGACTGCCGGCCGGTGATCTCGTGCCACCAGACGTCGCGGCCCTCGGTCCACGCGGTTTCCTGGCCGGTGCGCTGCACCACGAGGACGTGCTCGACGCTGTCGATACGGGAGACGGCGTCGTCCACGGCGGGCTTGAGCGCGGACGGCTTGCCGCGGCGGTAGCCGCCGTCGGCGGTGATGACGACCTTGGCGTCCGCGTCCTGGATGCGGGCCGCGATGGCGTCGGCGGAGAAGCCGCCGAAGACCACCGAGTGCGCGGCGCCGATGCGGGCGCAGGCCAGCATCGCGATGGCGGCCTCGGGGATCATCGGCAGATAGACGGCGACCCGGTCGCCCTTGCCGACACCGAGCTCGATGAGCGCGTTGGCGGCCCGGGAGACCTCGTCCTTGAGCTGTGCGTAGGTGATGGCGCGGCCGTCGCCGGGCTCGCCCTCGAAGTGGATGGCGACCCGGTCGCCGTTGCCGGCCTCGACGTGGCGGTCCACGCAGTTGTACGCGACGTTGAGCTTGCCGTCCGCGAACCACTTCGCGAAGGGCGGGTTGCTCCAGTCGAGCGTCTCGGTCGGCTCCGTGGCCCAGGTCAGGCGACGGGCCTGCTCGGCCCAGAAGCCCAGCCGGTCCGCCTCGGCCTGCTCGTACGCCTCCGCCTTGACGTTGGCGTTCGCGGCCAGATCGGCAGGCGGTGCGAACCGCCGCTCCTCACGAAGCAGATTGGCCAAGCTTTCGTTGCTCACGACATCTCCCATTCCCAGGGTGTCCGTTGTGTCCCGGGGCATAGCTCATCAGGCCAAAGGCCAGGTGACAAGTGTCTGCCCGGAATTGGTTTAGACCTGTGTCTCGTGTATGGAGACACGGTCCCGCGCCCGCATGCGATACGGCGAGGTGCGGCGCAGTGCGGAGGCAGGACCACAAGGTCTCACGGACCCGGGGCGAGGGTGGTTCAGACGCCGGTCCGTTCCAACTCACCGGAACCGGCGGGATCGCCGGGGCCCACGCGGTCGAAGACCTCGTCGAGCTCCAGCCCGCTGCTCGCCCCCTCGGTCAGCAGATAGGCCTGCGCCTCGCCCACATGGAAGTACATGCCGTGCAGCCGGAGCGTACCTTCGGCGAGCCGCCGCGACACCGATTCGTGAGCCCGCAGATGGTCCAGCTGCTGGACCACATTGGTGAGGCAGAGCTGCTCCAGCGCATCGGTCGGCAGCCGTCCGGAGATCCGGGCCCAGGCGTGGTGCCGGGACGCCATCCGCTCCAGGCTCGGCAGCCCATGTCTCAGCCACCGCCACAGGGACGTGGGCGGAGATTCCGGGCCCGGTCTATTGCCGAGCAGTGCCTGCATCGCTCCGCAGCCGGAGTGCCCGCAGACGGTGATGGACTCCACCCTCAGTACGTCCACCGCGTACTCGATCGCTGCGCCGACCGAGTCGTCACCCGACTCGGCGTTCGGCAGGGGCACCAGATTGCCGACGTTGCGCACGGTGAACAGGTCACCCGGGCCGCTCGCCGTGATCATGCTGGTGACCAGGCGGGAGTCTGCGCAGGTGATGAAGAGCTGGGACGGGCGCTGACCCTCGACGGCCAGCCGTGCCAGCTCCTCGCGCACCAGCGGAGCGGTGTTGCGCTGGAACGAACTCAGGCCGCTGATCAGCCGATTGCCGCCGACCCGGCGGGCAGTGCCGGAGTGCGAGTCGGCCGTTCGGCCGGGAAGGCGGTGGGCTGCGGGGGCCGGGCCAGGGGTGGGCTCGGGGCCGGGACCGGAGGTGGGGGCAGGGGAGAGGGCGCGGTCAGGCGTGAATGTGGCTGTGGGCGTGGGTGTGGAAGTGCTGTGGGTCGTGTCGTGGGATGTGCCGAGGTGGCCGGTTCCGGGGTGGGCGCCGATGAAGGGAGTGTCGAGGCCGTGGTCGGCTTCGGGTACAGGGCCGGGCCCGTCGTGGCAGTGATGGTTGCGCCATGGTGTCCAGGGGCGGCAGCAGGAGTGTGCCGCCGAGGCGGGCTCGGCGATCCGGCCACCGGACCTGCCGGTGAACACGACCCTGCCGCCGTGGGCGGTCTGGGCAGTGCTCCAGTCCTGGATCGCCTCGTACGCCGCATGGTCCATGAAGAAGCCGTCCAGTTCGACGACGGCATCCCCGCCCTGGGGCAGCTGGCCCAGCGTACGGCTGAGCCGGGGAACCGCGAGGAACGTCAACTGCCCTCGTACGACGACCAGATGCTGTCCGCCCTGATCGGTAACCGTGATCCGGGTCCGGGCCAGCCGGTGCAGGGCGACCGCCACCGCCACCGCGATGCCGATCGCCACACCCTTCAGTACGCCGAAGAGGACCACGCCGGTGATCGTCGCCCCGTACACCAGGAATTCGCGGTGCTTATGGACGTTGCGGATGTGGGCGAAACTCACCATCTGGATACCGACCATCATCACCAGTGCGGCGAGCGCGGCCAGCGGGATCCACTCCAGCACGGTGACCAACAGCCCGGTGGCGAGCAGCACCCAGACGCCGTGCAGCACGGTGGAGGCACGCCCGGTCGCCCCGGCGCGTACGTTCGCCGAGCTGCGCACCGCTCCGCCGGACACGGCCAGCCCGCCCACCAGTCCGGACAGGGTGTTGGCGATGCCTTGGGCGCGCAGCTCACGGTCGAGATCGGAGCGTCTGGCGGGCGGTGTGGGCGAGGCGGGCGGTGCGGGCGAGTCGGGTGAGCCGGGCGATGTGGCCGAAGTCGAGGGCGAGGGCGCGGCCGACAGCTTGTCCACGGCCACCGCGGCGAGCAGCGACTCCAGGCTGGCCACCAGCATCACCGTGAACACGGCCGTGGCCAGGGCGAGTACGGGGCCGTGCGGCATCTCCGGCAAGGCGTGCGAGCGCCAGGACGGCAGATCGACCCGGGCGATTCCGGGGGCGACGATCGCAGCCACCGCCGTAGCGGTCACCACCGCGGCGAGAGCGGCCGGAATCCGTCGTACAGCGCGCCCGATCCGGCCCGGAATCCGCGGCCACAGGACCAGGACGGTGATGGTCAGCATGCCGATGAGCGGGGCGGCCGGGCCCACTCGGCCCAACTGGTCGGGGAGCGCCAGGGCGTTGGCGACGGCTGAACTCTGCGGCGAGCCGCCGAGCACGATGTGCAGCTGGGCGAGTGCGATGGCCACGCCGATGCCGGCGAGGGTGCCGTGGACGATGGCGGGGCTGACGGCGAGGGCGCTGCGTGCCGCCCGCAGTGAGCCCAGCAGGATCTGCAGAAGCCCGGCGCCGATGGTGATCGCGCAGGTGGTGCGCCATCCATAGATCTGGATCAATTCGGCCGTGACCACGGTCAGTCCGGCGGACGGGCCGCTGACCTGGAGAGGGGTGCCGCCGAGCAGTCCGGCGACGATGCCGCCGATCGCGGCGGAGATGAGGCCGGCTTCCAACGGGGCGTCCATGGCGACGGCGAGACCGAGCGACATGGGGACGGCGAGCAGGAAGACCGTGATCGATGCGGACAGATCGGCGCCCGCGATGCGGAATCGCCCACCGCGCGGTGGCGGCGGACTGTGTGGTCGTTTGACTCCCGAGGCGCGCAGTGGGCGCGAACTGCGGGATGTGCGGTTGTGACGAGTGGGGACGCAAGCAGACATGTTCCCGTCTCCTCCGGGGCAGCGCGGTCGCGGAATGTGGGGACGCGGCCATGGGTCACGGCGTGCAGCGGCGGGATTTCTCAACGCTCAGTAAACAGATCGTAATGGAGAGTAAAGATCTGTGTCCATGCTTGAGGTCAAATGGACCGTTTGACCACCCATTCAAGTGAATAGGCATCTTTCCATTCGGCCTGTCGTGCTGATCCGGCGGAGCCGTGTGCGAACTTGACCGCGCCGTGTCGGCACTTCGACGCGAATGACCTGCAAGGAAGAGGGTGGGCGGATGGTGGCTGCCACGACGAGAGTCGCCGCGAAGAGAGTCGTGACGAGGAGAGGTGTCGCGAGGAAGGCTGCCGCCGGGCGGGTCGCCCTGGGTGTCGTGGCTGTCGCACTGACTGCGGGAGTGGCCGGGTGCTCCTCCGATGCCGGCCGCGGAGCCGCCGGACCGGAGGCGGCGAAACAGGTCACCGGAACGAAGGAGCAGGCCGCCGGGGCGAAGAGGAAAGCCCCTGAAGTCGCGCCCAAGAGCGTTCTCCGGCTCATCGGTGACGGTTCCACCGCCTTCACCGGCAGCCAGCCGAAGCAGCCCGTGCCCAAGCGCCTGGCGCCCGGTCAGAAGCCCCCGCAGTTCGTGGTGTTCTCGTGGGACGGCGCAGGCGAGGACAGCCAGAAGCTGTTCTCGCACTTCCGCGAGGTCGGGAAGAAGTACCACGCGAACATGACGTACTTCCTCAGCGGCGTCTACATGCTGCCGGAGGGCAAGCGGGAGCTCTACGACCCGCCGAAGCACAACGTCGGCAGCTCGGACATCGGCTTCAACGACACCGAGGGAATCCGGAACACCATCACCCAGGTGCGCGGGGCCTGGGAGGACGGTGACGAGATCGGCACCCACTTCAACGGGCACTTCTGCGGTCCCGAGGGCGGCGGCACCTGGTCCGTCGATCAGTGGAAGAGCGAGATCAGCCAGGCCAAGTCCTTCGTGAAGAACTGGAAGACCAACGACCCCGGCCTCGAAAAGGAGAAGCCGCTTCCCTTCGACTACGACAAGGAACTCGTCGGCGGCCGTACCCCCTGCCTGGAAGGGCAGAAGAACATGGTGGCCGCGGCGCGGACGATGGGCTTCCGTTACGACTCCAGCGGGATCAACAACCAGGTCTGGCCCAAGAAGAAGGGCGGCATCTGGGACCTCTCGATGCAGCTCGTCCCCGTGCCGGGCCGGGCGTTCGAGACCCTTTCGATGGACTACAACTTCATGTTCAACCAGTCCGGTACGACGCAGGGCGACCCGGACCAGCACGAGTACTGGGGCAACCAGATGCGCGACGGTCTGCTCCAGGCCTTCGACCGCTCGTACGACGGGAACCGCGCCCCGCTGATCATCGGCAACCACTTCGAGTCCTGGAACGGCGGCACCTATATGCGCGCCGTCGAGCAGACCATCGCGACGGTCTGCACCAAGGAGGGTGTGCGCTGCGTGTCCTTCCGGCAGCTGGCCGACTGGCTGGACGCGCAGGACCCGGCGACGCTGGCGAAGCTCGGGACGCTCGACGTCGGCCAGTCACCCGAGAAGGGATGGACCGCGTTCCTCGACGGAACGGGGACTTCCGGGGCCGGCCGGGCGGCGGGGGCCGACAAGCGTGACCAAGGAACCGGCGAGCACGGCCGCTGAGCTGGGGCGGCCTTCGGCTGCGGCCGGCGCGTCGTGCGCCGGACGGGCCGGGCGGCAGGGCCGCGCGTCGGGTGCCGGACGGGTCGGAGAGCCGATCCCGTCCGGCACCCGAGGATGCAACGGCTCCCGGCGGGGAGGTGCGAACCCTTCCGGCGGGGGTGCCGAGGGCTCAGGCGGGCTGAGCAGCGCCGTCCTGCGCGTACCGCTCGTCGAGAACGAAGGCGGGGTCGACCTGGGCGGCCAGGTCGGCGCCCGTCTTCTCGTTGCCCCAGCTCTCCGCGTTCTTCAGATGGAAATGCACCATCTGCCGCGTGTAGCGCCCCCAGTCCCGCTGCTCGTACGAGTCCTCCGCGGCATCCTGCAACGCCTGCAGGGCCATCCGGTTGTCCGCCTCCAGCAGCTCGAAGCGAGCAGGGCGGCCTTTCTCCATCGCCCGTACCCAGTCGGAGTGCCCGACGCTGACCAGCAGGTCGTCGCCCACCTCGGCGCGCAGGAACTCCAGATCGTCCTCGCCCTGCACCTTGTTGCCGATGACCTTCAGCGCGACCCCGAAGTCCCGCGCGTACTCCTTGTACTGGCGATAGACCGAGACGCCCTTACGGGTCGGTTCCGCGACCAGGAACGTCATGTCGAAGCGGGTGAACATCCCCGAGGCGAAGGAGTCCGAACCCGCTGTCATGTCAACGACGACATAGTCGTCGGGACCGTCGACGAGATGGTTGAGGCAGAGCTCGACCGCGCCGACCTTGGAGTGGTAGCAGGCCACGCCCAGATCCGACTCGGTGAACGGCCCGGTGGCCATCAGCCGGATCTCCCCGTCGTCGAGCCGGACCGCACGGGCGCACGCGTCATAGATCGGGTTGTCCTCGCGGACCCGCAGCAGCCGGGAGCCCTCGCCGGGCGGAGTCGTCTTGATCATCGTCTCGCCGGAGGCGATACGGGGGTTGCTGCCGCGCAGATACTCCTTGATCAGAGGCAGGTGCGCTCCCATGGCGGGCAGCGCGGCGGCCTCCTGGTCGTCGAGGCCGAGCGCGGCCCCGAGGTGCTGGTTGATGTCGGCGTCCACCGCGACGACATGGGCTTCATTGGCGGCGAGGTGGCGGATGAAGAGCGAGGACAGCGTCGTCTTGCCGCTGCCGCCCTTCCCCACGAAAGCGATCTTCATGTTCACCTAGGGTAGCGGCGTGATCGCGTTCTGCTGTCACACTTCGTGAAGAAGGCCACTCCCGGGCGGTATCGGCGCAGCGGGCGCGTAGCCTCGTTACCTATGAGTACGACTTCCTCTGATCCGCTCGCCGCCCTCGGCACCCTGCCGGGCGTCGCCGATGCGGTGGACTCCGTACGTAAGGCCGTCGACCGGGTCTACGGTCACCGCGTCATGCGACGCCGCAGCAATGAGGTCACCGCGGAAGCGGCGCTGCGCGGCGCCCGTGGCTCGGCGGCGCTGTCGGGAGCAGACTGGAATCTGGAGGAGGTGCGCCGGCGTACCGACTTCAGTGGTGATGGTGAGCCGCATGTGGTCGGGGCGGCCCTGAGGCTGACTGCCGAAGCGGGTCAACTGCTCTCCATCTGGCGGCAGTCACCGCTGCGGGTGCTGGCACGGCTGCATCTGGTCGCGGCCGGCGGGGCGGCACCGGACGATGCTGTCGGTCGGCCGAGGCTGGCGGGCGAGCCTGTGGACGAGCCGCTGATCGAGGCGCCGCTGCCGGATGCCGACGAGGTGGCCGGACGGCTGGAGGGACTCTCCGGGCTGATTCTTTCGGGTACTTCGGCGCCTGCGCTCGTGATGGCGGCGGTCGTGCACGGTGAACTGCTGGCACTGCGCCCCTTCGGCTCGTACAACGGCCTCGTGGCGCGGACCGCCGAGCGGATCGTGCTGATCGGGAGCGGCCTCGATCCCAAATCGATCTGCCCCGCCGAGGTGGGCCATGCCGAACTGGGGCGGGCGGCGTACGTCGCGGCGTTCGAGGGTTATCTCTCGGGAACGCCGGACGGGATGGCGGCCTGGATCACGCACTGCGGACGCTCCGTGGAGCTGGGTGTCAGGGAGTCGACGGCGGTGTGCGAGGCGCTGCAGCGCGGAGCCGCGTAACAGTGGAGCCGCGTAAGAGGGGAGCGGCCGGATCGCTGTGGTGAGCTCGACATCGTGTGTGCTTCGCGATGTGCTTCGCGATAAATCCACCGAAATAACTTCATTGCGGTAACTCCACCGAATTGTCTTCACCGCGTCGACTTCGGTGCCCGACAAAAGGGTTGCGGCGGTACCGTCCTCGGTACCGCCGCTGGCATGTCTACCCAGGTACCATGCGTCCTCGATATATGCCCATCAGGTCGGGATGCTTTGCCCGTTCCCTGGTGCGGCTGGCCCGTAATCGACGGGTCGACGTCGCGTGGGTGCTCGGTTTTCATGCTCGGTCCGTGGGGCCGTCTCTGCGTTACAGGTAATCCTCTCGGATGTCCTTGGTCTCGCGGGCCGTTGAGTCATTTGTACTCCAGAGCCGGGGTGAGCGGTAGTGCTGGCCCTACTTCTTTACTTTTGGGTTCAATTACGGGCGAGTTGGATAATTCGGCGCCGGCCTGGTCGGCGTACGCCGGACCACCGCCCGGAGCGTGCGTCAGGCGGAGCCCGTGGTGGCGCGCCGGCGGGAGGTGTACCAGACCAGCCCTGCCGTGACGGCGGCTGCGCCCACTGCTGCCGCCGCGACCAATGCCGGACGTGGCGGCAGCGAGAGCGTGGGCAGCCGCTGCTTGAGCCGGACCGGTCGATCGAAGACGAGAATCGGCCACTCGCGCAGGGTTGCTTCGCGCCGCAGTGCGCGATCCGGATTGACCGCGTGCGGATGGCCGACCGACTCCAGCATGGGTACATCCGTGGCGGAGTCGCTGTAGGCGTAACAGCGTGAGAGGTCATACCCCTCCGACACCGCGAGGGCCCTGATCGCCTCGGCCTTGGTCGGCCCGTACGCGTAGTACTCGACTTCGCCGGTGAAGCAGCCGTCGTCGCCGACGACCATTCGGGTGGCGACGACCCGGTCGGCGCCGAGCAGCTCGCCGATCGGTTCGACGACCTCGGCGCCCGAGGTCGAAACGATCACCACATCGCGTCCGGCGGTGTGGTGCTCCTCGATGAGCGTTGCCGCTTCGTCGTAGATGATGGGGTCGATCAGATCGTGCAGGGTCTCGGCGACGATTTCCTTCACCTGCTGGACGTTCCAGCCCTTGCAGAGCGCCGAGAGATATTCCCGCATCCGCTCCATCTGGTCGTGATCCGCACCCCCGGCAAGGAACACGAACTGTGCGTACGCAGTGCGCAGTACAGCGCGGCGGTTGATCAGTCCGCCTTGGTAGAAGGACTTGCTGAAGGTCAGTGTCGAAGACTTCGCAATGACCGTCTTGTCCAGGTCAAAGAAGGCGGCTGTGCGCGGCAAGAAGCGGTTTTCCACAAGGCAGAGCATAGGGGGACATCATTCGGCGTAAACTCTGGCGCGTGGGTTTGCCTGAGAAGGCTCTCGGGTACACCATGGAAGTCACGGATCGTTCGCGACCGTGCTAACCCGGTCCGGCTCCTCCCCCCCCCCCCGAGTCGGCCGTGGGGACGACCCCCGCTCTCCCCCCCGGCGGGGGTCGTCGCATGTCCGGACGCGTTTCTGTCGTTCGGAATCAAGCATTCCGCCTCCATTTCGGCCGCGACGGCCCGCTTCTCGTTCCGTCCCCCACCACCATGACTCGTCACGGTGTGTAGCGGAAGTGCTGCGCTCCGGAAGTCGCCGGTATGAGCGACGAAGATATTCACAACGGTGGAGTTGTCCACAGTTTTCGAGCAAGATCCACACGATTTTCCGAAGCGCTGCACGGTGATTCCACCGCGAAGTCCGCGGGTTGTGGAATCGCCGATCCCGGAACGCTCCGAGATCACCGCGAACCGCGATGAAGGTGCAGTGAGAAGGGGGCGGAGATCGTGGCCGAGTCCATCGCACGGGATCCTCTGCCGGCCGCCGGAGCGCGGCGGGGCGGACCGCTGATCGTGACCGAGGATGTGGAACTGCTCGACGATCTGCTGCGGCTGTGTGCGGCCGCTGGAGCGGAACCGGAAGTTCATCACTCGCTGCCCGAGAACAGAGGCAGTTGGGAGCAGGCTCCGATGGTTCTCGTGGGCGACGATGCCGCCCAGCGATGCCGAGGGGCGGTGCGCAGGCGGGGTGTGATGCTCGTCGGCCGGGATCAGGATGCCCCGGACGTCTGGCGCCGCGCCGTGGAGATCGGGGCCGAATATGTGCTGAGGCTGCCCGATTCGGAGGGCTGGCTCGTCGACCAGATCGCCAATGCGGCGGAAGGCGTGGGCCGGCCGGCGCTCACCGTGGGAGTGATCGGCGGACGGGGCGGCTCCGGTGCGTCCACACTGGCCTGCGCCCTCGCGGTGACCGCGGCGAGGGCCGGGCGGCGGACCATGCTGATCGACGGTGACCCGCTCGGCGGCGGCATCGACGTGCTGCTCGGTGGCGAACGGGCCGAGGGGATGCGGTGGCCGGATTTCGCCCACTCCAAGGGGCGGGTCGGCGGGGGAGCGCTGGAGGAATCGCTGCCGGCGCTGCATGGGCTGCGGGTGCTCAGCTGGGGCCGCGACGACTGGGTGGCCATCCCGCCGCAGGCCATACGGGCCGTGCTGGCTGCCGCACGCCGGCTCGGCGGGGTGGTGGTCGTCGATCTGCCGCGCCGGGTCGACGAGTCGGTGGCCGAGGCGCTCGCGCAGCTGGACCTCGGGCTGTTGGTGGTCCCGGGGGAGCTTCGCGCGGTGGCGGCGGCGAAGCGTGTGGCGTCCATGGCCGGGATGGTCCTGGACGACCTGCGGGTGGTGTCTCGCGGGCCGTACGCGGCGGGCCTCGACGAGCGGTGGGTGGCGCAGGCGCTGGGGCTGCCACTCGCCGGTGAACTTCCGCTCGACGCAGGGCTGTCGGCCGCTCAGAACAGCGGTATGCCGCCAGGCGGCAGCGCGCGCGGTCCGCTGGCCAGGTTCTGCGCGGCGTTCTGGGAGCGGGCGCTCGCTCCGGAGGGCGCGGGGGGACGCGCCGCCGGAGGTGCGTCATGACGGAGACGTTGCTCGATGCCGTACGACAGCGGCTGGCCCAGAACGGCACGGCACCGACGCCGGCCGGGGTCGCGGCCGCGCTGCGGGCCCAGGGGCGGCTGCTCGGGGACGCCGAAGTGCTTGGTGCGGCCGATGAGTTGCGCGGCGAGCTGGTCGGGGCCGGGGTGCTTGAACCGCTGCTGGCCGATCCGGCGGTGACGGACGTGCTGGTCTCCGCGCCGGACCGGGTGTGGGTGGACCGGGGCGGCGGGCTCGAACTCACCGGGGTGACCTTCACGGATGCCGCCGCGGTGCGCAGGCTGGCGCAGCGGCTGGCCGCCGTGGCGGGGCGACGGCTGGACGACGCCCGCCCCTGGGTGGACGCGAGGCTTCCGAACGGCACCCGTATGCATGCCGTGCTGCCGCCGGTGTCCGTCGGCTCGACGTGCCTGTCGCTGCGGGTGGTGAGGCCCAGGGCCTTCTCGCTGACGGAGCTGGTCGCGGCCGGGACGGTGCCGCCGGGCGGTGACCGGGTGCTGCGGGCCCTGGTGGAGGCCCGGGTCTCGTATCTGATCAGTGGAGGGACGGGGGCCGGGAAGACAACTCTTCTGTCGAGTCTGCTGGGTGCGGTCGGGGAGCGGGAGCGAATCGTGCTCGCGGAGGACTCGGCGGAGCTGCGGCCGGACCATCCCCATGTGGTGCGCCTGGAGTCGCGCCCCGCCAACCAGGAGGGGGCGGGCCGGGTGACGCTCCGGGACCTGGTGCGGCAGGCGCTGCGGATGCGGCCCGACCGGCTGGTGGTCGGGGAGGTGCGCGGTGCCGAGGTCACCGAACTCCTGGCCGCTCTGAACACCGGCCACGAAGGCGGCTGCGGGACGGTTCACGCCAATGCGGCCGAGCACGTACCAGCCCGTCTGGAGGCACTGGGGACGGCGGCGGGACTGGACCGGACGGCGCTGCACAGCCAGTTGGCGGCCGCGCTGTCGGTGGTGGTCCATCTCGTGCGGGACCGGGCCGGACAGCGGCGGATCGCCGACGTGCAGGTTCTGGAGCGGGACGCGACGGGGCTCGTGGTGACCGTGCCCGCGCTGCGCTGGGGTGCCGATGGATTCGGGCGGGAGCGGGGCTGGGAGCGGCTGCGGTCGCTGATCGGGGGTGCGCTGTGACCGGGGGTGCGCCGACGGGGATGTCGGCGGGCGTGAGCTGTGCGGTCGTCCTGTGCGTCGGGGCGGCGGCCTGGCTGATGGCGGCGCAGGACCACGGGCGGCGGAGGGCCCGGGTGCTCTTCGCCGACGGGGCGGTTCGGTCGCCGCTGCGTGTGTGCTGGGAGCGGACCGGGGCGCGGGTACGGGAGTGGTCGGGGGAGCGGCGGGAGTGGCTCTGCCTTCCGGTGGCGTTGCTCGTCACCGTGCTGGGGGAGTCGGTGTTGCCGCTGCTGGCCGGTGCGGTGGCGGTGCCGCTGGTACGGCGGTGGCTGCGGAGGCGGGCCCGGGGCAACGAGCGGGAACGCCGGGCGGCCGGGGTGGTGGCGCTGTGCGGCGCGGTCGTGGGGGAGCTGCGGGCCGGACACGAACCGGGTCAGGCGTTGCTCGTCGCCGTCCGCGGCACCGGGGTGATGGGGGCGGCGGAGGCCGGTGTGTCTGCCGCGGCGCGATTCGGTGGTGATGTGCCGGGGGCGCTCGGGCAGGCGGCACGTGAGCCGGGTCTGGACGGTCTCGCCGGGGTGGCGGCCTGCTGGCGGGTGGCGGCCGACGGTGGGGCCGGGCTCGCGGCGGGGCTGGACCGCCTGGAGGGCGCGTTGCGGGCCGAGCTGCGCAGACGGGAGGAATTACGGGCCCAACTGGCGGGTGCCTGGTCGACGGTGGCCGTGCTGGCACTGCTTCCGGTGCTGGGTCTGGGTCTGGGGGCGGCGCTCGGGGCCGATCCGTTGAGGGTGCTGTTGCACACTCCGGCCGGGCTCGTCTGTCTGGCGACGGGCGGAGTGCTTGAGGCGGCCGGGCTCTGCTGGGCCGGCCGGATCGTACGGGCGGGGGAGGCGGTATGAGTGCGGTCACCGGCGAAGCCGTCCACCGGGTGGCGGTGGTGTGCGCGGTGCTGAGCGCGGTCGCTTGTCCGGCCCTTGCGCTGGCAGGACTGCGGCGGAGGCGGGCGGTGCGCCGCCGGGGCGCGGTGCTGCTGGCGGTCGCCTCGCCGAAGGGTCGGCGCGGGCGGGGACACCCGGCACTCGGCGCCCGGACGAAGGAGTGGATCGCGCCACTGGGCGCTGTGGCGGCGGGCTGGGTCCTGATCGGCGGCCTGCCTGGGTGCGTGGCGGGGCTCGTGGGAGCGTACGGCGCCTGGCGGTGGCAACGGGCCCGAGGCGGAAGCGAATTGGGGGCAGGGCCTGCGGAGATGGCGGAGGCCGCACGTCAGCTCCCGTTGGCGGCCGACCTGTTGGCGGCCTGCATCTCCGCCGGCGCCGGGCCCCGGGAGGCAGCCGAGGCGGTGGGGGAGTCGCTCGGCGGGCCGGTCGGCGTGCGCCTGGCGCGGACGGCCGCGGAGATCCGTCTCGGTGGTGAACCTGCGGAGGCCTGGGGGCGGTTCGGGGAGATACCGGGTGCAGGTGCGCTGGCCCGCTGCCTGGACCGGGCGGGGTCGACCGGAGCTCCGGCGGCGGAGCCGGTGGCTCGGCTGGCCGAGGCGATGCGGGCCGAGCGTGCGAGTGCGGCCGTGGCGCGCGCCCAGCGGGCAGGCGTGGCGATGACCGCTCCCGTCGGACTCTGCTTTCTGCCCGCTTTCCTGACGGTCGGGGTGGCGCCGGTGGTGATCGGTCTGGCGACCGGGCTGCTTCACACCGGATGACCGAAAAGTATGAGTAAAAATCCATTCAGTATGAATTAAGAATTCCACGGGGGTTGAAATGGTGCGGCGAATCAAGAACTGGGTGCGCGTCATGGCACGCCGAGTTCGGTCGGACAGCGGAATGACGACATCCGAATATGCGGTGGGGACGATCGCGGCCTGTGCGTTCGCGGCGGTGCTCTACAAGGTGGTCACCAGCCAGCCGGTCATGTCCGCACTGCAGTCGCTGTTGAAGGACGCGCTCGATGCGAAGTTCTGAGAGCGGCCCCGGGGCGCTCGCCGGAGGGCGTTCCCGTATCGGGGGCGGGAGAGCCGGGGCCCGAAGGGATCGGGGCGCGGTGACGGCGGAAGCGGCCATGGCGATTCCGGCGTTGGTGGTGTTCGCCCTGGCGTTGGTCTGGGCGCTGATGGCCGCCTCCGCCCAGATCCGGTGCGTGGACGCGGCGAGGGCCGGGGCGAGGGCGGCGGCCCGTTCGGAGCCGGAGGCGCAGGTGTTGGAAGCCGCCCGTTCGGCGGCACCCGGCGGGGCCGAAGTCGCGATGGAGCGGGCCGGGGAGCTGTGGCGGGTACGGGTGGCGGCGTCGATGCCGGGGCCGGGCCCGCTGGCCCTGACGCTTCACGCGGAGGCGGCGGCACTGGCCGAGGACACGGTAGGGGTGACGCAATGACCCGGACGGTCCGGACGGTCCGGACGGTCGAGACGGGACGTGCAGCCGCCCTCGCATGGCTGCGTGCCACTGCCCATGCGCGGCTGCGTGCCACTGCCATTGCGCGGCTGCGTGGCGTCGCCCTTGTGCAGCTGCGCAGGAGCAGAAGGTCGGCGGACGGGGACAGGGGCCTGGCCACGGTGTGGGTGGCGATGACCACGGCCACGCTGTGCGCGGTGTTCGCGGTCGTACTGGCCCTCGGGCAGGTGGTGGCCGTCCGGCACCGGGCGGGCGGTGCGGCGGACCTGGCAGCCCTGGCTGCGGCCGACCGGGCCATGCAAGGCCCTGGGGCGGCGTGTGGGGCCGCCGGGAAGGTGGCCGCGGCGCAGGGAGCCGTGGTGGTCCGGTGTGCGGTGCGCGGGGAGATCGCCGATGTGACGGCCCGGGTGAGTTTCGGGCCGTACGCACCGGCGGTCAGGTCGAGGGCCGGCCCTCCGGCGACTGCTCCCGGCTCTCCCGGGCCGCTGCCTCCGACCCAGCCTCCGCCGACGCCGACTCCGGCACCATCGGCTCCGCAGGGCTCGGCTCCGGCCGCGCCGCCTCCGCCTCCGGCGGCTCCGCAGCGCCTGGCTTCCCCGGGTCCGGAGGTGCGGATCGCAGGAGTTCGGTGAGGAGGCGCACGGCACCGCGTTTGTGCAGTGGCTCGTTGCCGTTGCCGCACTTGGGGGACTGGACGCAGGACGGGCAGCCCGCATCGCATTCGCAGGACGCGATCGCCTGGCGGGTCGCGGTCAGCCACGTACGGGCGGTGTGGAAGGCCCGCTCGGCGAATCCGGCACCGCCTGGGTGGCCGTCGTACACGAAGACCGTGGGCAGCAGGGTGTCCGGGTGCAGGGGCACGGAGACGCCGCCGATGTCCCACCGGTCGCAGGTGGCGAAGAGCGGCAGCATCCCGATCGACGCGTGCTCCGCTGCGTGCAGGGCGCCGCCCAGGATCTCCGGGTTGATGCGGGCGGCGTCGAGCTGGTCCTCGGTGACCGTCCACCAGACGGCGCGGGTGCGCAGCGTGCGGGGCGGCAGGTCCAGTTTGGTCTCGCCGAGGACCTCGCCGGTGATCAGCCTGCGACGCAGGAAGGAGACGACCTGACTGGTGACCTCCACGGAGCCGTAGCAGAGCCGCCCGTCACCCCACGGGATCTCGGTGTCGGTCTCCAGGACGGCGATGGAGGTGGTGTCGCGTGCGGTGGTCGAGTACGGCGGGCCGGCCTCCTCGACCAGGGCCACCGAATCCTCCAGGTCCAGCTTCCGGACCAGGTAGGTGCGGCCCTGATGGAGGTGTACGGCGCCCTCGTGGACGGCGGTGTGCGCGGCCGATTCGTCGACGGTGCCCAGCAGCCGGCCGGTGCCCTCCTCGACGATCTGGACGGGGCGGCCGCCCTCGCCACGGATGTCGGTGAGGTCGGCGGCGCGCTCGCGGCGGGTCCAGTGCCAGCCCGATGCCCGTTTGCGGAGCAGTTTCGCAGCTTCCAGCTGCGGCAGCAGTTCGGCCGCGGCCGGGCCGAAGAGTTCCAGGTCCGGCTCGGTGAGGGGGAGCTCCGCGGCGGCGGCGCACAGATGGGGGGCGAGGACGTACGGATTGTCGGGGTCGAGGACGGTCGACTCCACGGGCTGCTGGAACAGCGCCTCGGGATGGTGGACGAGGAAGGTGTCCAGCGGGTCGTCGCGGGCCACCAGGATGGCCAGGGCGCCCTCGCCGGAGCGCCCGGCGCGGCCCGCCTGCTGCCACAGCGATGCCCTGGTGCCGGGATAGCCGGCGATGACGACGGCATCGAGGCCGGAGACGTCGATGCCGAGTTCGAGGGCCGTGGTGGCGGCCAGTCCGAGCAGTTGCCCGGAGTGCAGGGCGCGCTCCAGGGCGCGGCGTTCCTCGGGGAGATAGCCCCCGCGGTAGGCGGCGACCCGGGCCGGCAGCGAGCGGTCCACCTCGGCGAGGCGCTCCTTCGCGATGACGGAGATCAGCTCGGCGCCGCGCCGGGAGCGTACGAAGGCGACCGAGCGGACGCCCTGGACGGTGAGATCGGTGAGGAGGTCGGCGGTCTCGGCGGTGGCGGTGCGCCGGACAGGGGCGCCCTTCTCGCCGTGCAGGTCGGTCAGGGGCGGCTCCCACAGCGCGAAGACCAGCTCGCCGCGGGGCGAGGCGTCGTCGGCGACCTCCTCGACCGGGAGGCCGGTGAGGCGGCCGGCCGCGACCGAGGGGTCCGCCGCGGTGGCGGAGGCGAGGAGGAAGACCGGATCGGCGCCGTAACGGGCGCACAGGCGCCGTAGACGGCGTATCACCTGGGCGACGTGGGAGCCGAAGACACCGCGGTAGGTGTGGCACTCGTCGATGACGACGAAGCGCAGGGCGCGCAGGAAGGAGGACCAGCGGGGGTGGGACGGGAGTATCCCGCGGTGCAGCATGTCGGGGTTGGTCAGGACGTAGTTGGCGTACTGACGCACCCATTCGCGTTCCTCGACCGGAGTGTCGCCGTCGTAGACCGCGGGCCTGATGGCGTTGCCGAGCGGTGCCGCGAGCTGCTTCACGGCACGCCTCTGATCGGCGGCCAGGGCCTTGGTGGGGGCCAGGTACAGGGCGGTGGCGCCCCGGCCGTTCGGGGCCTCGGAGCCGTCGAGCAGGGCGCTGAGGACCGGGGCGAGGTAGGCGAGCGACTTTCCGGACGCCGTGCCGGTGGCGATGACCACGGATTCGCCGTCCAGGGCGTGCTCGGCGGCGGCCGCCTGGTGCGCCCACGGGTGATCGATTCCGGCCTGGTGGATCGCAGCGACGACTTCCGGCCGGATGCGATCGGGCCAGATGGCATGGGTTCCCGCACGCGGGGGCAAGTGCTCCGTATGAGTGATGCGCGCGGACCGGCCCGCCACTGCGGCGAGCCGGTCGAGGACCATGGCGGGAGAGGGTCTGGGGTCGCTGTTCCCGGGTGGTCGACTGGGGCGGTGATTCTTGGCCATCGGGACCGAGTGTGTCACTGGCGTGACGGACAATGGTCCCAAGGCGTCGTGCATGGCTGCTGGTAAGTGATTGAATGCCATCGCGGCTGGCGATCCGTTCCCTGGCTCCGCCGGGGAGACCGAGGGGCGACCGCTCGATAGCAAGGTGCTGGAGGATCCGTGGACCTGTCCTTGTCGACTCGCAATGTGTCCGGCCCTGGTGGCGACCGTACGGTCGTCGAGGTCGGTGGCGAGATTGATGTGTATACCGCGCCCAAGCTGCGCGAGCAGTTGGTCGAGTTGGTGAATGACGGCAGCTACCACCTGGTTGTCGACATGGAAGGCGTCGACTTCCTCGACTCCACCGGCCTCGGCGTGCTCGTGGGCGGCCTGAAGCGTGTCCGGGCCCATGAGGGCTCGCTGCGCCTGGTCTGCAACCAGGAGCGCATTCTCAAGATCTTCCGGATCACTGGTCTGACCAAGGTGTTCCCGATTCACACCACGGTCGACGAGGCCGTTGCGGCCACCGACTGACAGTCGGCCCGGGGTCGGTCCGCCAGGCGGATCGGCCGAAGGCCGGTTCGGTACCCAGTCGGCGCACCAGCTGCCCGCCAGGCGGCCGGTGCGGCGTGGGCGTGCCTGATGGCGGATTGCCATGAGGCGGACCGTTCGGCCGGTCGGACAGTCGACCGGCCGGGCGACCGGAGGATCGGGTAGCCGGGTGACCGGCGCCCCGAACGGCCGGACAACCGGACCGGACGGTGTTCGACGGGACGTGGGCCAGTCGGTCGGCGAGCCGTCGGCAGTCGGCCGGTGATCCGTCGTTCGGTCGTCCGTCGGCCGGGCGTCCGGTGATCGGCCGCTCGCGAGTGGCCCGGCTGCCGGACGGAGGTCTGTCGGCAGGTGGGCGGCTCTGTCTCGGCCTGCTGTGCGTCGGTCGGCCGTACGTCGGCTCCGGTCGGATGTCCGGTGGCCGACGACACGACCGGCGAACCGTCGGGGCCGACGGGGCCATCGGTTGGGGCAGAAAAGCCGTCGGTTCCGGAAGAAGACCGGAAGAGACCAGAAGAAGAGAAGAAGAGCAGGGACAGCGGGCAGCGCGCCCGGGACCCTGAAATGCACGCCCGTACGTCTGAGGGGGATCGCATGACCACCGTTGAACTCCGCTTCAGCGCTCAGCCCGAACACGTCAGGACGGCCCGCCTCGTGGCAGCCGCCGTGGCGCGCCGGGCAGGGGTCGACGAAGCCGTGCTCGACGAGGTCAGACTCGCTGTCGGTGAGGCCTGCAGTCGCGCAGTCGGGCTGCACCGCAGCCATGGCATCACTGCCCCCGTCTCCGTCGTCCTGAACGAGGAGGAGAAGTCCTTCTCCGTCGAGGTCGGCGACGAGGTGCCCGGACCGGGGGACGATCCCGCTCTCGGCGGACCCGTCGGAGCCTCCGCGACACGCGGCGCCACGCCCGGCGCGGGGCTCGATGAGCCGGATCACGAGAGTGACGCCGGTGGCGAGGACGAGATGGGTCTCGCGGTCATCAGCGGCCTTGTCGATGATGTGGAAGTCAGATCGGGAGCCAACGGCGGAGTGATCCGCATGAGCTGGCCGAAGACGCCCATGACGGTGCAGCCATGACGATGCCGCCCCTGCTCCCCTGAGGCGCCACAGGTGCCATGGGCGGCCGACCTGCCCCGGTCCGGCCGAGTCCCTTCCCCGTTCCATTTCTTGATCCGTCTTATGAGGCCCTGCTCAGCGGGGCCTTTTTCATTTGTGCGTGATCATTTATGCGTGATCAATGATCTACGGAAAATGTGCCTGCCCCATTACTGCATTCGGGCCTGTCCGGGGGTGCGATCATTTACCGATCGGCCGGTGAAGGTCAATTACATTTACCGCGCACTGTTTTGATCAGCTCCCGCTCCCTACAATCCGTCCACGTCTTGAGCGCTGAGCGTCAAGGAGGACGTATGGCGGAGTTCTTCAACACCCCACTGGCAGGACCGGCGCAAGATTCCGCATTTTCCGCACCTTCCGGCCGATCCACTTCTCTGGCGGCCGCGGTTCTCACCGATGACAATCGCGTCATCGTGATCGTCGTCGCGGTCGTCGCAGTCGCCGCCCTGGTCGTCGCCAGACTGCTGGTGCGCCAGGTGCTGGCGGCCGGCGAGGGCACCGACCGCATGAAGGAGATCGCGGCCGCCGTCCAGGAAGGCGCGAATGCCTATCTGGCCCGGCAGTTGCGCACCGTCGGCATCTTCGCCGTCGTGGTCTTCTTCCTGCTTCTGCTGCTACCGGCCGACAACTGGTCGCAGCGCGCGGGCCGTTCGTTGTTCTTCCTGGTGGGTGCGCTTTTCTCGGCGACCACCGGATACATCGGGATGCGGCTTGCGGTACGCAGTAATGTCCGTGTGGCCGCTGCTGCGCGTGAGGCGACTCCTGCGGAAGGCGAGCCGGAAAAGGATCTCACCGCCGTTTCGCACAAGGCGATGAAGATCGCATTTCGTACCGGCGGCGTGGTCGGCATGATCACCGTGGGCCTCGGCCTGCTCGGTGCGTCCTGCGTCGTGCTCGTCTATGCCGCCGACGCCCCGAAGGTGCTGGAGGGCTTCGGCCTCGGTGCCGCACTGATCGCCATGTTCATGAGGGTCGGCGGTGGCATCTTCACCAAGGCGGCGGACGTCGGCGCCGACCTCGTCGGCAAGGTCGAACAGGGCATCCCGGAGGACGATCCGCGCAACGCGGCCACCATCGCCGACAACGTGGGCGACAACGTCGGTGACTGCGCCGGAATGGCAGCCGACCTCTTCGAGTCGTACGCCGTGACGCTCGTCGCCGCGCTCATCCTCGGCAAGGCCGCCTTCGGTGACTCCGGACTGGCCCTCCCGCTGATCGTTCCGGCGATCGGCGTGGTCACCGCGATGATCGGGATCTTCGCGGTCGCCCCGCGGCGCGCAGACCGCAGCGGAATGACCGCCATCAACCGCGGATTCTTCATCTCCGCGGTCATCTCGCTGGTGCTGGTGGCCGTGGGCGTCTTCGTCTACCTGCCGTCCTCGTACGCCGATCTGAGCGGTGTCACCGACCGCGCCATCACCTCGCACGGCGGCGACCCGCGGATCTTCGCCCTGGTCGCCGTCGCCATCGGCATCGTGCTGGCCGCTCTGATCCAGCAACTGACCGGGTACTTCACCGAGACCAGCCGGCGCCCGGTCCAGGACATCGGCAAGTCCTCGCTGACTGGTCCGGCCACCGTCGTACTCGCCGGTATCTCCATCGGTCTGGAGTCCGCCGTCTACACGGCGCTGCTGATCGGCCTGGGCGTCTACGGGGCGTTCCTGCTCGGCGGTACGTCGATCATGCTGGCGCTCTTCGCGGTGGCCCTGGCGGGGACCGGGCTGCTCACCACCGTCGGTGTCATCGTCGCCATGGACACCTTCGGCCCGGTCTCGGACAACGCGCAGGGCATCGCCGAGATGTCCGGTGACGTCACGGGCGCCGGTGCGCAGGTCCTCACCGACCTGGACGCCGTCGGCAACACCACCAAGGCCATCACCAAGGGCATTGCCATCGCCACCGCCGTCCTGGCGGCGTCGGCGCTCTTCGGTTCGTACCGCGACGCGATCGCCACGGCGGTCGACGGCGTGGGGGCCAGGGCCGGGGAGATGACGCTCAGTCTGGACATCTCGCAGCCCAACAACCTGGTGGGCCTGATCCTCGGCGCCGCGGTCGTCTTCCTCTTCTCCGGTCTTGCGATCAACGCGGTGTCGCGGTCGGCCGGGGCCGTGGTCTACGAGGTGCGGCGGCAGTTCCGCGAGCACCCCGGGATCATGGACCACAGCGAGAAGCCGGAGTACGGGCGCGTCGTCGACATCTGCACCAAGGACGCCCTGCGCGAGCTTGCCACGCCCGGTCTGCTGGCCGTCCTGGCGCCCATCGCCGTCGGCTTCACGCTCGGTGTCGGAGCACTCGGTTCCTATCTCGCGGGCGCCATCGGAACCGGCACCCTGATGGCGGTCTTCCTCGCCAACTCCGGTGGTGCGTGGGACAACGCCAAGAAGCTCGTCGAGGACGGTCACTACGGCGGCAAGGGCAGCGAGGCCCATGCCGCGACCGTCATCGGCGACACGGTCGGCGACCCGTTCAAGGACACGGCAGGGCCGGCGATCAACCCCCTGCTCAAGGTGATGAACCTGGTCGCCCTGCTCATCGCCCCGGCGGTGGTGCAGTTCAGCTACGGGCAGGACGCGAGCGCCGGCGTGCGCGCGGTGGTGGCGGTGCTCGCCGTCGCGGTCATCGTCGGCGCGGTCTATGTCTCCAAGCGGCGTGGGATCGCCGTGGGTGACGGAGAAGATCCCGGTGACGGGGACGGAGGAGGGGACAGGCCGGCCAAGTCGCCGGGCCAGGCAGCCGTTTCGTGAGACCGCGGCCGGGGTGGATCGGTGACACATGACCGAACCCGGCTCAATGACCGGGCGGGCGGGGCATTCTGATGCTCCGTCCGCCCGGTCGCATCTCGGCCTGCATGCCGGTCCGCCGTCGGCCTGCCACTGATCTGTGCGCCCGATCCGTACACCTGATCTGTATGTCTGATCTGTGAGCCGTTCGTGTGCTTGCTCGTACATGTGTTCCTGAGCTTCGACGGCTGTGTGGGTGAGTTGTATCTCCCTCATTTCCCTTGGTGCAAATGGCTACAAAAGGCCACTCATCGGACGCCCGGCACCCGGACGGAGGGCGCCCGCCGTGTAAGTTCCGGGGCCGAGAGCCTTGGAAGGGACCGATCCGGTGAACAAGAAGCTTGCGGCCACGCTGTCCGGCGGCGCGGTACTGGTACTTACGCTGTCGGGCTGCAGCAGCGACGACAACAGCGACAAGGTGAACGCCTGGGCCAAGAAGGTCTGCGACCAGGTCCAGCCCCAGCTCCAGAAGATCGCGAACGCCAACGCCGCCATCCAGCAGCAGACCGCGGACAACAGCAAGCCCGCCGACGTCCAGAAGACCGACTCGGCCGCCTTCCAGCAGATCTCGCAGGCGTACAAGGCACTGGGCGCGGCAGTCGACTCCGCCGGGCCGCCGCCGGTCGACGGCGGCGAGACCACGCAGAAGGAGGCCGTGAAGGAGCTCGACGCGTCCTCCGCGGCGTACGCGAACCTGCAGAAGAAGGTCGACGCCCTGGAGACGAAGGACCAGGCGAAGTTCGCCGATGGGCTCAAGGGCATCGCGGACGAGCTGAACAAGATCAGCACCAGTGGTGACGAGGCGTTGAAGAAGCTTCAGTCCGGCGAGGTCGGCACCGCGATGGCGAAGCAGAAGGGCTGCCAGAAGCCGACGGCCTCGGTGCCGCCGAAGGCCGACACGGTGCCGCCCGGGGCCACGTCGCCGTCCGCCTCGCCCAGCAAGAAGTCGTGACCGGGTGGCAGCAGCGGTTGTCGTGACGCGCGGTCGGTCGCGCCGGAGGCACGGTCGCGCCGATGACCTGCCGCACCGGCGGCCTGCTGTGCCGATGACCGGTCGCGCCGATGATCTGCCGCGCCGATGACGGGTTGCGCGGACGGCCCGGCCGCCCCGATGGGCGCCGGGCCGCTGCCGTTGTCAGTGGGAGCGGCCACAATGGGTGGGTGAGTACGACCAGTCTCCCCGTGCCCGACCGTTCGCCCCGGCTCCGCGAAGCCCTGCTTGCCGCCGCCTTCACCGCCGACGGGCTCCTCGACCTGCTCGGCGCGCCCGCCTATGCCGCGCTCGCCCGCAGCGAGACGGTCCCGGCGCTGCGCGCCACCCGGGGCGACTCCCCGCTCGACACGCTGGTGCGGCTCTTCCTGCTCCAGCACCCCGTTCCGTACGAGCGGGCCCGTGCCGCGTTCCCGCTGGCCGAGTGCGTCGAGGACGGCTGGGTGACCCACGTCGGCGACGAGGTACGGGCCACGGTCGACGTACGGCCGTACAGCGGGCCCGAGGGGCAGGACTGGTACATCGTCTCCGACCTGGGCTGTGCGGTCGGTGGCGCGGGCGGCATCGGTTCGCGCGAGGAGGGCGTGGTCCTGGGCGTCGGCGGGGCGTCCACCACGCTCGCCGGGATCACCGTCCGTACGCCTGTCGCCTCCGCGCTCGACATCGGTACGGGCTCCGGCATCCAGGCGCTGCACGCCTCGCAGCACGCCACCCGGGTCACGGCCACCGACCTCAACCCGCGCGCGCTGGACTTCACCCGGCTGACGCTCGCGCTGTCCGGCGCGGCCCCGGCCGAGCTGCACCAGGGCTCGCTGTACGAACCGGTCGGCGCCGAGACGTACGACCTGATCGTCTCCAACCCCCCGTTCGTCATCTCGCCCGGCGCCCGCCTCACCTACCGCGACGGCGGCATGGGCGGCGACGACCTGTGCCGGACCCTGGTGCAGCAGACGGGCGACCGGCTGAACGAGGGCGGATTCGCCCACTTCCTCGCCAACTGGCAGCACGTCGAGGGCGAGGAGTGGCAGAACCGGCTGAGTTCCTGGGTCCCGCACGGCTGCGATGCCTGGATCGTGCAGCGCGAGGTCCAGGACGTCACGCAGTACGCGGAGCTGTGGCTGCGCGACAGCGGCGACCACCGTACGGACCCCGCCGAGTACGCCACGCGGTACGACGCCTGGCTGGACGAGTTCGAGGCCCGCAAGACCAAGGGCGTCGGCTTCGGCTGGATCACCCTGCGCAAGTCCGCCGCAGCCGCCGCCGGCTATCCGTCCATCGTCATCGAGGAGTGGCCGCACGCGGTGGAGCAGCCGCTCGGACCGGCCGCCGAAGCCCACTTCGTCCGTCAGGACTACCTCCGCGAGCAGGACGACGCGGCGCTTCTGGCCGGGCATTTCACCCTGGCCGCCGAGGTCGTGCAGGAGCAGGTCGGCCTGCCGGGCGCGGAGGACCCGGAGCACGTGGTGCTCCGTCAGAATCGGGGCATGCGGCGCGCGACGAAGGTCGACGCCGTCGGCGCCGGCTTCGCGGGCGTGTGCGACGGGACGCTGCCCGCAGGTCGGATCCTCGACGCGATCGCCCAGTTGATGAACGAGGACCCGGTGCTGCTGCGTGACCGGACCCCGCAGGCGATCCGGCTGCTGGTCGAGGAGGGCTTCCTGGATCCGGTTCTTCCGGTGGGCTGATCGCGCCGCCCCGCCCGCCCCGCCCGCCGCGTCGCGCCGCCCTGCCCACTGCGTCCCGCCGCTGCCCACTGCGTCCCGCCGCTGCCCACTGCGTCCCGCCGCTGCCCACGGCGTCCCGTCACCGCCCGCCCCGTCGCGCCCCGGCCCGCCCCGTCACCGGCCCGGCAGGTCCGGTGACGGGGCCGGGCTTGCCGGGCTCCGTTCCCGTTCGGGCGCTCACCGCCGAACGTGAGGAAGGGCCTCGCCATCAGCGGCTTCGGGCCCACCGCCGCCGGTGCGTCGCGGTGTCCGCGGATTCCGGATGGTGCTCGGGCGGGGATCCCGGATGGCGCTCCCGCGTCCGCGGGGCGGAAGCGGGTGATTCCGGCCATTCACCGGGGGTTCGCATCGTCGACGCCCTGGGGTGGCAGCCTCCTCCTGACCGGAGGGGGCGCACGCCCCGGCCGGGCGGCGACAGGGAGGCGTACGGGCATGGAGAGCGGACCTGCGGTCTTCGCCGGAGCGGCCTTCGCGCTGTTCGGCGCCGCGCTGCTGCTGTGGACGGGGGCGCGTGTGATGCACCGCGCGCCGGTGGCGCACGGTGTGAGCCCCGTCGCCTCCGCGACTCTCGCCACTGTGTTCGGCGTACTTTTTCTCGTCCTCGGTGTGTGGTGCTTCACCCGTATCTGATCCACTTCCCACCGGTCCGGTCCACTCCTCACCGGCCCCGGCCGGGAACCCGCAGGGCACGGCGGGCAGTGGCGGGGAACACGCCCGGACCGTACGCGCCCCGACGCCGACGCCCGCAGTGCCGCAACAGCACCCGGAAACCCGCAGGCAGCGACCGCGCACAGGGCGGACCGGACGGTCCGGGCGGCAGGAATGGCGGAAGTCGGGTTACCGTTCGAGTGGCCGTTGCGGGCTTTTGCCGTTTGACACGGGGGCGGGTTGTACCGTCACACTCCGCAGCGACAGCACCGTCGGCAGCGTCATCGCGCTGCCCGGATGCCCACCGAGTGTCGACCGGAGAGAAGAGCGAAGTTGTCCCCGACCAGCGAGACCGCACAGGGCGGCCGCCGACTCGTCATCGTCGAGTCGCCTGCCAAGGCGAAGACGATCAAGGGCTACCTCGGCCCCGGATACGTCGTCGAGGCGAGCGTCGGGCACATCCGCGACCTGCCGAACGGCGCCGCAGAGGTTCCGGACGAGTACACCGGCGAGGTCCGTCGGCTCGGCGTCGACGTCGAGCATGACTTCCAGCCCGTCTATGTCGTCAACGCGGACAAGAAGGCGCAGGTCAGGAAGCTCAAGCAGCTGCTGGCCGAGTCCGACGAACTCTTCCTCGCCACCGATGAGGACCGCGAGGGCGAAGCCATCGCGTGGCACCTGCAGGAAGTCCTGAAGCCCAAGGTCCCGGTCCACCGGATGGTGTTCCACGAGATCACCAAGGACGCGATCCGGGCCGCCGTCGCCAACCCGCGCGAGCTCAACCAGCGCATGGTCGACGCCCAGGAGACCCGCCGCATCCTCGACCGCCTCTACGGCTACGAGGTCTCGCCGGTCCTGTGGAAGAAGGTCATGCCGCGCCTGTCGGCCGGCCGTGTCCAGTCCGTGGCGACCCGTCTCGTCGTCGAGCGGGAGCGCGAGCGCATCGCCTTCCGCTCCGCCGAGTACTGGGACCTCACCGGCACCTTCGCCACCGGCCGTCCCGGTGACGCCTCCGACCCGTCGACCCTCGCCGCCCGGCTGAGCGCGGTCGACGGCCGCCGCATCGCCCAGGGCCGCGACTTCGGTCCGGACGGGCAGCTGAAGTCCGGCTCCGTCCAGGTGCTGCACCTGGACGAGACGAACGCCCGCGCCCTGGCCGCCGCGCTCGCCGACGCCACGTTCGCCGTGCGGTCCGTCGAGTCGAAGCCGTACCGCCGCTCCCCGTATGCCCCGTTCCGTACGACGACCCTCCAGCAGGAGGCGAGCCGGAAGCTGGGCTTCGGGGCCAAGGCCACCATGCAGGTCGCGCAGAAGCTGTACGAGAACGGCTTCATCACCTATATGCGTACCGACTCCACGACCCTCTCGGACACCGCGGTCGCCGCGGCCCGTGCGCAGGTCACCCAGCTCTACGGCGCCGACTACCTCCCGGACAAGCCGCGCACGTACGCCGGGAAGGTCAAGAACGCGCAGGAGGCGCACGAGGCGATCCGCCCCTCCGGCGACCGCTTCCGCACCCCCGCCGAGACCGGCCTGAGCGGCGACCAGTTCCGGCTCTACGAGCTGATCTGGAAGCGGACCGTCGCCTCCCAGATGAAGGACGCGGTCGGCAACTCGGTCACCGTCAAGATCGGTGGCCGGGCGAGCGACGGCCGGGACGCCGAGTTCTCCGCGTCCGGCAAGACGATCACCTTCCACGGCTTCATGAAGGCGTACGTCGAGGGCGCCGACGACCCGAACGCCGAGCTCGACGACCGCGAGCGGCGCCTCCCGCAGGTCGCCGAGGGCGACGCGCTGTCCGCCGAGGAGATCTCGGTCGACGGCCACGCCACCAAGCCGCCGGCCCGCTACACCGAGGCCTCGCTGGTCAAGGAGCTCGAAGAACGCGAGATCGGCCGCCCGTCGACGTACGCGTCGATCATCGGCACGATCCTGGATCGCGGCTACGTCTTCAAGAAGGGCACGGCGCTCGTCCCGTCGTTCCTCTCCTTCGCCGTGGTCAACCTGCTGGAGAAGCACTTCGGCCGGCTCGTCGACTACGACTTCACCGCAAAGATGGAGGACGACCTCGACCGCATCGCGCGCGGTGAGGCCCAGGCCGTGCCGTGGCTGAAGCGCTTCTACTTCGGTGCGGCCGCCGGCGACACGACCGGCGCGGGGGCGGCCTCCGACGCGGGCAACGGCGACGGAGACCACCTCGGCGGTCTGAAGGAGCTCGTCACCGACCTCGGTGCGATCGACGCGCGGGAGATCTCCTCCTTCCCCGTCGGCAACGACATCAAGCTCCGGGTCGGCCGCTACGGCCCGTACATCGAGCGTGGTGAGAAGGACGCCGAGGGCCACCAGCGCGCGGACGTGCCGGAGGACCTGGCGCCCGATGAGCTGTCCGTGGAGTACGCGGAGGAGCTGCTCGCCAAGCCGAGCGGCGACTTCGAGCTCGGCGCGGACCCGATCACCGGCCACCAGATCATCGCCAAGGACGGGCGCTACGGCCCGTACGTCACCGAGGTGCTGCCCGAGGGCACCCCGAAGACCGGCAAGAACGCGGTGAAGCCGCGGACCGCCTCGCTCTTCAAGTCCATGGCCCTGGACACGGTGACGCTGGCCGACGCGCTCAAGCTGATGTCGCTGCCGCGTGTCGTCGGTGAGGACGCCGAGGGCGTCGAGATCACCGCGCAGAACGGCCGCTACGGCCCGTACCTGAAGAAGGGCACGGACTCGCGTTCGCTCACCTCCGAGGATCAGCTGTTCGACATCACGCTCGAAGAGGCCCTCGCGATCTACGCCCAGCCCAAGCAGCGCGGCCGGGCGGCCGCCAAGCCGCCGCTGAAGGAGCTGGGCACGGACCCGGTGAGCGGGGCTCCGGTCGTGGTCAAGGACGGTCGCTTCGGCGCGTACGTCACCGACGGCGAGACGAACGCGACGCTGCGCACCGGCGACAGCGTCGAGGACATCACGCCGGAGCGCGGCTACGAGCTGCTCGCCGAGAAGCGCGCCAAGGGACCCGCCAAGAAGAAGACGGCGAAGAAGGCCCCGGCCAAGAAGAGCGCGGTGACCACGAAGAAGACCGCTGCCAAGAAGACGACGGCGGCGACGGCCAAGAAGACCGCGGCGAAGAAGACGACGGCCGCGAAGAAGACGACCGCCAAGAAGACTGCTGCGGCGAAGAAGACGGCTGCGGCGTCCGTGGAGGACTGAGCGGTACGCGTCGAGCACGCCGGAGGGGGCTGGACGTTCCAGCCCCCTCCGGCGTTTGCTTGGCCCTGCGGGCCGGGGCGTGCGGGGGAGGGCCGGGGTGTGCTGGGGAGGTGGACCGGTGCGGCGGTGGACGCCTGCGGCGGGCCTGTTCCTCCACCCGCCCCTTCCCGTGACCGGGGCTCCGCCCCGGACCCCGCTCCTCAAGCGCCGGAGGGCCGGCTGTTCCACCGGAGGGGCTGGAAATGCCGGGGACGCCGGGTGGGGTCGGAAGGGCCGGAACGGCTCCGGCGCCCATATGTTCGGACGGGGCCTCCGGGGACCCCATCGCTCCGGATAGGCTGGGCGGATGACGCGAGCCGAGCAGCCAACGGTCGTGAGCCCCACCTCCGACACACTTGCCGCAGACTCACGCGAGCGCGCCGTACGAGCCCTGTTGCGTGTTCCCCCGCTGAAGCGGTTGTGGAGCGCGCAGCTCGTCGGCAGTACCGGCGATGCACTCGCCCTTCTCGTGCTGGTGCTGATGTCGTTGCAAGCGGCGGTCCTCGAGGGCTCATTCGGAGCCGGGTACCGAGGGGCGGCCTTTGCCGTCGCCGCGGTGTTCGGTGCCCGGATCCTTGCCACCCTGCTCTTCGGAGCCGTACTCCTCGGGCCGCTGACGACGCTCACCGCGCCCGGCGGACCGCTGGACCGGCGGTGGCTGATGATCGGGACGGACGGGCTGCGGCTCGCGCTGCTGGTCGTCGCACCGCTGTGGATCGACTGGATGCCCGACAAGGCACTCATGATGATCCTCATCACCGTCTTCGTCGTCGGCGCGGCCGAACGCCTGTGGACGGTCGCCAAGGACGGCGCCGCCCCCGCGCTGCTGCCCGCCCCGCCCCCCGAGGGCGCCGCGGTACGCCCGCTGCCCGACCACCTCGACGCACTGCGCCGGCTCTCCATCCGTACCGACTTCGCCGCGATCCCGGCCGCGGCGGTCGTCCTGCTGATCGCCACCCTCGTCGGCAACCTGCTGGGCTCGGGCCTGGACTGGTTCTCGGTCCACCAGGCGGCCCTCGGCTCGTACGTCGCGGCCGGACTCTTCTCGGCGTCGATCTCCACCCTGTACTTCCTGGAACTGCCCGGTACGCAGACCCCCCGCCCGCGCTCGCCGCTGGAGGGCCTGCGGCGGCCGTCGACCGGCAGCGGACCCGACCGGGGCCGCACCGGGGCCGTCCCGCTGATCGTCGGCGCATCGGCCGCGGTCGCCGGGGCCATCGCCGCAGCCGCCGCGGCCTCGGTGCTGCACGCCGCCGACCTGGGCGGCGGACCCGCCACCTTCGCGCTGCTGATCCTCGCCCTGACCGGTGGCACGGGCGTCGGCATCCGGACCGCGGAGAAGGTGCTGCCCACCCTGTCGCGGCGCCGGCTGCTCGCCCTGGCCACCGCCGTCACCGGCATCGCGCTGCTCGCCATGGGTCTCGTGCCGGACACGGCGACCGTGCTGATGATCGCGGTGCTCGCCGGATACGCCGCGGGCGTCGCCGCCCACACCGGTCATGTCCTGGTCGACCAGGAGACCGAGGAGTTCCGCCGGGCCAGGACCACCGAGCACCTCCAGGCCGTCGTACGGGTCCTCATCGCGCTCGGCGCGCTCGCGGGCCCGCTGCTGGCCGCCGCGATCGGCGCCCACCGGCTGGTCTCGGGCGACTTCGTCTTCGAGCACGGTGGAGCGGCCTTCGCCCTGATGCTGATCGGCGCCCTGCTGCTGCCGGTCGCCGTGATCGTCCTCGCCAAGACGGACGACCGCTCCGGAGTGCCGCTGCGCCGCGATCTGCGTGAGGCGCTGCGCGGTGGCGACCCTGCCGTCGCCCCCGCCGCGACCGGTTTCTTCATCGCCCTGGAGGGTGGCGACGGCGCGGGCAAGTCCACCCAGGTCGAGGCGCTCGCCGAGTGGATCCGTGCCAAGGGACATGAGGTCGTCGTCACCCGCGAGCCGGGCGCGACGCCGGTCGGCAAGCGGCTGCGCTCGATCCTGCTCGACGTCTCGTCGGCCGGCCTGTCCAACCGGGCCGAGGCGCTGCTGTACGCCGCCGACCGCGCCGAGCACGTCGACTCGGTCGTCCGTCCGGCGCTGGAGCGCGGTGCGATCGTCATCTCCGACCGCTACATCGACTCGTCCGTCGCCTACCAGGGCGCGGGCCGCGACCTCTCCCCGACCGAGATCGCCCGGATCTCGCGCTGGGCGACGAGCGGGCTCGTACCGCATCTGACGGTGCTGCTGGACGTCGATCCGGAGACCGCTCGGGAACGGTTCACCGAGGCCCCCGACCGGCTGGAGTCCGAGCCGCCGGAGTTCCACGCCCGGGTGCGGTCCGGCTTCCTGACGCTGGCCGCGGCCGACCCGACCCGCTACCTGGTCGTGGACGCGGGCCAGGACCCGGAGTCGATCACCACGGTCGTACGTCACCGGCTCGACCAGCTCCTTCCGCTCTCCGAGGCCGAGATCAAGGCCCAGGAGGAGGCGCGCAAGGCCGCCGAGGAGGAGGCCAGGCGCAAGGCCGAGGAAGAGGCGGCCCGCAAGGCCGAGGAGGAGCGGCTGGAGCGCGAGCGGCAGGAACAGCTCGCCAAACTCCGTGCCGAGGAGGAGGAGCGCAAGGCCCGCGAGCTGGAGGAAGCACGTCGGCGCGAGGCCGAACGCCAGGCGGAGGAAGCCCGCCGGCGGGCCGAGGAAGCCCGCCGGGTGGCCGAGGAGGAGCGGGTCCGGCGCGAGGCCGAGGAAGCGGCCCGTGAGGCCGAGCAGGCCAGGTTGCGCAGGCAGGCCGAGGAGGAGGCGCGGCTGCGCAGGGAGGCCGAGGCCCTGCGGCTGGAGAAGCAGCGCAAGGCCGAAGAGGCGCTGTTGCGGGCCGAGGAGGCCCGCAGGCGGGCGGAGGCCGAGGCCGCCGCCGCGGCGGAGAAGGCCCGTGCGGAGGCCGCTGCCGCCGCGTCCGTACCGGAGAACGAGATCACGGTGCCGACGCCGATCGTCGACCCGAACGACGTGACGCAGCAGGTGCCTGCGCCGGACAGTTCGCCCACGTCCTCCGACGAGGCCGAGACGGCGATGATCCCCAGGATCCAGGACCGGCCGGAACGGCCCGGTGCGGCGGACGAGACGGCGGTTCTTCCGCCGGTGCGGGACGTCCGGGGCGTTCGGGACGTTCGTGAGACGAATCCGGCGGACCGGATTCCGCGGGGCATCTTCCGCGACGAGCGTCCGTCGGGCTCCGTGCCGGAGAGCGAGAACGAGCGCACCCGTGAGCTTCCGCAGATCGACGATCCGCGCGCGGGTGCCTCGCGGCCGGTCCAGGATCACCGGGAAGGCCAGGAGCGCCCCGCCCGCCGTCCTCGTCCCGACTGGGCCGAGGAGACCCCGCTGGACGATCTGCCGACGCTGGCGGACGAGCTGCTGGGCGATCGCCGCGACCAGCACGACGACGGGGACTCGGACCGCTCGGGCCGGGGGCGTCGCCCGCGTCGCTGATCCGTGACGGATGCCGGGCCGGTACTGCCCGCCCCGCATCCGCCGGGCCGCCTTGTTGCCGGGATTGTCAGACCCGTCCCCCACAATGGGTGTCGGATCGGGGAAGCCGGATCGACAAGCAGCGACATCAGAGCTGCGCGGCGGCACCGCACGACGGCCGCGCAGCGTGCACACCACCGGAAGGGCGGTGACCCATGACCGTATGGGACGACCTGGTCGGCCAGGACCGGGTGCAGGAGCAGCTCGGCGCCGCCGCCCGGGACGCCGATGCGCTGGTCACCGCCCACTCCGCGGGGGAGTCGGTGCCGCCGGGGTCGAAGATGACCCACGCCTGGCTGTTCACGGGACCGCCGGGCTCCGGCCGCTCCACCGCCGCCCGTGCCTTCGCCGCCGCCCTCCAGTGCACCAGCCCCGACCGCGCCCTGGGCGGCGCACCCGGCTGCGGCTTCTGCGACGGCTGCCACACCAGCCTCATCGGCACACACGCCGACGTGGAAGTGGTCCGGACCGATCTGCTCTCCATCGGTGTGAAGGAGACCCGCGAGCTGGTCCGCCGCGCCCAGCTCTCCCCGGCCGTCGGCCGCTGGCAGGTCATCGTCCTGGAGGACGCCGACCGGCTCACCGAGGGCGCGGGGAACGTACTGCTGAAGGCGGTCGAGGAGCCCGCGCCCCGGACGGTGTGGCTGCTCTGCGCGCCCTCCCTCGAAGACGTGCTGCCCACCATCCGCTCCCGATGCCGCCACCTCACACTGCGCACGCCCCCGGTCGACGCGGTCGCAGACGTCCTGATCAGGCGGGACGGCATCGACCCGGAGCGGGCCGCTTCCGCCGCCCGAGCCACTCAGGGCCACATCGGCAGGGCCCGCCGCCTCGCGACCGACGAGCGGGCCCGCTCGCGTCGCGCCGCCGTGCTCAAACTCCCGTTGCGGGTCGAGGACATCGGGGGCTGCCTCAAGGCCGCCCAGGAGCTGATCGACACCGCCACCGATGACGCCAAGCAGGTCTCCGAGGAGGTCGACGTCAAGGAGACGGAAGAGATGAAGGCCGCACTCGGCGCCGCCGCCGGGGGACGGCTGCCGCGCGGCACCGCAGGGGTGATGAAGGAGCTGGAGGACAGGCAGAAGCGCCGCAAGACGCGTACGCAGCGCGACAGCCTCGATCTCGCGCTCACCGACCTGACCGGCTTCTACCGTGACGTGCTGGCCATCCAGCTGGGCTCGCGGATCGCCATCGCCAATGGGGACGTCCAGGACGCCCTCGACCGCATCGCCCGCTCCTCCACGCCCGAGCGCACCCTGCGCCGGATAGAGGCGGTGACCGCCTGCCGCCGGGCGCTGGACCGCAATGTCGCGCCGCTGCTCGCGGTGGAGGCGATGACGATGGCGCTGCGAGCGGGCTGACACCACCCGTTCCCGGTCGGCCGCCCGCACCCGCTTATCCGCACCCGGCCCGTTCACGATCGCTCATTCGTGATCGCTCATTCACCCGTACGAGGAGCGAATCGGGCGAACCGTCACCCGGCCACTACGCTCCGGGGATGGACACCAGGCGCTCGCTCCGCATTCTCGCCACCGCGCTCGGCACGGCCGGCCTTCTCATCTCCGGCTGCACCAGCGGCAGTTCGACGAGCAGCTCGCCGTCCGCATCATCCGCTTCGCCCACGCCGTCCGTCCCCGCAGAGCTCACGTCGTACTACGCGCAGCAACTGAAGTGGCGGGACTGCGGCGTCGAGGGGTTCCAGTGCACAACGATGAAGGCACCACTGGACTACAAGAAACCGGACAGCGGCGAAATCGAACTGGCCGTCTCCCGCAAGAAGGCCACCGGACCCGGAAAGCGGATCGGCTCCCTCCTGGTGAACCCGGGCGGCCCCGGCGGCTCGGCCATCGAGTACCTCCAGGGCTACGCGGCCGTCGGCTACCCGGCCCAGGTCCGGGCCCGCTACGACATGGTCGCCGTCGACCCGCGCGGAGTGGCCCGCAGCGAGCCCGTCGTATGCCTCACCGGTCCGCAGATGGACTCCTACACCAAGGTCGACCAGACCCCGGACGACGCCGGCGAGGTCACCGAGCTGAGCGGCGCGTTCAAGCGGTTCGCGGGCGGCTGCGAGAAGCGCTCCGGCGAGATCCTGCCCCATGTCTCCACCGGCGAGACCGCTCGCGACATGGACATCCTGCGATCCCTGCTCGGCGACGAGAAGCTGCACTACGTCGGGGCGTCGTACGGCACCTACCTCGGTGCGACGTACGCCGGACTCTTCCCCGCCCGGGTCGGCCGGCTGGTCCTCGACGGCGCGATGGACCCGTCGCTCGACGCCGTCGACCTGAACCGCGAGCAGACCGAGGGCTTCGAGACCGCGTTCCAGGCCTTCGCCGCCGATTGCGTGAAGAAGAAGGACTGCCCGCTCGGCACCACCTCGACCGCCGATGCCGCCACCCGGCTGAAGCGGCTCTTCACCGACCTCGACGCCCGGCCGATCGCCACCGGTGACTCCCGCATGCTCACCGAATCCCTGGGCACCACGGGGGTCATCGCCGCCATGTACGACGAGTCGGCCTGGCCGCAGCTCCGCGAGGCCCTCGCCGCCGCCCAGAAGGGCGACGGTTCCGGCCTGCTCTCCCTGTCGGACAGCTACTACGAACGCCGGCCGAACGGCACGTACGCCAACCTCATGTTCGCCAACGCCGCCGTGAACTGCCTGGACTTGCCGCCCGCCTTCGCCGACGCCAAGGCCGTCACCCGGGCCGTTCCCGCCTTCGAGAAGGCGTCCCCGGTCTTCGGCAGGGCCTTCGCCTGGTCCGCCCTGAACTGCGCCTACTGGCCGGTCCCGGCCACCGGTACCCCCCACCGCATCGAGGCGAAGGGCGCGGCCCCGATCGTCGTGGTCGGCACGACCCGCGACCCGGCCACCCCCTACAAGTGGGCCCGGTCCCTGGCCGGCCAGCTCTCCTCCGGCACCCTCCTCACCTACCGGGGCGACGGCCACACGGCGTACGGCCGCGGCAGCGACTGCATCGACACGGCGATCAACACCTATCTCCTGGAAGGCACCCCGCCGGCCAAGGGCAAGATGTGCTCCTGACCACCCCGCCTCGCCACTGACCTGCGGAAACGGCCCGAAACGAGGCTGGTACGGAGCACCCCCGGAAACTGTGTAGACTTGGCGACGCTGCTGATCGCACCATAGTGCGACAGGGCGTGCCGCCTTAGCTCAGTTGGCCAGAGCAACGCACTCGTAATGCGTAGGTCTCGGGTTCGAATCCCGAAGGCGGCTCCAAGAAACCCCAGGACTCACTCGCCGTGACCTGGGGTTTTTTGTTGTGGTGACCTTGGGCTCCGGGGCAATCGGACACGCGCGACGCGTGACGCGTGACCCGCTCATCGTCCTGTGCAGGTCCGGAATCGATCGTCGGTCGACGTTTTCATCCACAGGGCTGTGGTGTCGTCCTCGGTCCACTCGTCCACGGGGCCGGACCGCCAGGGCTCGTGGCAGCTCGGGAGTGGGCGGGAATCCGCGTGGCCGGAATCGTGAAGCACCCGTGAATACCCTGTGGAAGTGATGTCGGTGGGCCCGCTTATGCTGCACCCCACGATCACGCGGGACCAGGGGAGGGCGCGGCATGTTCGGCAAGCTGTTCGGCAGGGGCGAGGAGAGACCGGCGGCGGATCCGCACGCCCTTCCCGTCCCGCGCAGGCGGAAGAACGGGATGTACACGCTGCGCGCGCTCGGGGACGCGCGGGTGCTCGCGCTGGTGGAGGCGGCCGACGCGGGCGACTGGGAGGCGGTCAAGGCGGCGCTGGTCCCCTTCGACCTCGGTCGCGACCACCAAGTCCTCGGTGAGCTGGCCACCTTGGACGGTGTGCAGGACTGGATCGGCCGCGCCGCCGAGGAGGACCAGGAGCACCGGGCGACGGCCCTGCTGATATCCGGAACGCGCCACGTCAGCTGGGGCTGGGAGGCGCGCACCGCCGAGCGTGCCGCGAACGTCACGCAGGAGCAGTGGCGGGTCTTCCACGAGCGGCTCCGGATCGCCGAGGAGCAGCTGTTGGAGGCCGCCGAGCTGCGGCCGGAATGGGTCACGCCGTGGCGCCACCTCCTCGCCTCCGGCCGTGGCATGTCGCTGGGTCCCACTGTCAACGAGACCCGGCTCGACGCCGCCCTGCGCCGCGAACCGCTGGACCTGGACACCCACATCGAATGGCTGTCGCAGTTGCAGCCCCGTTGGGGCGGCGAGCCGGGGCAGTCCCTGGCGTTCGCCCGCGACGCGTTCGTCCGCGCCCCGCAGGGGCACCGGATCGGCTGCGTGATCGCCATGGCGCACATCGAGGAGTGGGTCGAGTCGGACCGTGCGAACTGCCTCAGAACTCCCGAGATCCAGGCCGAGTTGCGCAACGCGGCCGACCACAGCATTCTCCACCCCGCCTACGCGCGGCGACCGGGCTGGCAGCACGACTTCAACATGTTCGCCATGGCCCTGTCGCTGGCCGACGAGCGCCACACGGTCCGGCGCGTCTTCCAGGCGCTCGACGGCGCCTACACCAGCTGGCCCTGGGCCTATTTCGCGGAGCCCGAGAAGCAGTTCGCCCGCCGGCACCGCCGCGTCTGAGCCACGCCGGTCCCGGTCCCTCCCGCCATCCGTCGCCCCTTCCACTCCGGACTGCCGATGACTCTGCCCGACACCGCAGCGACCCCGGCCGGCGCCGATCGCACCTTCCAGGTGGATCTGCGCGGCCTCGTCGATCTCCTCTCCCACCACCTCTACTCCAGCCCCCGCGTCTACCTGCGCGAACTCCTGCAGAACGCGGTGGACGCGCTGACCGCCCGGCACGGCCTCGAACCGGACGCCCCCGCCGACGCCTTCGGTATCCGCCTGTACGCCGACGGTGCGGTGGTACGCGTCGAGGACGACGGCGTCGGTCTCACCGAGGCCGACGTACACACCTTCCTCGCCACGATCGGCCGCAGCAGCAAGCGCGCCGAAGGGATCGCCGAGCAACGCGGCGACTTCATCGGCCAGTTCGGGATCGGCCTGCTCTCCTGCTTCCTGGTCGCGGACGAGATCCACGTCCTGAGCCGCTCCGCCCGCACCCCCGACGCACCCGCCGTGGAGTGGCGGGGGCGCGGCGACGGCAGCTACGCCGTCCGCACCCTGCCCGCATCCGCCCGCCCCCGGCCCGGTACCACCGTCACGCTGACGCCGCGCGCCGACACGGGCGAGTGGACCCGGCCGGCGCGGGTGCACGCGCTGGCCCGGCACTTCGGCTCCCTGCTGCGCCACCCGGTGTCCTTCGACGACGGCACGGGTGGTCCGGGCGCATCCGTCAACCCCGAGCCCGCACCCTGGGCATGTACGCACCCCACCCCGGGAGCCCGTTCCCGCGCGCTGGCCGCCTACGGCGAGGAGGTCTTCGGGTTCACGCCGCTGGACACCATCGAGCTGGACCTGCCGGCCGTGGGCCTGAAGGGCATCGCGTGCGTGCTGCCCGAGGCGGTGCCGACCGGGCGCCGCCACGGCCATCGCGTGCACGTCAAGGGCATGCTGCTGTCCGAGCAGGCCGAGGAGATCCTGCCCGAGTGGGCGTTCTTCGTCCGCTGCGTCGTCGACGCCGAGAGCCTGCGCCCGACGGCGTCCCGCGAGTCCCTGTACGAGGACGACACGCTCGCCGCCGTTCGCGAGGCCCTCGCCGAGCGGCTGCGCGCGTGGATCGCCCGAGCCGCCGCCAGCGATCCGGACCTGCTCGCCCGCTTCCTCCAGGCCCATCACCTGGCCGTGAAGTCGCTGGCGGTGCACGACGACGAGATCCTGCGGATGCTGCTGCCCTGGCTGCCGTTCGAGACCACCGACGGGCACGCCACCCTCGACGAGTTCGCGCGCACCCACCGCACCGTGCTCGTGACGTCGAGCGTGGAGGAGTTCCGGCAGGTCGCGGCGATAGCCTCGGCCGCCGGGCTCGGCGTCGTCAACGGCGGCTACACATACGACCGTGAACTGGTCCACCGGCTACCCGAGATCAGGCCCGAGGTCAGCGTCGCCGACCTCGACCCGGCGACCCTCACCGCCCATCTCGACCCCGTCGACCGGGAGACGGAACTGGCCGCCATGGCCTACCTCGCCCTGGCCCGCGACGCCCTCGCCGTCTTCGACTGCGACGTCGCGCTGCGTACCTTCCAGCCCGCCTCCGCCCCCGCCCTCCTCGTCGACAGCCGCGAGGCCCGGCACGAGCGCACCCGCTCCCAGCTCGCCCGTGAGCAGGAGGGCGGCCTGTGGGGCGACATCCTCGGCGCTCTGCGCCAGGAGGCCCCGCGCGCCCAGCTGATCCTCAACCAGCTCAACCCGCTGGTCCGCGCCGCCGTCGCCATCGATGAGCCCGAGCTGGCCCGTACCAGCGCCGAAGCCCTCTACGGGCAGGCCGCGATGCTGTCCCGGCGCCCGCTCAGGCCCTCCGAGTCGAGCCTCATCAACCGCTCCTTCCTCGACCTTCTCGCCCACGCCCTCCGCAAGGACAGCTGACGATGCCGACCGCACCCCAGACCACCGACGAGCTGTACCAGGCGCTCCAGGAGAACGACCGGCGCCCCTACGGTCGCCCCCGCACCGTCACCGCCGAGGAACTCGTTGACGCCGCCGAGCAGTTCGCGGAGCCCGCCCCGCTCGTCGACGCGCTCTTCGAACTCCACGAGGCGTACACCTACGGCTCCGAACCCCGGAAGTCGCCCGTCGTCTTCGCCCGCCTGCTCACCCTGTTCGACGAGCAGCCCGATGCCTTCGACGAGCGCCGGCGCCATACGCTGTTCTGGCGGTTCAAGTGGGTGGCCGGCGCCCTGTGCGAGCTGCCCGAGATACCGCTGGCCAGCCTGCGCCAGTGGCTGACGGAGATGCGCGACCGGTACGAGAAGGCCGGCCTGGGCCTCCAGCCCTACTACGGACAGGCGTTCCAGCTCGCCGTCCACGTCGGTGAGGACACCACCCTTGCCTACGAGCTGTGGGCGGGCCGCCCCCGGACCCGGCTCAGCGACTGCGAGGCCTGCGAGATCGGCGAGCTCGCCCTGCACCACCTCGCGGCGGGCGACGACGAGCGGGCGCTGGGCGCCTGGGAGCCCGTCCTGGCCGGGAAGGAGTCCTGCCAGGAGGAGCCGGCCCGCTCCGTCTCGCACGCGCTGCTGCCCCTGCTGCGCACCGGCCGTATCGACCGGGCCCGGGAGCTGCACCTCGCCGGCTACCGCGGCTGCCGCCGCAACCCCTCGATGTCCCGGGAGGTCGGCCGGCACCTGGAGTTCTGCGCCCTGACCGGCAACGAGGCACGCGGCCTGGAACTGCTCGCCGAGAACCGGAGCCTGTTCGACGAGGTGGACTCGCCGCTGGACCTGTTCGACTTCCTCACCGGCGTGGAGGTCCTCCTCCAGCGCGTCGACCACCTCGGCCACGGCGAACTGCCCGCCGCCGGATACGCGGGCCGCACCTGGACGGTGGCCGGACTGCGCGCCGAGGTGCGCGGTCGCGCCGACGACCTCGCCGCCCGCTTCGACGCCCGCAACGGAACCACGGCCCACACCGACCGCCGCAGGGCACGCCTCGACCGTGCCCCGCTCCTGGACGCGCTGGAACTGACCCTGCGCACCCGCGGCCTCGACGACGTCTCCCCGGCCGCCCCGGTTGCCGCGCCCGCCGCCCGTACGGCCGCCGCTGTCCCGGAATCGCTGCCCGAACTCATCCTCCATGCACGGGAGTTGGACGAGCGGGGGCACCCGGGCGCACAGGCCTGCTGGGCGCGGCTGCGCACGCTCGTCGCCGCCCGCGACTACACCCACCCCGACGACCCGGCCGTGGGCCCGCTCGTGCGGCTGCGCGCGGATCTGCTGACCGACGAGGCGACCCGGGCGGGCGAGAAGGACGAGTTCGCCGATGCCGCCGCTCTCCACGAGGAGGCCGCGGGTCTGTACGACGACGCCGGAGTGCCGGGTGACGCGGTGATCGCCCGCGCCTGCGCACTGTTCGCCGCCGCCGAGATCCCCGCGGAGGGCGAGGGTGCCGACGGGGCCGAGGCGAAGGCCGCCGCGCTGACCGCCGCCCACGCGTCCGTGGTCCGCCTGCACGAGGAGACGTCCGGCCTCGCCCCGTACCAGGAGGCCCGTCTGCTGCGGCTGCGGGCGACCGCGCTCGGCATGCGCCTGCAGACGTCGGGGAGCGAGGAGCACGTCGCGCCGGTCTTCGCCGAGGTGGACCTGCTGCACGCGTTCGCCACCCGGCACGACCTCGTCGGGCAGATCTCCGGCGCCCTGTTGCTGCGGGCCGGCACGTACGCCCTCTCCGGCGACCTGCCCGCCGCGGTCACCGGGATCGACGGCCTCCTCGGCCGGCTGAAGGAGCACGGCCCCGCCTGGCACCTGCCCCGTACGCTCGGACTGCGCGGCCGGATCCAGATCGGACTCCAGGACGCGCAGGCCGCGCATGCGAACCTGACCGAGAGTCTGCGACTGGCCGCCGACTGGCCGGCCGGCGTGGTCGACGCCGCCCGCCTCCACGGTGATCTGGCCGAGGCCTGCATGCACCTCGGCCGCCCCGACGAGGCGCTGCGGCACCTGACGCGCTCGGCGGAGCTGGACCTGCGCGGCGGCAGCCGGACGGACGCGTTCTGCACCTACAGCAACGCGGCCCAGCTCTGCCTCGACCTGGGCCGCGTCGAGGACTGCATCGCCCTGCTCGACTCCCTCCTGGCCGAACCGGATGTCGCCACCGGAGAGCTGGACGACCGGCTCGTCGCTCAGCTGCGCCTGACCCGCGCCCGCGCGCTGCACGCGGGGGAGGACCTGAAGGCCGCCGCGACGGAGTTCGTCGCCCTCGCGGCCGAGTCGGCCGGCTGGGACGACGACCCGGGGAGCCATGCCATGATCGCCGCGGAGACGGCCGTACTCCTCGGCGAGTCCGGCGAGTTCGACCGGGCCCGCGAGGTCGTGGACCAGGCACTCGCCGCCCATGCGCGGGCCCCGCGCTACGAGCAGCTCAGCAACTGCCTGCGCGAACTCGCCCGCCTCCAGGCCCAGCAGCAGGGCTCCGACGGACTGGCCGACGCCCTCGCCCACCTCGCCGCCGCCGGACGGATCGCCGACGAGGCCCGCGCCGCCGAGTACCAGGCCCGCGGCCGTTCCCTGGACACCGCCCTGGCTTACGAACACGGGCGGGTCAATGCCTACGCCGGTGAGCCCGATGCCGCCCTGGCCGCCCTGGAGAAGGCCCTCGCCCTGCTCGGCGAGCCGGGACCGGAGGAGGAGCACGCCGGCGAGTGGGCCGAGTGCGTCCGTCTCGCCGGTGCCGTGGAGGGCATCTACCTGGAGCGTCCCGCCCCCGCCCTCAACCGGCTCGACGCGGCGGTCTCCCGCCTGACGGCCCTGGGCCACACCGAGGAGGCCGAGCCGCTGGCCTCCTTGGCCAACCGGCTGCGCGACGGGGAGTGACGCGGCGGGCGTGGTGCTGAGGAATCCGTTCCGGCCCCGGCGGGCGACCGGCCGCCCCGACGTGCGGGCAGCTGCCCTCCGGGACCGTGACGGATGCTGCCCCGGGGCGTGAAGTCGCCGTGACGTCCGGGTGGTCGAGCCGTCGGCGGGGTCGTCCGGCCGTTTGATCGCAAAGGCCGGAACAACCGGTCGGCGTGGACCCGGGGATGCGAAGATGTTCCGGCGGGGCGGCTCCACGCCGGCTCCGCCGATCGGCCCACCCGGGGAGGACGGAGATCGTCGTGAACCTCCTGCTGCTCCTGGAGAGCGTCCAGGTTGAGCACCAGCTGCTCCTGGTGGCGCAGTTCGTCGGCCTGGCGACGCAGGGACTCGTGTTCGGCGAGCCGGTTGCGCAGCGCCTCGCGTACCACCGCCTCCGTGTCCGTCCCGTGTGCGGGGCCCGGGTGGCCGGCGGCCCCGCCCGGCGCGACGGGACCTGCCGACGCCGGGCGGAGCTCGGCCCGCAGGGCGTACGTGGTCCGCAGCAGCGCCGCGGCCCGGTCCAGCAGGAGCCGGCCCGCCCGGCGGACGACCAGGACGACCGTGTGGGCACAGGCGGGCGGGATGTGGTCGCGGAGCCACCGTGTCAGCGCGTTGTCGAATTCCCTGCGGCCGACCACCGGCAAGGTGCCGATTCCGCCCGCGAGCTGGAACCGGCGTATTTCCCCGCGCGGATCGAGCAGTGGCACGATGGAATCCCAATCGGCGCTTCCGGCGTCGGTCTGCCGCGGTATTCCGCTCCGGTCCACGACGGCCTTGATCACGTTGACGCGGTCGGAAGTGAATTCCACGAACAACACGGCCGTCGACCAGGTCCGCAAGGGTCTGTTCCCACTGTGCCGTGCCGGGTGAGGGCAGGTCCCGGGGGAATGCGGGCCCTTTCGCCGGATCCGGTTCGCCGGGCCCCGCGGGGCCGCCCCGCAGCACCGCCGCCGTCTGGCCCCCGTCGTCGGTGCCCGCCCCCGACAGTGCCGCCGCCCGTACGTCCCAGGCGTGCTCGGCGGCCTGCAGCACGGCTGCCGCGGACTCCCGGTCGGCGTCGGTCGGATCCCCCAGGACCGGGTCGCCGTGCATCTGCCATCCACAGTCCGGACAGCGGGGTTCGTCCCCGTCAGGAGTTCCGCACACCGGACACGCACGATCATTTTCGCCGATCAATGATCCTTACCTCTCCGATCGCAGAGCCAGTCGACCTTTGAGCATGCAAGTGTCACGGACGCCTACATGAAGCACACGGTTCCGGATTCCTCCTGATCCCCTTCGAAAGGCGAAGGGAAAAGGGGAGCCTGGGGAATTACGGCCGGTGGACGGCCGGAATTCCCCTGGTGGTTCCAGTCAACAGGAAGGTCCGGGCGGGGACTGGTCGCGGTGCGGGCGGATCCTGGTGGGCAGCCGTTCGAGGAGCGCGGCGGCGCCCGGGGTCCGGACGACGAAGTGGAGATCCCACTGCGCGCCCCGGGCCAACTCCGCCTCCACGGCGGGCCACATGGCGGCCAGGCTGACCTCGTACGGCAGGCCGCCGCGCCCCGAGCCGAGCAGCGGGAAGCACACCGAGCGCAGCGGTGGCGTGAAGTGGTCGTGCTCGTCCGCGAGGACCGCGAGGACACGGGACGTGGCTCGGGTGATGTCGGCGGGAAGCACGTCGTAGTCGTTGGTGCCGGCCCGGGGCACGGCGACAGCGGCGTGGTAGATCCGGCGTATCCCCTGGCTCGCGAGGGCGCCGGGATCGGTCGCGGCCACGGTGCCGGGGAGGACCGGGCGGCCCGAAGTGCCTTGCTGGGCGGTCCATTTGCGCAGGCCGTCGTGGACGGGGTCGTCGTGCACGTCGCCGGTCACGCCCTGGACCGCGCCCGCCCGGCGCAGCGAGGCCGAGACGGAGGACTTGTACGGTTCGGGCAGCCCGAAGTGCGTATTGCTCGGCGAGACCACCACGTCGACGTTGCGCAGCAGGTCGACCGGGTGGACGTGCAGGGTGAGGCGGACACTGCGTCCGGCCGCGCGGACGTCCACGTGCCGGTGCGAGGACCCGCTCCAGTCCTGTGCGGCGCCGCCGTCCGCCAGCTCCACGATCTGCTCGGCGACGTGTCCGAGGACCACGAGTTCCTGGTGCTTGCGGAAACGCTCGACGCTGACCCCGTAGACCTGGGCCGCCCGGCTGCGCCGCGACGAGGGCGCCCAGTCCCGGGTGCCCTGCGCCAGGCCGAGGGTGTACTCGGCAGCCGTCCGCAGGGTGTCCGTGTCGATGCGCGCCACGGCGAGCCGCAGCAGTCCTTCGACCGAGCCGTCCGGTGTGCGGGCGGCGGCCGCACGCCGGAGGGCGGAGAGCGTCAGGTCGCGCAGCCTGACCGGTCCGGCACGCCGAACCTGCCTGAGGTCCGCCAGAATTGACTCGTGGTCAACGAGTGGCATGGTGTCACGATGGCACCGCTCGCGTGCCGCCACAAGCGATTGGGTGACACGGGCGATCAGCTGGTACGGGGCGGCACGATCGCACTGCGCAGCGGGGCGAGCAGCTGGTTCGTCTCCGCCACACCGGCCGGGGAGCCCATGTCCGGGATGCCGTTGCCCGGCACCGCGGCGAGCGGCTCGCCCGCACACCGGTCGTGGAAGAGGACCGATGCGAGGTGGGGCCGGTTGCGCCGGGACTGCCAGATCAGACCCATGGTCTCGGGCTTCTGGGCCCGGATCTCGCTCGCCCAGCGACGGGTCTTCGCGTAGCGCTCGCCCTCCGCTTCGAGCAGCCACGAATCCTGGCACACGGCGGCCAGGTCCGCCTCGGTGACCAGCGAGACCAGGGCGAGTTCGCAGCGGGTGCGCAACAGGGTCAGGGACTTGCCCCGGACCGCGGCGTACGGGATCAGGCGCATCCCGGCGTCCTGGTCGAACTCAAGGGAACGCAGCAGGGTCTCGGCCAGTGCGGTGGCCGGGGTGTCGGCCAGGTACAGGTACTGGTACGGGTCCGACTCGGTTCCGTCGAAGCGGTTGCCGCCGAAGTGGGCGTCCACCGCGATCGGGTTGAACTGCTCGGCCGGCCGCTTCGTCCTGTGCATCCGCCACAGCAGCGTACCGGCGGGGAGCAGGCGGCTGTTGGGCCGCAGCACGAAGGCGGACGGGGGAAGGGTTCCGGTCATCGGTCTCCCTCCACGAGAGCCGTGGCGGCGCCCACCAACTGTTCCTCGGGGAGTTCCCCGAGCAGCGATGCGGGCTTTCCGCCGAGCCAGACATTGCCGCTCAGCCACCAGTCCGCGGCGCCCCAGGGGTCGGTGTCGGAGAGGAGGATGCGGTTGACGCGGAGGACGACGGGGATCGGGCCGCCGGCCGCACCGGCGAACTGGAAGGACGGGTAGCGGTCGCCGTGCTCGGTGTCGTCGAGGCGGATCAGCTCCGGCGGTGGTTCGTCGAGACCCGCCGACTGGCAACGGGCGTCCACGACCGGGTGGTCGAGCGCGGGCTCCGCCAGCAGGCGGGCCTGCACCGCACGGATGATGGCCGCCGTCCCCGGCGCGGGCCGCGGCTCCGAGATGCGTACGAGGAGTGACCGCGCACCGGCCACGGCGGGCGTCGGCACGGTCGCGGCACCGGCGTACCGGACGGACTCCAGGGCCAGTTGCACCGGGTGGTCGAACGGCAGGGGAATCAGGGCGAACTTGACGCCTTTCAGTGCCCTGAGCACCGACTTGTTGTCTTCCTCCGCCGTCTCGGCGAGCGCACCCAGCCGGGCGAGGAACAGTGCGTACTGCTCGTCGTCGAGCGACTCGCGGATACTGTCCCAGTGCTCGCCGACCAGGTCGAGAAACTGTTCCGGGTTCATGCGGCTCCCTCCGCGGACGCCGTCCGCGCCGTCGTTGCCGTCGTTGTCTGTCCGGAGCCGGGGTGCCCCTGGTGGATGAACGCCGCCCAGACCAGGAGGCGGTCGAGTCCCGGGCGCTGGATCTCGCGCAGCAGCCCGCCGCTGAGTGAGCCCCGATTCCTGCGGTCCGGGTCGAGCATCCACAGCTGTGCGGCCCTGAGCGCGTCCGCCGGTCCCTGCCCCTCGACCGCCAGGTAGTGGTGGAACACCGCCATCATCAGCGCCGAGGCCCCGTCCCGGGTGGTCCACCGCGACCCCACCACATTGCGTGCCCCGCCCGAGACGAAGGACGTCGTCAGGGTCAGGGCCTCGTCGTGGTCACGGGTGCTGAGGTCGGTCTCGCAGGCACTCAGGACCACCAACGGGCCGTGCGGGGCGGAAGCTTCGTCGGACGGCCGGTCGAGAAGCCGTGTCACGGTCAGCATGCCCAGGTCCGGTACGGCCCCGGGACCGCCCTCCTCGGGCGGCAGCATGTCGGTGCCGTCGGGGAAGGCGAGATGCAGTGCCGACACCGTCGGGCGCACTCCCGCCGAGCCGTGCGAGGCCACGTGCAGCAGTGAGGGGGACTCGGAGAGCAGGGCGAGGACCTCGTCGGGCGTGCCGGTCGCCACCGGTTCCACGGGCGGTTCGTAGAACTCGCCGTACATCCGCGCCCGCGGGTAGAAGGCCTCGTGGAGCGCCGCGGCCTCCCGCTCGGCGTGGGTCAGTTCCTGCCGGGGGTCGGCGATCAGGACCGGGGCGGCGGCCGGGTCGAGCTGTGCGCGTTTGATCGTCTGCAGCAACTGGCCGCCGGACGACGCGTAACTGATGACGACGTTCTGGCAGACGTAGTCGTGGGGCGCCGCCGCGGGCAGGCGTGCCGCGTGCCAGGGGACGACCCCCAGCCGCCCGCACGGCACCAGGACGATACGGAGGGGGCCCGGACGGCGGTCGTGGCCGGACGCACCGGAGTCGAGCCGTCCCTCGACGGCGTGGAGAATCTCTTCGAGCCCCGCGCGGTACGCCCAGTCGCACAGCTCCGACAGGGCCTCCTCCCACGCCTGTTCGGCGGCCGGATCGCCGAGCTGCCGGGAGCGCGCGGCGGCCGCGTCGAGGTAGCGCTCAAGAGGTGCGCTTCCGGTGTCCGACAGAAGGGGAAGACCCCCCACGCCGACGCTGTGGTCCGGGCCCACGACGATCCCCACCCCGGGCGTCTCGCCCTCGCCGGGAAGCAGGTAGACGAGCGCGTCCGCCCCGGCCTCGGCGAGTCCGTCCGCCAACTCGTGCGCCGTGGGGGTGGTGAACAGCCGCTGCTGCCGGTGGCCGAGCGCCTCCAGGGCGCGGCGGCGCAGGGTGCTCGGCAGTTCTCCCGGCGGCCCGTCCTCGGTGTCGGTATCGCGGGTGCCGGAGGCCCGCCATGCCGCGGCGAGCTCCTCGTGCCCGCGCGCTTCGAGCAGCTCCGGCACGGCTCGGGAGGTGGATGCCGCGTGCAGCACCAGGGCGCGGCCCAGTTCCAGAGCGGCCAGCGCATCCTCCGCGCGGCCCTGCGAAGCGGCCCAGACGGCGGTGCGAACGCCGCGTTCGGCGCCTGAGCGTGCCGTGAGCAGGCCGTGTTCGGCGCCGCGCTGGAGAATGACGTCGCCCGCCAGTACGTGCAGCGCCTCCAGCGCGGTGTCCGTCGCCGCGGCCTGGGCCGTTGCGTCCTCGGTATGGTGCCGGCGGGCACGGTAGGCCACCGCCAGCTGCCACAGGGCGTCCGCGGCGAACCAGGGTTGCCGGCCCTGCCGGATCTCGTCCCGGATGCGCTCCAGTTCACCGATGAGCGGGGGGAGATGCGCCGGGTCGTGGGTGAGGCCGTACTTGAGGGCCAGGGACATCGTGGCGAGCCACTGCTGCCCCCTCGGCGCGTCGGACGGCGCGGGGGCGTGGTTCCGGAGCAGTGTCGCGTCGTTGGTGACCCTGGCGCGCAGGGCGTCCGGGCCGAGGCCGGCCTGATCGACCAGGTCCCGGAAGAGCGGGGGCAACGAGTCCGCCGCCGCGGTGGCCTGCTCGAAGTGGTCGGCGCCGCGCAGCATCATGTCGCTGTCGTCCGTCAGCATGCCGAGCGTGATGCAGGACTGGGCGAGACCCCCCATGACCAGGTAACGGAGCTTGTGGTCCCGTGGGGTCTCCGTGTCCAGCGCGACGAGTTCGGCGTGGATGGCGCGCACGGCCCCGACGTCCTCCGCCTCGTGAGCGGTGCGGAGCCGGACGCTGAGGGGCACGACGCGCAGGAGGACCGCGAATTCGCGGTCGATCGGATTGGCGGGGTCCGGCGTGAACAGGCCGTTCCGGTCGCCCAGTGTCTCCATGACCGTACGGCCGAGCGCCCCGTCGTGGAGGCTGCCGCCGGTCGCCTGCCCCAGCTGGAGCAGGGTGGCGCTGAGCATCTCCAGCTGGGGTCCCAGCTCATGGCCGGACGGCATCAGCCCGTGCGCGTCGCGAAGCCGGCCCAGCGCCTGGTCGAGGGTCTGCGGATCGCCGCTCCGGAAGGCGTCGAATGCCTCGAACAGTGAGGGGACGACGGCGTTCATGGCGGCGAAGGCCTCGGTGCCGCCGGGAGGTGGACCGGGGGGCGGACCGGGAGGCGCGGGGGCTTCCGCGCGCGCGGCGGGTGCCGGCTCCGCCGGCGGGTCGGACAGGTCCGACAGCAGGTCCGTCACCTTCCGTAATTCGTCCTCGTACGGGACCCCACCGGACATCGCGTCCATGAACGCGCGCATGGAGCGGACGGGCGAATCGGGCCCGGCCAGCTGCGCGAGCACGGCGCCCGTCCGCCGCAACTGCTCGTGCTGCTCCGGCGGCAGCGGCAGCTCCTGGACCTCGTCCAGCAACTCCCGCATCTCGACCACGGCGGCAGCCATCCCCGCAGGACCCAGCTCGGCGCGCCAGTCGAGCAGGCCGGACAACGAGGGCGGCTGATCACTGCGAACGTCCTGCTGCGGCACCGGCAGCACGAGGGACAGCAGGGACAGCGCGGCCCATCGCCGGTCATCCGCGTCCGTCGCCGCCCCGGTCGCCGTCGCCGGGTCCCGGGCCTCCCGCAGCAGCCGCCGGGCCCGCTCCCGGTCCGCCGGCACGCCGCCCCTGGCGAGATGACGCATCGCCAGGACGGAACCGAGTTGGACCGACACCGTGGCACGCAGTTCCGCGTCGTGCTCCAGCAGACGCGTCAGCTCGTCGAGTTCGGCGATCGATCTGTCGTACACGTCCGGGCCGGCCCCGGGGGAGCCCGGCGGGTACAGCCGCAGCGCCCGTTTCGTGGCGGCCATCACCCAGGTGCGCAGCGCCCGGACGCCCCCGTTCTCCTCGATCTCCGGGTAGGTCACACATCCCCCTCGGCCTGCCGGTCGTCCCTGCCTGGTCCCCGTAGTTCTTCCCGCATCTCCCGCCGCAATGTGCGCAGCCGGTCCCACAGCGCGTCGATGTCGGCCTTCGCGGCGGCCGGTGACTCGCCCGGCCGGGGTATCCCGTCGGCCAGGCGCAGCAGCCTGCCGTACAGCGCGCCCAGACCGTGGCTGACCTCGTCCGCGATGCCGAGGATCCGCTCCGGCAGCCGCAACTGGGCTTCCGCGTGGACCTCTCGGTGCAGATCGCGGGCCTCGACGAGCCGGACTCGTACCGGCCCCGTGTCCTCGGTGCCGCCGAGTGCGTGGAACTGGTCGGTGAGGGCGGCCAGATACTGGCGGGCGGCCGTGTTGAGCGCGACACAGGTCGAGTGCCGTGCCTCGGCCTCACTGCGCCGCGCCCGCAGTCGCTCCGCGCGCGCGTGCTCGCGCTGCCGGTTCCGGTCCGCGGCGCGCTGGGTCAGCACGGCGGACAGCAGCGTGCCGACGACTCCGATGAGCGCGACCGCCGCGGCGGTCGCGTTACCGACGTCCACGCTGCCCCGACCGGGGTGCTCGCACCTGGCTGTCTTCACTCACCCTGCCAGCGAAGCAGCACGGCCCGCGCGGCGTGAAGCCCTGCCCCAGAGAGCGCCCGGTTCACAACCGGCATACGCCCGAAGTCACGGCATCCGATGCGCGGTACGGCCCGTTGCGGGGTCACTCCGCCTCCACGCTCTTGAGCTCTCCCGCAGCTCTCGCGGAGCGCCTACGGCCTCGGGCCGTCGTCCACCTGCCGGAGTCGAAGGCCACCCTGGTCGTGCTCCTCAACACGGACACCGACTACCAGGGGTCGGAGCCGAGCACTCTCTTCGGCGAGGCGATCACCGCATCGTGACCCCACGGCACGTCTATTCGCTGCCGGCCCGGCCTGCCACGCAGTGAGCCGGGCGAGGGGCTTCGGATCAGGGTTCAGGTCGTCAGTTCTTCGATCAGGGACATCGCCCGGCCGATGAGGTCCACCTCGTGCGGGCTCATCGTCGGGTTGGCGGCGCGACGCCGGGCGGCCTCGGCGAGGTGAGGGGCGGGGATGCCGCCGGACGCGGAGAAGTGCGGCACCAGGGCGTCCAGCAGGGAGCGGGCGCCCGACGATGCGGGGGACCGGGGGTCGACCGCCACCTGGGCCAGGATCAGGGACGACATGGCCCGGTCCGCGGCCGGAGCGCCCTCCGTGGTGTTGCTCCAGTCGATCACCACCGGGCCCCGGTCCGTCAGCATCACGTTGCCCGGGTGCAGGTCGAGGTGGAGGATCCGGTCCTCGGGGTACGGGGAGAGCCGGGCCGGGACGGTGTGGAGTTCGTCGAGCAGGCCGGCCAGCATGCTGCCCGCGTCGGCAGCCGACAGGTCGCCGGCCAGCAGGGAATCCAGCATCGTCGGGCCGGTCAGGCGTTGCAGCACCAGGTCGCAGGGGGGTGTCTCGGCGTCCCGGGGGCCCAGACGGGGGACCGGGTAGCCGTGTGCGCCGAGGTAGGACATGACCATCCATTCGGGAGTGGCGTCCATGCCGTCGCGGTAATGGCGCAGGACCCACTTCTCGTCGAGTGCGTACACATCGGCGGATCGTCCGGCACCCAGTAGCTCGCCTATTCGCATGGGGCGAACCTACGGGGATCGCCGGCGGATGTGGATGTCCGCGGCCCGACTGCGGAGCAGGGAGCCCGTTGTCGCTGGTCAGGGGCCCCATAACGCGAAGTGAGGGGGCGAACGGGATCTCCTGGGGATGACGTGTGCGCGGCTACCTTGGCGGCAATTCCCCCGAAGTCAAGGAGAGTTCCGTGGAGAGATCCATGCTCCGCAGACGTGCCCCGGCCGCGTGTACCGCCACCGTGGCCGTCGGTGTGCTCGCGCTGGCAGGTCTGACCGGCAGCGCATCCGCCGATCCGGCTCCCCACCTCCGCACCCCCGCCGCCACGGGGACCGAGCAGCTCTCGCCCGGTCTGCTGGAGGCCATGCGACGCGACCTCGGACTGACCGCCGCCGAGGCGCGCGTCCGGCTCGGCCACGAGACCCGGGCGGCGGCCGTCGCCGCCGGGCTGAAGCGCTCCCTCGGCGCGGACTTCGCCGGTGCCCGGGTGAGCGGTGCCGACGCGGCCCTGACCGTGGCCACCACCGACGCCTCGGACGCCGCCCGGATCCGCGAGGCCGGTGCCAGGCCCGTCGTCGTCGAGCACAGTCAGGCCGAACTCTGCGCGGTCAAGGCCGCGTTGGACCGGGTGGCGCTGCGCGAGGCCCCCGAGGGCGTGCCCGTCTGGTATGTCGACGTGGCGAGCAACCGGGTCGTCGTGCAGGCCGCCCGCGCCTCCGCCGCCGATGCGTTCCTCGCCGATTCCGGGGTGGCGCCTGCCTGGGTGACGGTGCGTCACTCGGCGGAGGAGCCGCGTACGTTCACCGATCTGCGGGGCGGTGACGCGTACTACATGAACGGCTCGGGGCGCTGCTCCGTAGGCTTCCCGGTCAAGCGTGGCAGCAGTCAGTCCGGCTTCGTCAGCGCCGGTCACTGCGGAACTCCCGGGGTCGGCACCAGCGGCTACAACCAGCAGGCGCAGGGCTCGTTCCAGGGCTCCATCTTCCCCGGCCGCGACTACTCCTGGGTCGCCACCAACACCAACTGGACGCCGCGCGCCCTGGTGAACGGTTACGGCAACGGCGATGTGACGGTCACCGGATCCACCGAGGCCCTGGAGGGGGCGTCGGTCTGCCGCTCCGGCTCGACGACCGGCTGGCACTGCGGGACGGTGCAGCAGCGCAACACCAGCGTCACCTACCAGGAGGGCACCGTCTCCGGGGTCACCCGCACCGATGTGTGCGCCGAACCCGGTGACTCCGGCGGGTCGTTCATCTCCGGCAGCCAGGCGCAGGGCGTCACCTCCGGCGGCTCCGGCAACTGTTCCCAGGGCGGTACGACGTACTTCCAGCCGGTGAACCCGGCGCTCCAGGCGTACGGGCTCACCCTGGTCACCAACGGCGCCCCGACCGATCCGCCCACCGACCCGCCGACCGAGCCGGGCGGCAGCTGGGCGGCGGGCACGACGTACGCGGCGGGCGATGTCGTGACGTACGGCTCCGACAGCTACCGCTGCCTCCAGCCGCACCTGGCCCAGCCCGGCTGGACGCCGCCGAACGTGCCGGCCCTCTGGGAACGCGTCTGAGGGCTCTCCCGAAGTGAAACCGGCGGCTCCGGCCCGGCCGCCACCGGTTACCGCGCCCGCCCGGCTTCCGCTCCGGCCTCCCGGCCGGGCGGCGCGCACCCCGGTCCCTGCTCCCTGATCCGTGCTCTGTGTCATGCACGTGCCCTTCCCCCATCCGAGGAATCAGCCATGACCCCAGAACCGACCGAAGGCTCCGGCGGCGACCGCCGGATCAGCCGCAAGACACTGCTCAAGGCCGCTCTCGTGGCCGGCACCGTCCCGCTGCTCGCGGGCGGAGGCGTCGCGCTGGCCCGCGATGCCGGGAGCGGCGGCTGGCCGCCGGCCCCCACGCCGAACTGCGACGACGGCGACGGCCCGACCCACGACCAGATCGAGGGGCCCTACTTCAAGCCCGACTCCCCGCTCCGTACGAGCCTGGTGACCGGCAGCACGCCCGGCGTCCGGCTGACCGTGAGCGGCTACGTCTTCGGGCGGGCCTGCAAACCCGTCCCCGGAGTGCTCCTGGACTTCTGGCAGGCCGACACCGACGGCGCGTACGACATGAGCGGATTCGCCTTCCGCGGGCACCAGTTCACCGATCAGTCGGGAGCCTTCGGCCTGACCACGATCGTGCCGGGGCTGTACCCGGGGCGTACGCGTCACATCCACGTCAAGGTCCAGGCGCCCGGCTCGGGCATCCTGACCACCCAGCTGTACTTCCCGGACGAGCCGCGCAACAACACCGACGCCCTCTTCGACCCCGCGCTCCTGATGAACGTCCGGGACGCCGGACCGGCGAAGGAGGGGACGTTCGACTTCGTCCTCGACCTCGCCCAGACCCCGACCGATCCGCCCACCGACCCGCCGACCGATCCGCCCGGCTCCACCTGGGCGGCCGGAACGCTCTACAGCGCGGGAGACCGCGTCACGTACGGCGGCGTCGCCTACCGCTGTCTGCAGGCGCACTCGGCCATGGCCGGCTGGGAACCGCCGAACGTCCCCGCGTTGTGGGAACGCGGGTAGACACGCAGCGGAGCGGGGCGCGCGCCGCGCCGGGTCCGGGCCGGGAACGCTTTCCGGCCCGGACCTCTCCACGTTCCCGGTCTCCCGGTCCCCGCCGGGGCGTTCCTGCCGAAGGCCGGGAGCCGGGCAGCGGAGTAGCCTGGATGCGTACGGCTCCGGGTGAGCCGCTCGGGTCGGCCTGCGCAGCGAAGGGGGCCGGTATCCCATGGACACATTGGTCATGGTCGTGGTCGTCCTCGCGATGATCGCGATGGCGGCGTTCGTCATTCATCTGCTCAACGCCCGGCACCGGCATCAGCATCTGCGTCCGGCGCACTACGACCACGGGCTGGCCGGGTTCGACGAGGGACCGGGCGCCGGTCCTGGCCGGGGCGCACGACCGGCTTCCGGGCCCGCTCCGGGGCCGGAGACGGGACCTACTTCGCGTCCGAATAACGCTCCACCACCGCCGTAGTGAACGGAAAACGCACCGGCGTCTCGCCGAAGACGGTCCGCCCGGCCAGCTCACCGGCCGCCCGGATCGCCTTCACCACGGCCTGCGCCTCCTCCTGAGGACAGTGCACGATCACCTCGTCGTGCTGGAAGAAGACCAGCTCGGCCCGGAGGCCGGCGGTGCGGAGCGACTGGCGCAGGGCGGCCAGGAGCAGCAGCGCCCAGTCGGCCGCGCTGCCCTGCACCACGAAGTTGCGCGTGAATCGGCCCCGCGCGCGGGCATTGGACGATGCGTAACCAGGGGTGAGATCGCCTTCGGCGGAGGGCGGTTCGGTGCTCTCCTGCGGGATGCCGGCCTCCTCGTCCGTCCCGCTCCCGGCCGCGGGGGGACTGGTCCGGCCGAGCCACGTCCGTACGAGACGTCCCTCCTCGCCCGCCTTCGCGGCATCGTCGACATAGGCCACGGCCAGCGGGAATCTCCGGCGCAGGGCGGCCAGGTTCTTCAGGCCGTCGCCCGAGGTCTGGCCGTAGACCGAGCCCAGCAGCGCGATCTTGGCGTGGTCCCGGTCGCCGTGGAACGCACGGTCCGACAGCGCCGTGTACAGATCGCCGTCATGGCCCGCCACCTCCATCAGACCGCGGTCGCGGGAGATCGCGGCGAGCACCCGGGGCTCCATCTGGTCGGCGTCCGCGACGACCAGGCGCCAGCCCTCGTCGGCGACGACCGCCTGCCGTATCACCTTGGGGATCTGCAGCGCCCCTCCGCCGTTGGTCGTCCAGCGGCCGCTGACCGTGCCGCCCGGCTGGTACTCCGGGCGGAAGCGGCCGTCGCGCACCCAGTCCTGCAGCCAGCTCCAGCCGTGTGCCGTCCAGATCCGGTACAGCTTCTTGTACTGGATGAGGGGTTCCACCGCCGGGTGGTCCAGCTCCTTCAGCTCCCAGCGGCGGGTGGACTTCACCTTGATGCCGGCCTGCGCGAAGGCCTTCACCACGTCGGCGGGGAGGTCGGGGCGGACCCGTCTGCCGAAGGCGGCCGACACCTCGTCGGCCAGCTCGGCCAGTCTGCGGGGCTCGCCGCCGCCCGCGTAACGCTCGCCGAGCAGATCGTGGAGGACGTCCCGGTGGACATCGGCGCGCCAGGGAAGGCCGGACCGGTTCATCTCGACGGCGACCAGCATGCCCGCCGACTCGGCGGCCGTGAGCAGGCGCATCCTGCCCGGGTGCTCGGTGGTGTCGTGACGGCGGAGCTGGTCGGCGTAGACCTGGAGCAGGTCGTCGAACGGCAGCTGCGCACCGGACCGGGGCTCGAAGAGCGAGGACTGGGAGCCGGGCTCCGCGGAGCGGGGCGGCGGATCGGGCGGCACGGGGGCGTTGCGCAGGCGGGCGTGGGCGGCGGCCGCGGAGCGGGGCTCGCCGAGGCGGCCCTCATGGGCGAGGAGGAGGGATTCGGCGACCTCGATGTCGTAGCAGCGGCTCACGGGGACGCCGGCCGCGAGCAGAGGGGGGTAGATCTCGGCGGTGGACCGCCAGACCCAGCGGGTGACGTCCGGGCGGGCGCGGACCGCCGCCACGAGGTCGGGTTCGGCCACGACCGGGGCGGCGGGCAGGCCGGTGGGGGCCAGCGGGGCGAGGAGGGCGCCGCCGGTCTCCGTCATGGCCAGAGCCCAACGTTCGGTCATGTCTTCGAGTCTGGCACCCGGCACTGACAACGGGGTGCGGCGCGCGGGAGAGGACGGTGACCGGGCGGTCCGACGGCCGTCCCCCGGCCCGCAGACGCTGGGGCACTGCTCTGCGGGCCGGGGGAGCGGGGGCGTCAGGAATGGGATCCGGAAGTCCAGGTGCCCAGGGAGATCTCGGCGGTGATGCCGGGGCCGAAGCCGGCCATCAGGCCACGCTGGCCGTCGAGAACCGATGCCTCGTCGAACATGCGGCCCAGGGCGTCGAGCACCACGGCGCTGGCTATGTTGCCGTACTCGGTGAGGGTGGCGCGGCTGAAGCGGAACGCCTCGGGCGGCACGTCCAGGAAGTGGCTCAGGTCGTCCAGGATGCGCGGGCCGCCCGCGTGGATGATGTAGAAGTCCATCTTGCCGGCGTTCCACTGGTTCTCCTCGGCGACCGCCTCCAGGGCCGGTGCGAGGGGCTCCATCGTGCCGGGCACCCGCTTGTCGAGCTGGAAGTGGAACCCGGTGGAGCGGACCGCGTACGAGATCCAGTCCTCGGTGGCCGGGATGACGTACGAGCCGTTGCGCTCCAGTCGTACTCCCGTCCCGCCGCGGCCCCGCAGCACGACGGCGGCTATGCCGTCGCCGAACAGACCGTTGGACAGCAGCGATCCCACACCCAGGTCGGTGGGTTGGTAGCACAGTGAGCAGAACTCGCAGGCCACGATCAGTACATTGGCGTCGGGGTAGGCCGTGCAGTAGTCGTGCGCCCGGTTGACGGCGGCGCCGCCCGCGGCGCAGCCGAGTTGCGCGATCGGCAGCTGCCGGGTCTCCGGCCGGAAGCCCATCTCGCCGATGAGCCACGCGGTCGGCGGCGGCATCATGAAGCCGGTGCAGGAGACATAGACGATCAAGTCGATCTGCTGCGGCTCCAGTTGGGCGTGGTCGAGCGCCTGGCGCACGACTGCCGGCACCCGGGCCTTGGTGTGCTCCTCGTAGGTGATGCTGCGGGCGTCGAAGCCCGGGTGCTGCAACACCTTGTCGATCGGCTGGATCAGATGTCGCTTCTGCACCCCGGTGTGTTCGATCAGCCGAAGGACCAGGTCGATCTGCGGATGGTCGCCGTGCAGCCGTTGAGCCAGCTCAAGGGTTTCCTCGTTGGTGATGACGTACTCGGGAACCGCGATGGCCGGCTTGCAGAGAACCGCCATGGAACTCCTCCTAGCGGACATGGTCCACGCGGCCGGGCCCGAAGGGTTCCGGGGCGTTCGCCTACCGGAGACGGCCACTGCGGCTCCGTACACGCGGCGTTGCGCGGACGTGGAGCGCTGGTGGATTCCGGCGCCGGGTCAGGTACCCCTGGAACGGGCGCGGACGGGCCGACCGTCGAAGACTGAGTTCTAGGGCGTGTTCGAGGAGTCCCGTCTGTCTCGCGGGGTCTGACACGCACGCTCGCCGCGTTGCCGAAATGCCCTGGTAGCTCCGCTACGAGGGCACCCCGGCGCCTTGCGATCGCACGCGCCGGACCCCGCGAGACCCGCCCTCAGGGCGGACGACGCTACTTCTCGAACACGCCCTAGCCGTTCGTGGGCGGAAGCGGATCCGCCACGGCTGGGGTGGCCGTCGGGATCACGTTACGGCAGGCGGATCGGGGCCGCATGTCGAGCGTGCGGCAGGGCCGTGCGGCAGGGCTTCGCGCCGGAACGCTGCGGGGCGCCCGGCGCCCCGGAGCGTTCCGGGTTGCCGCCGGCCGTGGGCCGGCGCGTCATCGATGACGGCCCGGCGTCGGCCACGGCCACGACGGGTGAGACACCCAGGACGGGCGAGTCACCCGCGCCCCCGGATCACCAGGTGACGGGCAGTTCGAGGGGATAGCGCCAGATCGACGTCTTGTTCCAGCGCACTTCCTCGGCCGGCGTCGCCAGCTTCAGGGCGGGGAAGCGCTTCAGCAGCGTTCCGATGGCGGTCTGGAGCTCCACGGCCGCGAGCGGGGCGCCGAGGCAGTGGTGCCCGCCCCATCCGAAGGTCATGTGGGACGGCCCCTCACGCTCCAGGTCCAGCTCGTCGGGACGGTCGAACTTCCGGCCGTCACGGTTGGCCGTCAGATAGGAGACATGCACGATGTCCCCCTCCCGGATCCGCACCCCGCTCAGCTCCACGTCCTCGGTGGCGACACGGGGGATGCCGACGCCCTTGCGGAAGGGGATGAAGCGCAGCAGCTCCTCCATGGCCTGCGGGAGCATCTCGGGGCGGTCGCGCACCATGGCGAGCTCGTCCGGCCTGGTGAGCAGCGTGTAGGCGATGTTCCCGATCTGGTACGTGGTGGTGTCCTGGCCGGTGATCAGCAGGACCATGGCCATGACGGTCAGTTCCCGGTCGTTGAGGATCTCGTCCCCGTCGCGAGCGGTGGCCAGCGCGCTGATCAGGTCGTCGCCCGGGTTCGCGCGCCGCTCGGCGGTCAACGTCTCGAAGTAGGCGCGGAGATCGGCCTTGGCGCGTACCGCGGCGTCCTTGTTCTCGACGGTGGTGTCCATCATGGTCCGGGCGTGGGCGCGCAGTTGTGCGCGGTCTGCCTCCGGAATGTCGAGGACCTCGCAGATGGTGGTCAGCGGCAGCGGGGCCGCCAGATGCTCGAACAGGTCGGCGGGGGCGCCGTGCTCCTCCATGCGGTCCAGCAGCTCGTCCACCACGTGCTGCGTGCGCACCTGCATGCGCTCCATGTGGCGGGGCGCGAAGCCCTTGGAGATCAGGCTGCGCAGGCGGCTGCTGCCCGGCGGGTCCATGACGTTGATCGCCTCGTCCTGGACGATCGGCTCGGGGGTCATGCGCGGGAAGTTCCGGCCGATGATGGCGCTGCGGCTGAAGCGCCGGTCGGTGGTCACCGTACGCACGTCGTCGTAGCCGGTGACGAGCCATGCCTCGCCGTCGCCGTGCGGGAGGCGGATGCGGGAGACGGGTTCTTCGGTCATCAAGTGCCTGAGCACCGGGTCGAATTCGAGGGCCTCGGCGTAGTCGAACGGGCAGTGCCGTGCGCCGGCGACTGGTTCCATGCGGAGCTCCAGATGGGGATCTGACGGGTGGGTCATGGAATGTGCGGGCTGGACGGTCCATGGGTGCCCGGTCGCCCGCGGGGCCACGCGCCGCTCGGGGCCGATTGGTCCATATGCAGAACGGATTCGGCGGCGCCGGTCGCTGGACCGGCGCAATGCGGTCCGGCGACCGGCGCGGACCTCGTGCCCCGTACGCCCGGTGCGGCCGGTCTCAGATGTTCGGTACGACGTCGGTGGCGTCCACCGCGGGGCGCAGCGCGCGGGCGAGCGCGACGCCGTCGCCCACCGCCCAGAAGTGGGTGAAGAACAGGCGGGGGTCCTCCGACAGATGGTGGTTGTGCAGCTCGACGAGCTTGATCCCGCCGCGCCGCAGGGCCCTCAGCACATGCGGGACCTCATCGGTGAGCATGGCGCAGTCGCCGCTGAGCGCGGCCCGGCCGCGGCCCAGCGGCTGGAAGTTGAACGCACTGCTCGACCCGAGGCCGGGAGGCAGGATCAGATGGCCGTCCGCGATGGTCTCGCGGCGGACGAAGACGACCTTGTAGAGCCCGTCCTCGATGGAGCCCTTGGCGCCGAGCGCCGCCTCCATCCCGGCGATGTCCAGGTCGACCGGGGCCGACGGCAGCGGCGGCACGGGCGGCGGGGTGCCGGTGCGGTCGAATCCCGCGCGCAGCCCGCGGGCCAGGGCCACCGCGTCGTGGCCGTGGCCGTGGACATGGGTCCACCAGATGTCCGGGGTCTGGGAGAGCAGGTGCTTGTGGAGCGCGGTCTGCTCGATCCCGTTCGCCTGCCATGTGTCGGTCACCCGCTGGAGCTCGTGCTCGGTGACCACCACGTCGCCCATGAGCATCGTGGAGCCGTCGGCGTAGCGGACGAAGGCCACATGCGTGCCCAGCGCGAGCCCCGGTGTGACGACGACGCCCTCGGAGACCACGTGGAGATCCCGCCGGGGAAAGCCCGTGTGGTAGGTCGTGCCGCGCAGCATGTTGCCGGGGCGGCCCAGCGCCTTCGCCACGTCCGCCCAGTCGTCCAGGCCGGTCGGCACCGGCTTGATCCGTTTTCCGTGCGCCGCCCCGGTCGTTCCGGTGGGCAGGGTGCGGGCCGCGGCGGGGCCCGCCGCGGTCAGTACCGGCGCGAGCGCGGCGGCGGCCAGTACGCGCCGCCGTGATGTGATCGCCCGTGCGTTCGTGTCCTGTTGTCGGTTCTCGGTCACCATGTGATCGCCTCCATGGCGAGATGAAACCATGCGAAATCCTGACAAAAGAATGAAAGCGGATACACCGTCAGCGGGTGGGGCCGGATGGACTAAACGCGCTGCCCGACCGGGTCCCGTACGGTCGCGCCGGGCCTCTTGTCCGGCTCTCCGGTTCGGCTCTCCCGCCCGGCCCCCGCCCGCCGCACCTGCCCGCCGCGCCTCAGCCCACCGGCACCGAGCGGCGGCGCACCGCCCCCGGCAGCACCGCCGCCCCCACCGCGACCAGCGCGCACACCCCCGCCGCACCGCCCATCAGCGCCCACTGCACCGACACCACGACCGGCGCCGACACCGCGGCCAGCGCGGCGGCCAGGCCCGCCAGATGCACCCCGGCCACGGTCAGGCCGAGCAGCGCCCCGAGCCCGACCGCGAACAGGGTCTCCCCGGCCACCACCGCGAGGACCCGCGGCCGGGTGGCACCGGCCAGCCGGAGCGCGTCCAGCTCCGCGGAGCGTACGGATCCCGCCATCAGCATCGTGTTGGCCAGCGCGATCACGGTGTAGACCAGGGCGATCCCCAGGATCACGGCCAGACCGGTCCGGGTCTGCGGACTCGTGCGCGGGTACGTCGCGGCCAGCCACTGCTCCGCCGACCGCACCGTGCCGCCGGTTTCGCGCAGCCGCTCCGTGACCGACGCGCGGTCGGCGCCCGGCGCGAGGCGTACGTCGATCCGGTCCACGGCCGCTGCCGGGGCGTTCGCCCTGGTCACATAGGCCCCGTTGTTCCCCGTGCCGAGCGCCAGCACTGCCACGATCCGCAAGGAGACCGGCCGCCCGTCGCCGAGCCACACTTGTATCGTCGAGCCCACCGTGTGCTGCTCCCACTCCTCGTTCACCACGATCGAGCGGTCGTCCAGGTCCCCGATGTCGCCCGCCACCACCGGCAGCCGTCCGACCCGTGCCAGGGCCTTCGCGTCGTCCACCGCGCGGGCCTCGGAGGTGATGAGGGCGGAGCCCTCCTCGCGTATGTGGACGGCGGTCGGCGCGGAGGCGGACAGTGTGGCGCCGGGCACCGGACGGACCCTCAACTCCTCGCCCGTCACGACCAGATCGGCCCCGGTGTGCTCGCGCGCCTCCGCGGCCTTCGCCGCCGACACGGTCATCGCGGAGCCGGCCACCGAACCCGCCAGCGCCACGGTGATCAGCACCGGAGCGGCCACCGCGACCGTACGCCGCAGTGCCGCCGAGGTGTTCGCGGCCACCAGCATCCCGGTCGCTCCCGGCAGCCGGACCATCCGGGCCAACGGGCGCACGAGCAGCGGTGCGAGCAGGGCGACGGCCGTGATCAGGACCATCGGCTGCGTCAGGTACGTCTTCCGCTTCAGCAGCGCGGACGGGTCGGTGGCGAGGGACCTCGCCATCAGGAACGCGGCCCCCGCGAGCAGGGCGAAGCCCAGCAGCCGGCGGACCGGCGGGAGTACGCCCGTATCGACATCGGCCTCGCGCAACGCCTCGGCGGGGCCGGTCCTGCCCGCTCGCCGCGAGGCCACCCGGACCCCCGCGAAGGCCACGGCGAGGCCGGACCAGAAGGCGGCGTGCAGCGGCCAGGCGGCCGGACGGATGGTGAACCAGGACGGTGCCATCCCCCGGTCGACGAGCAGTCCGGCGAGCAGCGGTGCACCCAGGTGGCCCAGTACGCACCCGGCGGCGGAGGCGAGGGTGCCGACCGCGGCGGCCTCCGTCAGCAGCAGCCGCCGCAACTGGCCCGGCGTGGCGCCCGCCGTGCGCAGCAGCCCGAATTCGCGCCGGCGCAGCGCCACGGCGAAGGCGAACGTCGACGCGACGACGAAGACCGAGACGAAGGCGGTGAGGCCGCCCGCGGTGCCGAGCAGGACGTTCGCGGTCAGCAGTCCCTCGGCGTCCCGCTCGGTGGCCGGGTCGGCCCGGCGGCGGTCGTCCCCGGTGAGGACCAGGGCGCGGTCGCCGACCACCCGGCGTACCTCGGCGGCGGGCGCGTCCACACCCACGGCGTCGGGTTCGTGCCGAAGGCGTACGGCGTCCCCGCCGTCGTCCCGCGTCACCGGGCCGAGCGCCCGGAGGGCGCGCAGGAGTTCGATATCCACAGGGTGTGGATGAGTGAGCCCGCGACTGACCTCCGTTGTGGACGGCCCGCGCCGCACCCGCACGGTCAGGGTGTCGTCGCCCATCACCACCACCGGCGACGCGGCGAAGCGCAGCGGTGCCCGGTCCGGGGCGTCGAAGGTCGAGGCGAGGCCGAGACCCATGGTCGCGATCAGGCCCACGCCCAGCGCGAGCGCGACGAAGGTGCCGATGAGCGCGGTCCAGTGGGTGCGCAGGGAGGCCAGGGCGACGGTCAGCACGACGCCTCCCGTGCAGGATCCGCGACGGTCCCGGCGACGCCGTGTTCTCCGGCGGCATCGTGTCCGTCGGCGCCGCCGTGTCCCCCGGTGGCGCCGGGCTCCCCGGTCCTGCCGCGTCCGCCGGTGCGGCCCGCCGCCATCCAGGCCGCGATCCGCTCGGCGCCGAGTCCGGCCAGGTCGTCCGCCACCTGCCCGTCGACCAGGAAGACCACCCGGTCCGCGTACGCCGCGGCCACCGGGTCATGGGTGACCATCACGATCGTCTGCCCCTCCAGGTCCACCAGCTCCCGCAGCATCTCCATCACCCCCTGGCTCGTCGCGGTGTCCAGCGCGCCGGTCGGCTCGTCGCCGAAGAGCACCGCGGGCCGGGTGATCAGGGCCCGCGCCAGTGCCACCCGCTGCTGCTGGCCCCCGGACAGTTCGGCGGGCCGGTGCCCCGCCCGGTCCGCGAGACCGACCCGGGCCAGGGCGTCCCGCACCTCCGTACGGGACGGGCGGCGGCCCGCGAGCCGCAGCGGCAGCGCGACGTTCTGGGCGGCCGTCAGCGAGGGGAGCAGATTGAACGCCTGGAAGACGAAACCGATCCGGTCCCGGCGCAGCAACGTCAGCCGGCGCTCGCTCAGCCCGGTCAGCCGCACCCCGCCGACCTCGACGGTGCCGGAGGTCGGCCGGTCGAGCCCGGCCGCGCAGTGCAGCAACGTGGACTTGCCGGACCCGGACGGGCCCATGACGGCGGTGAAGGTGCCGGCCCGGACGGTGAGGTCGATGCCGCAGAGGGCGTCGACCCCGCCGTAGGCACGGCGCACGGAGCGAAGCCGTACGGCGTCGGCGGCACTCGTGGGCGCAACGGATGCGCGGGAGGAAGTCATGCCTCGATCGAAGCGTTTCCGTGCCCGGCGATCACGACCACCAGAGCCCGTCCGGGAGGTAGGGCCAGCCCTACCCCACCGCACCGCCCTGCCTACCCTGACCTCATGGAACCGGTGATCGACCAGGCATTCGCGGCAGCCCTCTACTCGGACGGCGACGCCGGTCTCGACACCGGGGCCTCCCTCCTCGCCGCCGACCCGAAGGCCGACGCGGAACTGTTCCGGCGTGGCGAGGAGTTCGTCCGCCGGGCCTGGGAGCGCGGCTGGCAGCCCGCCGACGTCGTACGCCTCGTCCGCCGCGAGCTCGACGAGACCGCGGCCTGCCTCGCCGCCGGGCTGATCGCCTCGGAGACCGCGCGGTACGAGCGGCTTCCGCCCCGCTGGCGGTCCCAGCTCGACGGGCTCCCCGCCGCACCGCCCCGGAACCGGCCGGACCGCTTCTCCTACGCCTCCGCCGTCCTCGGCCTGTACCGGCTGCTGCTCCGGCTCCCCGCCATCGAACCGGTCGGGCCCCCGCCGGGCGCCCCCGCGCACGGGCTCCGGCTGCCGCCCGCGCACGACGAGCCCCGGATGCTGACCCGGATCCGCGCCCTGCTCGCCAAGGCGGAGGCGACCGGCTTCCCCGAGGAGGCGGAGGCCCTCACCACCAAGGCGCAGGAGCTGATGGCCCGGCACTCCATCGACGAGGCCCTGCTCGCCGCCCGTACCCACAGCAAGGAGGCGCCGGGGGCGTGCCGGATCGGGGTCGACGCGCCGTACGAGACGGCGAAGGCGATCCTGCTCGACGCGGTCGCCGCCGCGAACCGCTGTCGTGCGGTGTGGAACAGCGACCTCGGCTTCTCCACGGTGGTCGGCTTCGAGCCGGACCTGGACGCCGTGGAGCTGCTGTACACCTCCCTGCTGGTCCAGGGCACGGTGGCGATGACGAAGGCGGAGGCGGGCCAGCGGGCCGGCGGACGCAAGCGGACCAAGACGTTCCGGCAGTCGTTCCTGATGGCGTACGCCCAGCGGCTGGGCAGCCGGCTCGCCGCCGACACCGCCCGAGTCACCGCGGCCGCCGAGGCCGGGACGGAGAGCGGTGCCGGGGCCGGATCGGCCGGGTCCGGCGCCCCTCATCTGCTCCCGGTCCTCGCCGCCCGCGACATGGCCGTCACGGATACCGCCGAGCGGATGTTCCCCGAGACCACGACCACCCGGGTCCGGGGCGCCACGGACCTGGACGGCTGGACCCATGGAAGGGCCGCGGCGGACCGGGCGCGGATGGGCGGGAACGGTCCGGAGCTCCGCGGCGGACGCGGGAATCGCTGAGGCCTTTCGTTCGGTCGTGTTCCGCCGGGCGTTCCTGGAGGCCGCCCTGCGAGCCGATTTATGACAACTCGGGCTAATCGGTAATTCCGGTTAGGCTCTCGGCATGAGCTGGCTCCGGGCGCTGAAGGAGACCGCCCGCTCGGGGTTGTCGATCGAGCGGCGACGTCTCGAACCGCTCATCGCGATCCGCGGTGCGGCCGGTCTCGCTCTCGTCCTCGGGATCAGCCTCGCGTTCTTCGGGCCCGTGGTCGCGGCGAGCTCCGCGTTCGGCGCGTTCCAGGCGGCCATCGCCACCTTCCAGCGCAGCTGGCGCCCCCGGCCCGTGCTCGCCCTGGTCTCCGGGGCGAGTCTCGCCGTGTCGACGTTCCTCGGCTATCTCACCGGCTCCCGGCTGCCGCTGTTCCTCGCCCTGCTGGTGCTCTGGACGTTCGTCGCGGGCCTGGCCTGGGCGGCGGGGCCGACCGCCGGCATCATCGCGGCGTCGAACGTGGCGATCATGCTGGTCACGGTCACCCTGCCCACCTCCGTCGCCAACTCGGCCGTGCACGCCGGGATGATCCTGTTCGGCGGAGTGGTGCAGGCGGCGCTGATCGTCCTGTTCCCGGTACGGAGATGGGGCGCCCAGCGCGACGCGCTCGCCGACGCGCTGGCCGCCGAGGCCGACTACGCCCGCCGGCTGCGCCACGACCCGGTCGCACTCTTCGACCCGGTGCCGCTGATGACGGCCCGCAGCGCGGCCGCGGTCACCCCGCGCCAGGCCCGCCGCCGGCCGCCCGAGCTGCGGGGTTCCCGAAGGATCGCCGAACGGATGAGACCGGTGCTCGCCTCGCTCGCCGACCCGTCGCTGGGGGTGCCGTCCGAAGGGCCGGAGCGGGCACGCGTCCGCGAGCTGCTCGCCGCCGCCGGATCGGTGCTCGACTCGGCGGCCCACGCGATCCGGCACGGCGACCCGGTCGAGCTGTCCCCGTCCGCCGTGGCCGTGCTGAAGACCCCGGACACCGGAACGCTCCTCACCGGCCCGCCGTTGCGCGCCGCCGACCGGCTCGGCGCCCTGCTCTCCGACGTCATCGAGACGGCCGAGGGCGAGGGCACGAAGGAGCAGGACGCCAGGGCCGAGGAGGCCGCCGAGGCCATCAAGGCCACCGCGGACGGGACACCCGCCGCCCCGCACCGCCGCCGCCCCACCCTGCTGCGACTGGTCCCCGTCGTCGTGAAGGCGATGCGCGCGGAGCTGCGCCCGGGTTTGCCGATCCTGCGGCACGCCGTCCGGGTGTCCGTCGTCGCGGCCGTCGGCTATCTCATCGGCACCGCGCTGCCGTTCGGGCACGGCTACTGGGCGCCCATGGCCGCCGTCATGGTGATGCGGCCGGAGTTCTCCCAGACGTACGCGCGTTCCGTGGCCCGGTTCGGCGGCACGATTGTCGGTGTCTCGCTCGCCACCGTGATCGTCCAGACCACCCACCCCGGTGTGACCCCGGCCGCGATGCTCTCCGTGCTCTGCGCCCTGCTGATGTATCTGCTGATGCGCACCGGGTACGTGGTCGGCCAGGCCTGCGTCTCGGCGTATGTCGTCTTCCTGCTCGGCATGGCGGGCGACAACTGGTCGCAGACCGTGCTCGAACGGGTCGTCCTCACCCTCGCGGGCGGCCTCCTCGCGATGCTCTCGTACGCCCTCTACCCGGCCTGGGAGACCCCGCGGCTCCGCGGCAGGCTCGGCGACTGGCTGAAGGCGGACGGGCGGTACGCCGCCTCGGTCGTCGACCAGTACGCCGAACCGGCCGAGCGCGGCCACGACGACGTGCGTTCCGCGCTGCTCGACACCCGCGAGGCCCGCGTCGCCTGGCAGGAGGCGCTGGCCACCGCCCAGCACGAACCGGTGCGCAACCGCGGCCTCTCCCGCGCCGCCGCCGACGACACCCAGCACGCGCTCGCCCAGCTCGGCCGGGCCGCGATGCTGCTGGAGGCCCATCTGCCGGGCGGCGGCGCCACCCCCGTACCGGACGCGGCGCGCCTGGCCGAGGCGCTGCGCCGGGCCACCGAACAGGGCGCGAAGGCGGTACGGGAGAGGCGCGTTCCGGACTGGACCGAGGTGCGCGAGGCGCTGGCCGAGTGGGACGAACGGCAGCGCGCGGACGAGGGCGAGGCGGACCCCTTCGTACGGGAAGGGGCCCACCTCCTCCTCGAAGCCCTGGAGGAGTTCTCGCGGGGGCTGGACGGGAAGCCCGAGCCCGAGCCGAAGCCGGAGCAGAAGCCCGAGCCGAAGTCGGAGCCCAAGCCCGAGCAGAAGCCCAAGCCCAAGCCCAAGCCGGAGCCGAATTCGGACCCGAACCCGCCCGGCAATCCCGACCCGAACCCGCCCGGAAATCAAGCGGGTTGACGGACCGTGCGGCGGCCGTCAGGGGGTCGGCAGGCCCTCCAGGTCCGGCAGGCCGGACGGCAGGGCGCCCGGGGCGGTCTTGGCCAGGGTGTCCTCGACCCCGCTGTCCCAGGACACCACGACGGTCTTGCCGTCGTTGGACTCGATGGACCCCGTGGTGCGGTCGTCGCCGCCGTCGACGCACTTCAGCGTGAGCGTCACCTTGTCCGCGTCCTGCACGGTGCCCGTGCAGGCGTGCTTCTCGGTGATGAGCACGGCCTTCCCCGACGCCACCGACAGGACGACCGCCTTGCCGTCGGTCTTGCCGGCCCAGCCGCCCTCCAGCGCCGCGGCACTGGTCTTGGAGCCGCCGTCGTCACCGCCGGGAACCGGGCTGGACTGTTCCGCGCCGGAACCGCCGCCCGGGGCGTCGCTCTTCTTGCTGTCGCTGCTGCAGCCGCTCAGCGCGACCGCGGTGAGGATTCCGGCGGCGATCACGGCCCCCGTGCGCATGACTCCGTGCATCTGTAATTCCCCCTTGTCGACGAAAGACCGAGCCAAGTTATCAGCGCGATACGACGGGATGAGGAGCTCGACCGGGGGTAGACGGAGCCGAAACGGCATCCGGTGCGTCTCTCCATACGGAGTAAAGCTGTAATCGCGAGAACACCCCGCGTGCACGTGCATCCGCGCATGCATCTGCGCATGCAGGGAAATTTGAACAGAGCTATGATCCGAGACAGTTGACACTTGCACCTTGCAACTCGGGGAGCGTCCTGTGCACCACGTGTACAACGGCATGGCGGCCACAGAGCTTCGCGGAGTCGTCTGGCAGAAGAGCAGACACAGCAACTCCCAGGGTTCCTGTGTGGAGTTCGCGAAACTGCCCGACGGGGATGTGGCGATGCGGAATTCGCGCCACCCCGACGGGCCGGCGCTGGTCTATACGCCGGCCGAGATAGAGGCGCTGCTGCTCGGGGTGAAGGACGGGGAGTTCGACCACCTCATAGCGGGCGGCTGACCGCGTCCCGCGAGCCGGTGCCCGGCCCGGACCGCCGGCCCGATTCCTGCTAGCCCGGCCCGGACCGTCGGCCCAAGTCCCTTTCGCCCGGCCCGGATCGCCGACCCGAGTCCCTCTCGCCCGGCCCGATCCGAACGAGAGGCCTTGCCGCAGCCGTGCGGGTCACACGCCGTCGGAGAGCCGGAACAGCGCCCAGACCACCTTGCCGCGCGACGCCGACGGGGCGTTCGGGTTCTCCGGCTCCGGGGAAGGGTGCCAGCCCCAGGAGTCGCTGAAGGACTCCACGAGGAAGAGGCCGCGGCCGGATTCGGCGCAGTCCGGTGCCTCGGAGGCGATCGGGCTCTCCTGGCTGGGGTCGCGCACGGCGCACACCAGGCGTGAACTCCAGCGCATCAAGTGCAGCCGTACGGGCGGGTCCTGGGAGTCGGGCGTGGTGCTGTCCGAGGGCAGGGCGTGCCGCAGGGCGTTGGTGACGAGCTCGGAGACCACCAGCGCGACATCGTCGAAGCGCTCGGCCAGGCCCCATGCATTCAGCGTCGTCCGGGTGAACCGCCTTGCTCCGCCCACGGCTTCGTAGCGGGCGGGCAGTGTGCAGGTGGCCGATCCGGAGACGGCTGAGGGATCGATGGGGGGAAGCCCCTGCCGTAACGGCTCGAGCATCGTCGATCCATTCGTCCCCATGCGAGGCACTCCCGGGATTCGCGGCTGTATCGGTACGGCGGGGGGTACAGCGGCACAACACGAACGAGCACGCAGGTGCGCGAGCCCCATGGTTCCCAATGCGTTGGGCAGATGCAAGGGCAGATGCACGTGCACGCGCCTGACCTGTCCGAACCCGTGCCGGTTCTTGGTCATTTCTTCCTGTGTGTATTTCCGCAGCCTTCTGGGAGGCTTCTCATTTCCGTAATCGAATGAGTACGGGCTGAAGCGTTTTGATGGCAGAATCCGGCACTTGGGGTTCAGGGGGGAGCCCCGGTGCCCAGGAAGCGATGGGGAGGATCGGACCAGTGGCGGCAGGCGAGTCGAGTGGATCGGTGGTGCGGCGCATCCTGCTGGGCTCGCAGCTCAGGCGGCTGCGCGACTCGCGCGGCATCACCCGTGAGGCGGCCGGCTACTCCATCCGGGCCTCCGAATCGAAGATCAGCCGCATGGAGTTGGGACGGGTGAGCTTCAAGGCCAGGGACGTCGAGGACCTGCTCACGCTCTACGGAGTCACGGACGAAGCGGAGCGGGACGCTCTGCTCGGCCTGGCCCGTGAGGCCAACGTGGCGGGCTGGTGGCACAGTTACGGAGATGTACTGCCCGGCTGGTTCCAGACGTACATCGGTCTGGAGGGGGCGGCGTCGCTCATTCGAGTGTACGAAGTCCAGTTCATCCACGGCCTGTTGCAGACCGAGGCCTACGCGCACGCAGTCGTCACCCGGGGCATGGGCGCCGCGCCCGCCGTCGAGATCGACCGCCGTGTGGCGCTGCGACTGGAGCGCCAGAAGGCCCTCGTCTCCGAACGTGCACCCCATTTCCATGCCGTGCTGGACGAGGCGGCGCTGCGCCGTCCGTACGGCGACCGTGAAGTGATGCGCGCACAATTGCGGCATCTGATCGAAATGTCGGAACAGCCCAACATCACTCTCCAGGTCATGCCCTTCAGTTTTGGTGGGCATGCCGGAGAGGGCGGTTCTTTTACGATGCTGCGATTCCCGGAATCCGATCTGTCGGACATCGTCTATTTGGAGCAGCTGACAAGTGCGCTCTATCTGGACAAGGCCGAAGAAGTGGCTCAGTACGAAAAGGCCATGACGCGACTGCACGAGGACAGCCCGGGGCCCGAGGAGAGCCGCGATCTGCTCCGTGGTCTGCTCCAACTCACCTGATTCGTCAGTACGATGACGGTTCGACGGAGTCTGCACCTGAGTTAAGGGATCGCATGTCCTTCTTCTACGAGCTGGCCGACCAATACATCGACGGTGAGTGGCGGACCGGAACCGGCTCGTGGGACATCATCGATTTCAACCCCTACAACGGGGAGAAACTCGCCGCGATCACCATCGCGACCGCGCAGGAGGTCGACCTGGCCTACCGCGCCGCCGAGCGTGCCCAGCGCTCCTGGGCCGCCACCGGACCGTACGAGCGCCGCGAGGTCCTGGAACGCGCACTGCGCATCACCGGGGAACTGCACGACGACATAGTCGACGCGATCATCGACGAACTGGGCGGCACCCGGGTCAAGGCGGAGTACGAGGTCCGTGTCGCCGAGGAATTCCTGCGCGACGCGATCCATCGGGCGCTGCACCCACCGGGCAGCATCCTGCCCTCCTCGGCGGACGGCAAGGAGAACCGCCTCTACCGCAGGCCCGTCGGCGTCATCGGGGTGATCAGCCCCTTCAACTTCCCCTTCCTGGTGGCGATGAAGTCCGTCGCACCGGCCCTCGCGCTCGGCAACGCGGTCGTCGTCAAGCCCAACCAGAACGCCCCGGTCGTCGGCGGCGCGCTGATCGCGAAGATCTTCGAGGACGCCGGACTGCCCGCCGGGCTGCTCAACATCCTGATCACCGATGTCGCCGAGATCGGGGACGCGTTCATCGAGCACCCCGTACCCAAGGTGATCTCGTTCGCGGGCTCGGACCGGGTCGGCCGCCGTGTCGGCGCGGTCGCGGCCGGACACTTCAAGCGGACCATCCTCGAACTCAGCGGAAACAGCGCCCTGGTGGTGCTGGAGGACGCGGACATCGACTACGCGGTCGACGCGGCCGTCTTCAGCCGCTTCGTGTACCAGGGGCAGGTCTGCATGGCCGCCAACCGCATCCTGGTGGACCGCCGTGTCGAGCGGGAGTTCACCGAGAAGTTCACCGCCAGGGTGGCCGCGCTGAAGACCGGTGACCCGCGCGACCCGGAGACCCGGATCGGCCCGGTCATCAACTCCTTCCAGGCCGACGCCCTGACCGCCCTGGTCGACCAGGCGGTCGCCGACGGGGCCACCGCGCTCGTCCGCGGCCGGACCCGCGGCAACCTCGTGGAGCCGACCGTGCTCGCCGGGCTCCCGGAGGACTCCCCGCTGCTGTCCCAGGAGATATTCGGCCCGGTGGCGCTGCTGGTGACGTTCGACGGCGAGGACGAGGCCGTACGGATCGCCAACGACACCCCGTACGGGCTGAGCGGCGCCGTGCACACCCGCAGCGCCGAACGCGGGGTGCGGTTCGCCCGGCGCGTGGTCAGCGGGATGTTCCACGTCAACGACTCCACCGTCCAGGACGATCCGCCGGCGGCATTCGGCGGCGAGAAGTCCTCCGGGACCGGCCGGTTGAACGGTGAGGCGACCGTCGACGCCTTCACCACCCAGAAGTGGATCTCCATTCAGCACGGCCGGGCCGTCTTCCCCTTCTGACCGCCCTTCCCCATCCGGGCGCCCTCTCCTTCTCGTTGAGGACAGAGGCTGACCTCAAGGGGTCGTAGCGTGGTCGGTGTCAGGAAGAACCGGCACGGATCATCAAGGCGGACACCATGGTCACTCACGTTCCCTCGGAAGCCCCCGGCGACGAGCGCGGCATGTTCCTCTCCTTCATCGAGGCCCAGCGCGGTGCGATCCGGCGCTCCCTGATCGGGCTGACCGAGGAGCAGGCGGCGAGCCGCCCCAGCGCCAGTGAGCTCTCCCTCTCCGGACTGGCCAAGCATGTCGCCGAGGTCGAGCTGAACTGGCTGCGGATGGCCCAGCAGCGGTTGAACGAGGCCGTCCGCAACGAAAGCACCTGGGCGGACGGCTTCCGGCTCGTCGGCGACGAGACGGTGGAGCAGGTGCTGAAGTTCTGGGACGGCGTCGTGGTCGAGGTGGAGGAGTTCATCCGTTCGGTGCCCAGCCTGGACGACACCTTCCCGCTGCCGGACGCGCCCTGGTTCCCGAAGGACGGGCGGGTCTCGATGAGGTGGCTGCTGGCCCATCTCGTCGAGGAGATCGCCCGGCACGCCGGGCACGCCGACATCATCCGGGAGTCCCTGGACGGCCGTACCGCGTTCGAGCTGGTCGCCGAGGCGGGGGGCTACTCTAATCAAAGTTGAATAGAAAGGGCGTGACATGTCCGCGATCCGGCTGCTGGTCCTCTGCGCCGTGCGCCAGCACGGCCGGGCGCACGGCTATCAGGTCCGCAACGACCTGGAGTACTGGGGTGCGCACGAGTGGTCCAACGCCAAGCCCGGGTCGGTCTATCACGCGCTGAAGCAGATGGCGAAGCAAGGGCTGCTGCTCGCCCACGAGACCGCCCCGAGCACGGCGGGCGGCCCGCCCCGTACCGAGTACGAGATCACCGAACAGGGCGACGCGGAGTACTTCACGCTGCTGCGCGCGGCGCTCACCTCGTACGACCAGAAGCCGGACCTGCTGTCGGCGGCCCTCGGCGGCATCGTCGACCTGGAGCGGTCCGAGGCGCTCGCGCTGCTCCGGGAGCGGGTCGCCGGTCTCGCGGCCTGGCGGGCCACGGTCACCGAGCACTATGTGCCGGAGGCGGGGCCCGAATCGCTCGGCCACATCGGCGAGATCATGAACCTGTGGGTCCACTCGGCGGACGCCGGGGCCGAGTGGACGCGCGGGCTGATCGCCCGCATCGAGAGCGGGGCGTACATCTTCGCGGGGGAGGGCGAGCCTTTCGTCGGGGTGCTCGCCGACGGGCAGCGCAATCCGTATGCGACGGGGGTCCCGGATCCCGGCGACGACGAGTGAGCGGGCGCTGGTCCCGCTCAGTGGTGGAAGGCCGTCGCCGGCTGCCGGTCCTGGCTCAGCGGGTGCGGCTGGCGGCGCAGGTCGGGCAGGATCAGCCCGATGTCCTCCATCAGCAGCTCGGCGAGGTCCGACGAGAAGCCGTTGCGGCACACCACCCTGAGCACCGCCAGGTCCTGCCGGTTGGCCGGGAAGGTGTACGCGGGCACCCGCCAGCCCTGTTCGCGCAACCGTCGCGACACGTCGAAGACGTCGTACGTCGTCACGTCCGGCGCGGTCGTCAGCGCGAAGACGGGCAGCTGGTCGCCCCGGGTGAGGAGCCGGAAGTCGCCGATCGCCTCGATCCGCTCCGCGAGCCCGCGGGCCACGTCCCGGGACGCCTGCTGCACGGCCCGGTAGCCGTCCCGGCCCAGCCGCAGGAAGGTGTAGTACTGCGCGACCACCTGTGAGCCGGGCCGGGAGAAGTTCAGCGCGAAGGTCGGCATGTCGCCGCCCAGGTAGTTGACCCGGAACACCAGCTCCTCGGGCAGCTCGGCGGGCGAGCGCCACAGCACCCAGCCGACGCCCGGGTAGACCAGGCCGTACTTGTGCCCGGAGGTGTTGATGGAGGACACCCTCGGCAGCCGGAAGTCCCACACCAGGTCCTCGTCCAGGAACGGCGCCACCATCGCCCCGGAGGCGCCGTCCACATGGACGGGGATGTCGAGACCGGTGCGTTCCTGAAGGGCGTCCAGCGCCGCGCACAGCTCCGCGACCGGCTCGTACGAACCGTCGAAGGTGGAGCCGAGGATGCCGACGACGCCGATGGTGTTCTCGTCGCAGAGGTCGGCCGCGGCCTGCGGGTCGAGGTGGAAGCGGTCGCCCTCCATCGGGACCGTCCGCGGCTCGACCTCCCAGAAGGTGCAGAACTTGTCCCAGCAGACCTGCACGTTGATGCCCATGACCAGGTTCGGCCGGGCGGTCGCCGGATAGCGGTCGGCGTTCCTGGCCGCCCAGCGGCGTTTCAGCGCCAGTCCCGCGAGCATGCAGGCCTCGCTGGATCCGGTCGTCGAACAGCCCACGACCGACGAGGGATCGGGGGCGTTCCAGAGGTCGGCGAGCATCGCCACACAGCGCCGCTCCAGTTCGGCCGTGCGCGGGTACTCATCCTTGTCGATCATGTTCTTGTCGCGGCACTCGCCCATCAGCACCCCGGCCTGGGGCTCCATCCAGGTGGTGACGAAGGTGGCGAGGTTGAGCCGTGAGTTGCCGTCGAGCATCAGCTCGTCGTGGACCAGGCCGTACGCGGTCGACGGCGGCATCGGCCCGTCGGGCAGCCGGTGCCGGGGCGGCGCCGACTCCATGCCGGCGGCCGGGTCGGCCTCCCCGTAGAACGGGTTGAGGGCGAGCTTGCGGCGGGCTTCGGACGGTTCCGTGCGCTGGGACGAACCCTTGTGGAGAGGCATCGGCGGGCAGCCCTTCTCGGCTCTCGGCGGTCTTTCGTGACGCGCGACGCGTGATGGTCCGGTCGGGTGTGGGGTGCCGTCAGCTCCCGGCGGCGAGGCCGTCCTTGATGGCCCGGGTGAACTTCACGACCCGCTCGGCCTGGACCCGGGCGGCGGTCAGGGTCTGCTCGCCGACCGGGATGTCGCCCTGACCGGCCACGTGCGAGGTGCCGTACGGATTGCCGTCCACGAACTTCGAGGGGTCCGTGTAGCCGGGGGCGGCCAGGATTCCGCCGAAGTGGTGGACCGTGTTGTAGAGCGCGAGCAGTGTGGACTCCTGGCCGCCGTGCGCGGTGCTGGTGGAGGTGAAGCCGCTGTAGACCTTGTCCGCGAGGTGGCCCGCCTGCCAGAGGCCGCCGAGGGTGTCGAGGAACTGCTTGAGCTGGGCGGTGACGTTGCCGAACCGGGTCGGCGTGCCGAGGATCACGGCGTCCGCCCAGACCATGTCGTCGGGCGAGGCCTCGGTGATGTCGGCGGTGGCCTTCGCGTTGGCGGCCCAGGCCGGGTTGGAGTCGATGGCCGCCTGCGGGGCGAGCTCACGGGCCTTGCGCAGCCGCACCTCGGCACCGGCCTTCTCGGCGTACTGCGCCATGGCCTTGGCGATCGTGGCGATGGTTCCGGTCGACGAGTAGTAGATGACGGCGACGTTGACGGGCGTGGGCATCGCGGAGACCTCCGGCGGACCTGATGGGACGAATCCATGCGGATGCGACGATACGGAAGAGTCGGGCATCCGGCTCGTCGGACGGGAGCCCCGGCTCAGCGCAGCGGCTCGCCGTCCTCGCGCAGTTGCATCTGCGGCCGCCCGGTCACCAGCAGCCAGGCGGGCAGCGAGGCGACGCACAGCATCGGGAGCACGGCCGCGTCGCCGACCAGCACCGCCGCGGTGAACAGGCTCAGCCAGCCCTGCCGGGTGATGGCCAGCAGAATGCCCAGCACCCCGCAGGTCACCGCGAGCGCCACCGGCACCGAGGGGACCAGGGCGTGGGCGCAGAGCCCCAGCGCGACACCCACGAAGACGGCGGGGAAGATCCGTCCGCCCCGGAAGCCGCAGCTCGCCGCGATCACCAGCGCGGCCGTCTTCACCACGGCCATGACCGCGAACTGCCCGGCCGACCAGCCGCTCGGGTCGGCGGCGAGCTCCTTCACCTCGTCGAGCCCCTTGAACAGGGTGAGACGGCCGCCCAGCGCCCCCAGCAGACCGAGCAGCAGCCCGCCCGCGGTCAGCGCCAGGACCGGGTGCTTCAGGGTCCGGAAGAGCCGGTGCACGTACGGGAACGCGTACACCGCCAGCATGCCGAGCGCCGCCCCGGCCAGTGCGATGACGACCGAGGAGAGCAGGTCGCCCCAGTGCGGGCGGGTGTAGGCCGGCAGCGGCAGGTCGAAGCTGGGATGGGCCAGCAGGGTCATGGTGAGAGCACCCGCGGTGCCCGCCGCGAGCGGGCCGAAGAGGCGGTCCCAGAGCGCGCCCGGTCCGGCGCGGGAGGCGAGGGTCTCGGAGAGGATCAGCGCGGCGGCCACCGGGGTGCCGAAGAGGGCTCCGATGGTGCCGGCCGCGGCGAGGGAGAGCCAGAGCTCCGCCGGTGTGCCGGGCGCGAGACGGCGGCCGAGCCAGAAGGCCAGCGCGATGTTGGCGGCCGTGATCGGGTTCTCCGGACCGAGGCTGACCCCGCCCGCCAGGGTGAGGACCGTGACGAGCAGCAGCCCCGGGACCACGCCCGGCGGCAGCGGCGGATCGACCAGCCCGGTGGTCGCCGGATCGGGGCCCGCGTGACCGGGCACCGCCCGGATGAGCAGCCCGACCACCAGCCCGCTCGCGGTGAGCGTCACGATCATCCAGAGCGCGGAGTAGCGGCCGACGGAGAGCGCGTCGGGGAGCGTCTCCCAGAGCACGCCCTGGAGCTTCTCCGCGAGCAGGCTGATGCCGAGCAGGACGAGCGCGCAGAGGGTCCCGACGGCCAGGGCGGGCACGATGACGGGCAGCAGCCGGCGCACGGGCGCGGTTGCGGGAGCGGGTCCGGCGAGAGTGGAGGAATCGATGGCCATCGGCTCACCATAACGGCCTAAAAGGGATATAACCCCTCGAATGGCGCTGGGAGTGGCGGCAATTCGGGCTTGCACCTCACGCCACGTCAGGACCCAGGCTCGGGACGTACCCGACCGGAGAAGGGAGCGGGGGAGTCATGGAGTACCCCGTGGGACAGGTCGCCGGATTCGCCGGAGTCACGGTGCGCACCCTGCACCACTACGACGGCATCGGACTGCTCTCGCCAAGCGCGCGCAGCCGTGCCGGGCACCGCCGCTACGACGACGGTGATCTCGACCGGCTCCAGCAGATCCTGTTCTACCGGGAGCTCGGCTTCCCGCTCGACGAGATCGCGGTACTGCTCGACGATCCGCGGGCGGACCCGCAGGAGCATCTGCGGCGCCAGCACCGGCTGCTGTCCGACCGGATCGCCGAGCTGCGAAGGATGGCCGACGCCGTCGAAACAGCCATGGAGGCACGGAAGATGGGCATCAACCTCACACCCGAGGAGAAGTTCGAGGTCTTCGGGGGCAAGGACCCCGAGGAGCACGCGGAGGAGGCCGAACGCCGCTGGGGCGGCACGGCCGCGTACGCCGAGTCGCAGCGCCGGGCCGCCGGGTACACCAAGGACGACTGGAAGCGGATGCAGGCGGAGGTCGCCGAATGGGGCGCCGCCTACGACGCGCTGATGGCGGCCGGGGAGCCGGCCACCGGCGAGCGGGCGATGGAGCTGGCCGAGGCCCACCGGCTCCACATCGGCAAGTGGTTCTACGAGTGCACCGCCGAGATGCACCGCGGGCTCGGCGAGATGTATGTGTCCGACCCGCGGTTCCGCGCGTTCTACGAGTCGATGCGGCCGGGCCTGGCCGAGCATCTGCGGGACGCGATCGACGCCAACGCCCGGCGCCTGGCGTGACCGCCATGGGGGTGGGGGCGCCCCCCCACCCCCATGGCCGCGCCCGCTCAGCTCCGGCTGATCACGGCCGCGGTGCCGTACGCGCACACCTCCGTGCCCACGTCGGCCGCCTCGGTCACGTCGAAGCGCATCATCAGGACCGCGTTGGCGCCCCGGGCCCTCGCCTGCTCGACGAGTCGTTCCATCGCCTGGTTCCGGGTCTCGACGAGGGTCTTGGTCAGCCCCTTCAGCTCGCCGCCGATCATGGACTTCAGCCCGGCCCCGATCTGGCTGCCCAGATGGCGGGAGCGCACGGTCAGGCCGAACACCTCCCCGATCACCTGGGTCACCTGGTAGCCCGGTACGTCGTTCGTGGTGACGACCAGGACGTCCGACTGGGCCGTCTGCCCGCCGCCGTATTCCTCAATGCCCATCGTGTGGTACCTCCTGAGGACAGCTTTGTCCCGGTTGATCCGGAGTGCATCCCCGGCCGACCCAGTGTGCGTCCTCGCGCGGGCCGTCTGGAACCCGGGGGTGTCATCCTGCGTTGATAGCTTTGGGCGGCCACGCAGCCGCCATCGATCGATCCAGGAGCCCCGGACCCTTGAATACGCTTGCGCTCGGACCGAGCTGGCTGGACCCGGACTATCTGATCAACACCTTCGGGCTTCCCGGTGTCCTCCTCATCGTGTTCGCCGAGTCCGGACTGCTGATCGGCTTCTTCCTCCCCGGCGACTCGCTCCTGTTCACCACGGGTCTGCTGGTGACCACGAAACAGCTGGACACCCCGCTCTGGCTGGTCTGCCTCCTGGTGGCGCTGGCGGCGATCATCGGCGACCAGGTGGGCTATCTCTTCGGCCGCAAGGTCGGCCCATCGCTCTTCAAGCGCCCGGACTCCCGCCTCTTCAAGCAGGAGAACGTCGAGAAGGCGCACGAATTCTTCGAGAAGTACGGACCGAAGTCGCTGATCCTGGCCCGCTTCGTGCCCGTGGTGCGTACGTTCACCCCGATCATCGCCGGTGTGAGCCGGATGAACTACCGCTCGTTCATCGTGTTCAACATCATCGGCGGGGTGCTCTGGGGCGTCGGCGTCACGCTGCTCGGCTCGGCCCTCGGCAAGATCGACTTCGTCCACGAGAACATCGAGGCGATGCTCATCCTGATCGTGCTCATCTCGGTGGTGCCGATCGGGATCGAGTTCCTGCGGGCCCGCTCCAAGTCGAAGAAGGAAGCCGCGTCCCACGGCGAGGGCCCCGGCCCGTCCGCCGGGGGCAGCCCGGCCTCGGGCCAGCGCGGCCGGCACGCCAAGCGCTGACATACGCTCCGGCCGCCGCGGGCCTGAGAGCCTGTCGGGCGACCTCCGATCGAAGGCCGCCCGACAGGCTCTCAGAAGCCGCGCGTCCGCTTGGCCGCACGGCGGTTCGCCCCGCCGACCGCTCCCGGCACCCGCATGAAGAGCCGGGAGATCTCGCTCCCCAGATTCACCCCGATCGCGATGGCCAGCGCCGTGGCCACCGCGGTCGACAGCGAGGCGAGCCCAGCGTTCACCCGTCCCTGCGCCACGGCCAGCAGACCGAAGTACGTGGCCGAACCGGGCAGCAGCGGGCCGATCGCCGCCGTGATGAACGGCAGTGACGAGGTGTACCGGTAGCGCGAGAACAACTGCCCGAACAGCCCCACCAGACCGGCCGCCGTCGCCGTCGCCGCCACCGCCGAGATATGGCCGGTGCGGGCCATCGCCCCGTAGATCACCCAGGCCACACCGCCGTTGAGGGTCACCGCCAGCACCGTGGACCGGTCCTGCTGGAGCAGGATCGCGAAGGCGAAACAGAGTGCCATCGACGCCAGGATCTGCACCACCGGCCGGTCCTGGCCGATGAACCTGGCCTCGGGGTTCAGCTGGGCGCCCAGCTGAAGCCCCAGGTACAGCACCAGCAGCACACCGACGACGATGCCGATGAACAGGTACATGACTTCGAGCAGACGCGCGGCCGCGGTGATGTAGAAACCGGTCAGCCCGTCCTGCACACCCGCCACCAGGGCCCGCCCGGGCAGCAGCGCGAACAGCCCACCGGTGATGACCGCGGACGGCCGTACGTCCGACCAGTGGGTGAGGGTCAGCGCCACCCCCAGTGCGGCCGGCGGCATCGCCGCCACCACGAACTGGTAGAACTCCGGCAGCCCGCGCCCGGCACACAGCCAGGCGAGCCGGTCGCCGAGCATCGCGCCGACCGCCGCCACCAGGAACACCAGCGGACCGCCGCCGAGCAGCACCGACGCCGACCCCGCGAGACCGCCGGCGGCCAGTGTCAGCACCCAGCCGGAGTACGGATGCCGGTTGCGCCGGATCTCCGCCAGCCGCCGGTAGGCGTCCTCCAGCGAGACCTCGGCGTCCTCGGTGGTGATGTCGTCGATCAGCCGGAAGACGGCGGCCAGCCGGGTGTAGTCGGTGGCGCGGCGGCGTACGGTACGGCTCGCCGTGACCGGGTCGTCGACCAGCGACGGCTGGTGCGAGATCGACAGCAGGGTAAAGGTGACCGTGGGCTCGCAGCGGTCCAGGCCGTAGCTGCGGGTCACCGCGAACATGGCCGCCTCGACGTCCTCGGCGCCCTCGCCGCCGGCCAGCAGCAACTCCCCGATACGCAGCGTCAGGTCGAGCACGCGCGGCACCGCGGGCCCCGTCTCGTCGGGCTTCTGCACCGTCTCGGGCGCCGGGCGCTCGGCGACCGGCATACGCAGCATCGTGCGCATCCGGTCCTGCCAGGGCGCCTCCTTGGTCAGCCGGATCATCGGGCTGCCGTGTGCCGGAGTGAAGGCGGGCGGCGAGTGCTGGGCGCTGTAGGTGCGCGGCGGGGCGAAGGCGGAGCCGGCCGTGTCCGAACCCGTTCCCGGCCCCGGGCCGGAACCCGAAGCGGAACCTGTTCCCGGCCCCGGGGGCTCATTCGCCAGACCGGCCGGAATGGCAAATTCCGATGTCGGCTGGTCGTCCTCGGAGGCGGACGCGCGCCTGCCCACCCCGGTCGGCGGGACGAAGGCGCTGCGCGCCTCGTCGGACTGGGGCTTCTGGTCCTCCGGACCGCCCTTTTCCGCCACCACCAGATCTCGCTCCTCGTCGGCTGCCTCTGTGCCCAGTATGGCCACGGGCCGGGGCACGGGTACGAAGAGGCCTGCCCGCAGACCGGGCGGGCATGCGGAACGGGCGGTACTCCTTCAGAAGGAGTACCGCCCGTTCCAGCTCCGGAACCGTGGAAACGGAACCGGATCACGACCCTCGGGTCAGTGCGCGCCGCCCTGCGCCTCAAGGCGCTTGTAGGAGGCCTCGATCTCGGCCTCGGCCTCGGCGCGGCCGACCCAGTCGGCGCCCTCGACGGACTTGCCGGGCTCCAGGTCCTTGTAGACCTCGAAGAAGTGCTGGATCTCCAGGCGGTCGAACTCCGACACGTGGTGGATGTCGCGCAGGTGCTCCACCCGGGGATCGGACGCCGGCACGCACAGCAGCTTGTCGTCGCCGCCGGCCTCGTCCGTCATCCGGAACATGCCGATGGCGCGGCACTTGATGAGGCAGCCGGGGAAGGTCGGCTCCTCCAGGATGACCAGCGCGTCCAGCGGGTCGCCGTCCTCGCCGAGGGTGTTCTCGACGAAGCCGTAGTCCGCCGGGTAGCTGGTCGAGGTGAAGAGTCGACGGTCCAGGCGGATCCGACCGGTCTCGTGGTCCACCTCGTACTTGTTCCGCGAACCCTTCGGGATCTCGATAACGACGTCGAACTCCACGGGTGGCTCCTCCATGATCAACACATACGACTGGTGATTAAGTGTCCCCCACGCAGATGTGTGCTCGCGAAAGGGGCTGGTCAACGGTGGACGAGCCGGTGAAAAGACCGTCGGTCAACCCGCTGGACAAGCTGAACAGGCTCACCCGCCGGGCCGCCATGATCAGGTCGAAGGGACTGAACGACCGGCAGTTCATCGCCGTCTCCGCCGGCCTCGGCCTGGCGCTCGCAGCCGGCGTCGTCCTTGCCGCCGGCCCATGGGACTCGGGTCAGCGTAAGGCCGAGACGGACTGGGCCGCCGCCCGGAACCGTACAGGTGGCGCACATCACGACTCCACAGCACCGTCCGGACCGGATCCCGCACCCAGCGCCCCGGCCGTCCTCGCGGCGCTCTCCTCCGCCGTCGACAACTCCGCCCCGGACGCCCGCACCAGCCCGAACGGCGCGGCCGACGCCCTGCGCGCCGTTCTCGGCCCGCTGCTGAAGGACCCCGCCCTGGGCACCCGGCACGCCGCCGTCGTCATCGACACCGCCGGCGGCGAGCAGCTGTACGGCCAGGGCGCCGGCACCCCCATGACGCCCGCCTCCACCGTCAAGATCGCCACCACGGTCGCCGCCCTGAGCGCCCTCGGCCCCGACCACCGCATCGCCACGACGGTCCGGGCGTCCGCGGACTTCCGCGGCCTCACCCTGGTCGGCGGCGGCGACCCCACCCTCGACAAGGCCGCCCTGCGCAGGCTGGCCACCGACACCGCCCGCGCCCTGAAGGACCACGGCGTCGAGAAGGTCCGCCTCGGGTACGACACCTCCCGCTACTCCGGGCCCGCCCGGCACCCGATCGGCCCCAACGAGAACATCGCGCCCGTCAGCGCCCTGATGACCGACGAGGGCAGGCTCGACAGCACCGACAGCGGACCCGCCCCGCGCAGCGACGACCCGGCCGGCGACACCGCCCGTACCTTCGCGGAGCTCCTCGACGACGCCGGCATCGCCACCGGGGCCGAACCGAAGCCCGGCCGCCCCGCCGCCGGGTCCCGGAAGGTCGCCGAACACCGCTCGGTCCCGCTCTCCGCCCTGGTCGAACGGGCCCTGACCAACAGCGACAACGACATCGCCGAAGCACTCGCCCGGCAGACCGCCGTCGCCGCGGGCGAACCGGCCGACTTCGACGGCGGCCGACGGGCCGTCACCGCACAGCTCAAGAAGCTCGGCCTGCCGCTGAAGGGCGCGGACCTCGCCGACGGCAGCGGACTGAACCGCAAGGACAAGGTCACCGCCGGACTGCTGGCCGGCCTCCTCGCCCGCGCGGCCGACCCGGACCACCCCGAACTGCGCCCCGTCCTCACCGGCCTGCCCGTGGCCGGTTTCAGCGGCACGCTCAGCGACCGCTACACCGGCAAGTCCGCGGGCACCGGCCTGATCCGCGCCAAGACCGGCACCCTCACCGGCGTGAACACCCTCGCGGGGACGGTCGTCGACCGGCAGGGCCGACTGCTCGCCTTCGCCTTCCTGGCCTCCGGCACGACCTCCCCCTCCGACGCCCAGTCCGCCCTCGACGCCCTCGCCACCGCCCTGAGTGCCGTCCGGTGATCCCCGCCGGGGAGCACCGGACAGCCCTCGCCGCCCGCCCCCATTGAGCCGGTCAACACCGCACCGCGGACGGACCCGAGCACGTACGGTTGACGCATGACGAGCATCGGTGGTGCCGAGATGGTCGACTGGAATCTCGCGGTCGCGACCGCGACCCGCCTTGTGCGGCCGGGGCCGGAGATCAGCCGCGAGGAGGCCCGCGAGGTCGTCGCGGAGCTGCGCCGGCATGCCAAGGCAGCGGAGGAGCACGTCCGTTCCTTCACCCGGATGATCCCGGAGGGGACCGAACCGGAGGACACCCCGGTCCTGGTCGTGGACCGGGCCGGCTGGATCAAGGCCAATGTCGCGGGCTTCCGCGAACTGCTCCGCCCGCTGCTGGGCAAGATGCAGGACCGGCGCGCAGGCGGCCCCGGCGGCGCCGTGCTCGGCGCGGTCGGCGGCAAGGTGACCGGCGTCGAGGTGGGGATGCTGCTGTCGTTCCTGGCCTCCCGGGTCCTCGGCCAGTACGAGATGTTCGCCCCGGCCACCCGCGAGTTCCCGGCCTCGGCCGACGGCGGTGGCAGGCTGCTGCTCGTCGCCCCGAACATCGTGCACGTCGAGCGCGAACTGGAGGTCGACCCGCACGACTTCCGGCTCTGGGTCGCGCTCCACGAGGAGACCCACCGCACCCAGTTCACCGGAGTGCCCTGGCTCCGTGACCATCTGCAGGGCGAGATCCAGTCATTCCTCGACGAGACCGACGTCGACCCGATGACCGTGCTGGAACGGCTCCGCGAGGCCGCCCAGTCGCTGGCCGGAGGCCGTCCCGAGGGCGAGGACGGCGAGGACGGCGGCCGCAGCCTGGTCGAGCTCGTCCAGACGCCGTCCCAGCGCGAGATCCTCGGCCGGCTCACTGCCGTGATGTCCCTGCTCGAAGGCCACGCCGACTACGTGATGGACGGCGTCGGCCCCGAGGTCGTCTCCTCCGTCGGCGAGATCCGGGAGAAGTTCCAGCAGCGAAGGGCGCGCGGCGCCGGCCGACTCGACCAGGCGCTGCGCAAGCTCCTCGGCCTCGACGCCAAGCTGCGCCAGTACCGCGACGGCGAACGATTCGTCCGGGCCGTGGTCGACGAGGTCGGCATGGACGGCTTCAACCGGGTCTGGACCTCGCCGAACACCCTGCCCACCAAGGCGGAGATCGCGAAGCCGGCGGACTGGATCGCGAGGGTGCACCGTAAGGCAGAGTCCTGATCGCGACCGCTCCGACGGCGGACGACAGGATGAGAACGCGCCGGTAATCACCCATCCGAGGGACCGTAGGGGCATGGGAAGGCGTGCAATGCTCGATGGACGGCTTGCCTCTGTCACCATCGACGCACTCTGAGTGACGGCACACTTCCCGTCCGGCACTTCGAGCCACCTCCCCAAACTTCACGAAGGGCACCGGACATGGGTCCCCATCCTGCGGTCGCGGCGATACGCCTGGCGGTCCGCCGCGTACTCCACGACGTACTCACCGAACACACCCGAAGCGCCGAACACATCCGGCGCACCCCGCACCCCGAGCTCGCCGAAGCCGGTGCGGGCAGGCAGCGCGCCGCACTCCCCGAACGCCCCCACACCCCGCTGGTGCTGGTGGCCTGCTCCGGCGGCGCCGACTCCATGGCCCTCGCCTCCGCCCTCGCCTTCGAGGCCCCCAAACTCGCCGTCCGGGCCGGAGGGATCACCGTCGACCACGGCCTCCAGGACGGCTCCGACACCCGCGCCGCCGAGGTCGTCGACCGTCTCACCGACATGTGTCTCGACCCGGTCGAGTCTGTCGCCGTGCAGGTCGGCCACGACGGCGGCCCCGAGGCCGCGGCCCGTGACGCCCGCTACGCCGCCCTGGACGCGGCGGCCGAGCGGCACGGCGCCGCCGCCGTCCTGCTCGGACACACCCGTGACGACCAGGCGGAGACGGTGCTGCTCGGCCTCGCCCGCGGCTCCGGGATCCGCTCGCTCTCCGGCATGGCCGCCGCGTCCGGACCGGCCGGCCGCTACCGCCGCCCCTTCCTCCAGCTCGACCGGCAGACCGCCCGCAAGGCCTGCCTCGTCCAGTCCCTGCCCGTCTGGGACGACCCGCACAACATCGACCCCGCCTACACCCGCTCCCGGCTGCGCCACGAGGGCCTGCCGGCTCTGGAGAAGGCGTTGGGCAAAGGGGTCGTCGAGGCCCTGGCCCGTACCGCCCAGCTCTCCCGCGACGACGCCGACGCGTTGGACACCTGGGCCGCCGAGGCCGACCGCGCCGTGCGGGACGACGCGGGCCGTCTGGAGTGCGCCAAGCTGTACGCGCTGCCGCCCGCCGTGCGCCGCCGGGTTCTGCGCCGGGCCGCCATGGAGGCGGGTTCCCCGGCCGGTTCGCTCTTCGCCCGGCACATCGAGGAAGTCGACCGTCTGATCACCGGCTGGCGCGGCCAGCGGGCCATCAACCTGCCCGGACGGGTCGAAGCCATGCGGCAGGGTGGCAGACTGGTCATTCGGCAGAGCTGAAGCACGAGCGGCCGACACGCAGGCGAGCGGCCGCACGGGTGCGGGGCAACAGCCCGGACCCGGCAGGCAGGAAAGAGACGCGGGTGAACGAGAAGGACATGGGCACCGACCTTCAGTCGGTGCTCCTCACCAAGGAAGAGATCGACGCGAAGCTCGTCGAGCTGGCCGCGAAGATCGACGCGGAGTACGCGGGCAAGGACCTGCTCATCGTCGGCGTCCTCAAGGGCGCAGTGATGGTGATGGCGGACCTGGCGCGCGCGCTGTCCACCCCCGTCACCATGGACTGGATGGCCGTCTCGTCGTACGGCGCGGGCACCCAGTCCTCCGGAGTGGTCCGGATCCTCAAGGACCTGGACACCGACATCAAGGGCAAGCACGTCCTGATCGTCGAGGACATCATCGACTCGGGCCTGACCCTGTCGTGGCTGATGTCGAACCTCGGCTCGCGCGAGCCCGCCTCCCTGGAGATCTGCACCCTGCTGCGCAAGCCGGACGCGGCCAAGGTCGCGCTCGACTGCAAGTGGGTCGGTTTCGACATCCCCAACGAATTCGTCGTCGGCTACGGGCTCGACTACGCCGAGAAGTACCGCAACCTCCCCTTCGTCGGCACGCTCGCCCCGCACGTCTACGGGGGCTGACCTCCTCCCGGAGCCCTTCGCCCGGCCCCGGGGCGCCCGGACCGGACCGGGGGCGACGGTGGGGAACCTTTCACCGGATCCCCGCCGTTGAGCTTTCGAAGGCGGGTTTTGACAGACGTCCCCGGCGGTCGCGGGTGACAATGCTGGGGTACCGTCCGAAGAACAGTCTTTTCTCACAGCAGCATTTACCTACGGGCAGGAGGGACGGGGCGGCTTCGCCCCGTATGGATGGACGTGAAGCGATACTTCCGTGGGCCGGTCATGTGGATCGTGCTGGCCGTCCTCGCCGTGGTCGTGTTGATGACAGTCGTCGGCTCGTCGGGCGGCTACAAATCGGTGGACACCGGCAAGGTGATCCAGGCGATCAGCAAGGACCAGGTGGCGCAGGCCAAGCTGACCACCGGTGACGATCAGATCATCAAGATCGAGTTGAAGAAGGACCAGAAGCTCTCGGGCGAGTCCGGCACCAAGTTCCAGGCGAGCTACATCGGCGACCAGGGTGTCCAGCTCGCCGACACGCTGCAGAAGAAGTTCGAGAGCGGCAAGATCGACAAGGGCTACACGGTCTCGCCGTCGAAGCAGTCCCCGTTCATCTCGATCCTCCTCTCGCTGCTGCCCTTCGTCCTGATCGTGGTCGTCTTCCTGTTCCTGATGAATCAGATGCAGGGCGGCGGCTCCCGGGTCATGCAGTTCGGGAAGTCCAAGGCCAAGCTGATCACCAAGGACACCCCGAAGACGACGTTCGCCGATGTGGCGGGGTCGGACGAGGCCGTCGAGGAGCTCCAGGAGATCAAGGAGTTCCTCCAGGAGCCGGCGAAGTTCCAGGCCGTCGGCGCCAAGATTCCCAAGGGCGTCCTGCTGTACGGGCCTCCCGGTACGGGCAAGACGCTGCTCGCGCGCGCCGTCGCGGGCGAGGCGGGCGTCCCGTTCTACTCGATCTCCGGTTCCGACTTCGTCGAGATGTTCGTCGGTGTCGGTGCCAGCCGGGTGCGTGACCTCTTCGAGCAGGCCAAGGCGAACGCCCCGGCGATCGTCTTCGTCGACGAGATCGACGCCGTCGGCCGGCACCGCGGTGCCGGTATGGGCGGCGGGCACGACGAGCGCGAGCAGACGCTGAACCAGCTGCTCGTCGAGATGGACGGCTTCGACGTGAAGGGCGGCGTCATCCTGATCGCCGCCACGAACCGGCCGGACATCCTCGACCCGGCGCTGCTGCGCCCGGGGCGTTTCGACCGGCAGATCGCGGTCGACCGGCCGGACATGCTGGGCCGTCTGGAGATCCTCAAGGTGCACCAGAAGGGCAAGCCGGTCGCGAAGGACGTCGACCTCGGCGCCGTCGCCCGTCGTACCCCCGGCTTCACCGGTGCCGACCTGTCGAACGTGCTGAACGAAGCGGCGCTCCTCACGGCGCGCGGCAATCTGAAGCTGATCGACAACAAGATGCTCGACGAGGCCATCGACCGCGTCGTGGCGGGCCCGCAGAAGCGGACCCGGATCATGTCCGAGAAGGAGAAGAAGATCACCGCGTACCACGAGGGCGGACACGCCCTGGTCGCGGCGGCTTCCCCCCAGGCGGACCCGGTCCACAAGATCACGATCCTCTCCCGCGGCCGTGCCCTCGGTTACACGATGGTGCTCCCGGAGGAGGACAAGTACTCCACGACGCGCAACGAGATGCTCGACCAGCTGGCCTACATGCTGGGCGGGCGCGCGGCCGAGGAGCTGGTCTTCCACGACCCGACCACCGGCGCTGCGAACGACATCGAGAAGGCCACCGCAACGGCCCGCGCGATGGTCACGCAGTACGGCATGACGGAGCGGCTCGGCGCGATCAAGTTCGGCGGCGACAACACCGAGCCCTTCGTGGGCCGGGAGATGGGCCACCAGCGCGACTACTCGGAAGAGGTCGCGGGCCTCGTCGACGAAGAGGTCAAGAAGCTCATCGAGACCGCCCACAACGACGCGTGGGAGATCCTCGTCGAGAACCGCGACGTGCTCGACAACCTCGTTCTCCAGCTCCTGGAGAAGGAGACGCTCGGCAAGGAGGAGATCGCCGAGATCTTCGCCCCGATCGTGAAGCGCCCGGCCCGTCCGGCGTGGACCGGTTCCGCCCGGCGTACCCCGTCGACGCGACCCCCGGTGCTCTCGCCCAAGGAGCTCGCCCTCACCAACGGCGCCACCACGGCGAACGGCACGGCCGTCCCCACGGACACCGTCCCGGCCACCGAGGTCGTTCCGGAGGACCGGCCCGAGAGCTGAGCCCCGTTCCCCGGTGTGGCCCCTTTCACGGGAGTCGCACCGGGCCCGGAATGGAAGCCGCGCCCCCACAGGTTCTAGCCTGTGGGGGCGCGGCTTTTTCGTACGCCCGTGCGGAGGTATGCGCAGGTGACAGCTCAGAGGAACGAGGCACAGATGACCGACCCGGTGACGCTGGACGGCCAGGGTTCGATCGGCGAGTTCGACGAGAAGAGGGCCGAGGCCGCCGTTCGTGAACTCCTCATCGCGGTGGGCGAGGACCCGGACCGTGAGGGCCTGCGCGAGACGCCGGGGCGGGTGGCACGGGCGTACAAGGAGATATTCGCGGGCCTCCACCAGGAGCCCGAGGACGTCCTGACGACCACGTTCGACCTCGGTCACGACGAGATGGTGCTGGTCAAGGACATCGAAGTGTTCAGCACCTGCGAACACCATCTGGTGCCGTTCCGGGGAGTCGCGCATGTCGGGTACATCCCGGCGATCAGCGGCAAGATCACCGGCCTCTCCAAGCTGGCCCGGCTGGTCGACGTCTACGCCCGGCGCCCGCAGGTCCAGGAACGGCTCACCACGCAGATCGCCGAGTCCCTGATGGAGATCCTGGAGCCGCGCGGGGTCATCGTCGTCATCGAGTGCGAGCACATGTGCATGTCGATGCGCGGTATCCGCAAGCCCGGGGCGAAGACGCTGACCTCGGCGGTGCGCGGACAGCTCCGCGACCCCGCGACGCGCGCCGAGGCCATGAGCCTGATCATGGCGCGCTGAACGTTCGCGCAGCCGGGTGACAGAGCTCGGTGCCCCAGGGGCTTCCGTCCGGATCCGGCCCGATCCGGACGAACGGCCCTACGGGACAGCCCTTAGGCGGGCGCCGAGCTCTTGTCCTTGTCCTCGTCCTCCGGGAGCTTGCAGATGTGCTCCAGCCAGAGGGCCGCGGCGACCACCGCGATGCCCGCCAGGACAGCGAAGCCCGCGTAGATCGCCTGGTCGCGGCGGGCCGGGATGTCGAGGGAGCCGAGCAGGAAGACGCCGGTGCCGCCGTACATGCCGGAGACCAGGGAGACGACCAGGGCGCTGGCCTGGCCGAAGACCACCGCTCGGGCCACCATCAGCGGCTCGACGCCCTTGGCCCCCGGCCGGCGCTCGCGCTGGGCGCGCAGCCGGGACCGGATGGAGAGCGCCGTCGACAGCAGGACGACGGCGATCACCGTGAGCACGATCGGCGCGGCGAGGGGAACGCCCGGCAGGTTGCCCAGGGAGTCCCAGAGGCGGGCGCCGGCCCAGGACAGCACCACGGCCGCGGCGAAGAGGCCGGCCAGTACCCCGAGCCTGAGTTGCTTCACCGAGTGGTCCGCCCTTCGCCGCCAGTGATCCGTGTCGCCGTGGTCACCGTCGCCCGGTGTTCCGCGGCGCCGGTGATCCGTTTCCGTCGAGCCTAACGACTACTCGGGCAGACGGAGTTCCAAATCGGCCCGGGGCAGCACGCCGTCCCGGCCGACCCCGGCCAGCAGCTCCGCGACGGGGCCGGCGCCGGGCAACTGGGCCTCGGGGTCGATGTCGTGCCACGGGGCGAGGACGAAGGCCCGCTCATGGGCCCGGGGGTGGGGGAGGGTGAGCGCCGGGTCGTCGGAGACGACGTCCGCGTACGCCACGATGTCGACGTCGATGGTGCGCGGACCCCAGCGCTCCTCGCGGACCCGGTCGAAGGCCTCCTCGACGGCCTGGCCGCGCTCCAGGAGGGAGGACGGGGGGAGCGTCGTCTTCACGACGATCACCGCGTTGAAGTACGAGGGCTGGGAGCCGGGGGCGACGCCCCAGGGCTCCGTCTCGTACACCGGGGAGACGGCCTTGACCCGCAGGCCAGGGGTGTCCTCCAGGGCGTCTATGGCGCCCTGGAGGGTGTCCAGGCGGTTGCCGAGGTTGGAGCCCAGGGAGATCACGGCGCGCTTGGGGTTGGAGAGGGTGATGTCCGCCGCGTCCACCTGCTCGACCACGGAGGCGGGCACCGGCTGTACGGTCGGGTCGCTCTGCCCTTCGGTGGAAAACGCAGTCATACTCGGCTCCGGGTGATGGTGATGGTCACATCGTCGAAGGGGACGGTGATCGGCGCATCCGGCTTGTGCACCACGACCTCCACCTCCTCGACTCCTGCGTGCTTGAGGCACTTCTGGGCGATGCGCTCCGCGAGCGTTTCGATCAGATCGACGGGCTCACCCTGCACCACCTCGACGACCTCCTCCGCGACGACGCCGTAGTGCACGGTCTTCGTCAGGTCGTCGGCGGCCGCCGCGGGGCGGGTGTCGAGGCCGAGCACCAGGTCCACGATGAACGTCTGGCCCTCTTCCCGTTCCTTGGGGAAGACGCCATGGTGCCCACGGGCCTTGAGGCCGCGCAGCGCGACACGATCCACGCGAATCACTCCTGCTGTCGTTGGTCGTAGAGACACGGGGCCGCGTGCGGACGGCAAGGTGCCCTCTTTCGAATCTACCTGCGAGCACCGACAGTGCTCGCCCGTGGGGGCCGTGGACGCGGCCTCACGGGACTGGTAGCCGCGTATACCCGTACTGCCCGGATCCAATCCCCTTCGGGGGTGCAGCCGCTCGACCGCCCGGTCAGGAGGGTGTCTCTTCGTCCTCTTCCTCACCGGTTTCGGTCAGTACGGGCGAGCCGTGGTGGGACCAGAGCTTCCAGCCGTCGGGTGTGCGCCGGAACACATTGGTGGCCACGACGAGTTGGCCGACCAGCGGTCCGAGCGCGTTGCCGTCCTCCGCGGGGCCGCCGCTGAGGATGTTCTCCGTGCAGGTCACCAGGGCGGTGTCGCCGGTCATCGAGACCCCGACGTCGGTCAGGAAGAACTGGATGTACTCGGTGTTCGCCATGATCAGCGCATAGCTGCGCAGCACCTCGCCGCGCCCGGTCAGCACCGGCCAGCCCGGGTGGACGCAGGAGACGGTGAGGTCCTCGCCCGGCAGCCAGAGCCCGGAGAGCTCCTCGAGGTCGCCGCGCTCCATCGCCTCGTAGAAGGCGGTGTTGGCCTGCTCGACGGCCGCGATGTCGGCGGCCGCCTCCGCGTGCTCGTCGCGGGGCCCGGTCACGCGGCTCCCTCGACGGCGCGGGCGACCCGTACGGCGTCGGCCGTGGCCCGTACCTCGTGGACCCGGACGGCCCAGGCGCCGGCGTGGGCGGAGAGCGCGGAGATCGCCGCGGTGGCGGCATCGCGTTCGCGGGCGGGCGGCGGTGCGGCGCCGTCGCCGGCCAGCACATGGCCGAGGAAACGTTTGCGGGAGGCGGCGACCAGCAGCGGACGGCCCAGGGCGCGCAGCTCGTCGAGGTGGGCGACCAGGGAGAGGTCGTGGCAGGCGTCCTTGGCGAAGCCGAGACCGGGGTCGATCACGATCCGTTCCGGGGCGACGCCGCCCGCGATCACGGCGTCCATCCGCTCCCGCAGCTCCCGGGCGACCTCGGCGACGACGTCCCCGTACACCGCGCGGCTGTTCATGGACTCGCTGAAGCCGCGCCAGTGCATCACGACGAAGGGGGTGTCGGCCGCGGCGACGACCCGGACCATGTCGGGGTCGGCGAGGCCGCCGCTCACATCGTTGACCAGGGCGGCCCCGGCCGCGACCGCCTCCTCGGCGACCCGGGCCCGCATGGTGTCCACGGAGACCGTGACCCCTTCGGACGCCAGGTCCCTGACCACCGGGACCACGCGCCGCAGCTCCTCCGACGCGTCCACCCGGCTGGCGCCGGGGCGGGTCGACTCGCCGCCGACGTCGATCAGGTCGGCGCCCTCGGCGACCAGGTCGAGGCCGTGTTTGACCGCGGCCGTGGTGTCGAACCAGCGGCCTCCGTCGGAGAAGGAGTCCGGGGTCACGTTCACGACACCCATGACCGCGCAGCGGTCCCACTCCGGCAGGCCCTGGACCGTGCCTCGTCCACGCAACGTACTCATGCGACCAGCGTAGGCCCCGTACGGAGCGGCGCTACGCCGCGCGCGCGTGCCCTTCCTGACCCGGCGCCTGGGTGTGGGCGCAGGGGCGGGGCAGGCGGGCCGGGAAGCGGCGGGCGAAGGGGCGGGGGAGGGCGAGGTTCACGAAGCCCTCCGCCTGCATGGCCGCCAGGGAGATGCGGGGCAGGTCGCGGGCGGCGCGGTAGACGACGAAGCGCGGCTCCCAGCGGGGGCGGAACTTGGCGTTGAACTTGTACAGCGACTCGATCTGGAACCAGCGCGAGAGGAAGATCAGCAGTCCGCGCCAGGTCCGCAGCACCGGCCCCGCGCCCAGTTTCTCGCCCCGGGCGAGCGCCGAGCGGAACATCGCGAAGTTCAGTGAGACGCGCTGGACCTCCAGCCCGGCGGAGGCCTGCAGGGCGGCGACGATCAGCAGCTCGTTCATGCCGGGGTCGGCGGAGCGGTCGCGGCGCATCAGGTCGAGGGACATGCCGTCGCGGCCCCACGGGACGAAGTGGAGTACGGCCTTCAGGTCGCCGTAGGGGGAGTCGGCGGTGTGCTCGTCGGTCTTGTGCGCGGTGGCGATGACGCAGTCCCCGTCGGCCGCGTCGCCGATCCGGCCGAGCGCCATGGAGAAGCCGCGCTCGTTGTCGGTGCCACGCCAGTCGGCGGCGGCGCGCCGGATGCGGGCCAGTTCGGCCTCGCCGATGTCGCTCACGCGCCGGACCCGGGTCTCGTAGCCGAGGCGTTCAATGCGCTTCACCATCTGGCGTACGTTGCGCATCGCGCGCCCGGCGAGCGAGAAATCCGCGACGTCCACCACCGCCTCGTCACCGAGTTCCAGGGCATCGAGGCCGGTCTCGCGGGTCCAGACCTCGCCGCCGGTCTCGCTGCAGCCCATCACGGCCGGGGTCCAGGAGTGGGCCCTGGCCTCGTCCATGAACCGTTCGATGGCGCCGGGCCAGGCCTCCACGTCGCCGATCGGGTCGCCGCTGGCCAGCATCACCCCGGACACGACCCGGTAGCAGACGGCGGCCTTGCCGCTGGGGGAGAAGACGACGGCCTTGTCGCGGCGGAGCGCGAAGTGGCCGAGCGAGTCGCGGCCGCCGTGCTTCTCCAGCAGGACGCGCAGCCGGGCCTCGTCGTCCTCGGTGAGGCGGGCGGCCGGGTGCTCGGGGCGGAAGGCGAAGTAGATGGTGGTGACGGCGGTCAGCAGGCCGAGGGCGCCGAGGGAGTACGCCACGGTCCAGGAGGTGTCGCCGGCGTACTCGACCGGCCCCTCGAAGCCGAGCATTCCGTACAGCACGTGCTGGAGCCGGTCGGCGACACTGGGGCTGCCCACGACCCGGCCGGGGTGCGCGCTGACGACGACCAGTCCGAGGGCCAGCGAACCCGCGCCGAGGAGCACGAAGTTGGCCAGGGCCCGCCAGCGGCTCCTGGGGTCGGGGAGCGCGGCGAACTCGCCGCGGTTGCGGATGAGCAGCAGGCAGAGCGTCAGTGAGACGAGTGTGCCGATGACCGAGTGCCGGTAGGTGAACTGCGCCAGCGCACCGGCCGGCAGCAGCACGACGGCGGCTCGCCAGGCCCGCCGCTTGCGCCGCTTGAGGCCGTGTGCGAGCAGCAGCAGCAGGACGCCCGCGCTCAGCGCGAGCGCGGCGGCGAACGGCCCGAGGGCGCCGGGCAGCACTTCGGCGAGCGTATGCATCCGGCTGTGCCGGAAGCGCGGGAAGACACCCGCGGCGACATCGATCAGGCCGACGGCGGCGCAGGCGGTACCGACCAGCGTCGGTACGGACTCGGGGCGCGGGCCACGTACGAACTTGCGTACGGGACTCGGAACCGATCCCGATTTATCCCCATCTAGCGTGACAGACATCGCTTCCCGTGGTTCCGCGAGAGATTCTTGAGTCCTTCGGTCGTAGCCCTCCGGACGATGTGCGACCTGTAGGACGAGGCTTCCGGGCCGTGGGTTCACCCGCCGGCCGGAAATTTCCAGACAAGAAAGCTCAACCCCCATGGGTCTTACCAGCAAGACATTTCTGGTTCTGGCCATCGTGCTGGCCGTGGTGTTCTTCGCCGTCACGGTCTGGCTCTGGCCCCGGCTGGCCCGTCGCAGCGTGCCCGCGGTGTTCGGCAGGGTCGGCCTGCTGCTGGCGACCCAGGTGACGATCTTCGTCACGGTGGCCCTGGTGGCGAACAACTCCTTCCTCTTCTACGGATCGTGGGCCGACCTGTTCGGCCAGAAGCAGGATCTGGGTGTCGTCACGGACCACGCGGCCGGAACGCTGGCCTCCAAGAACATCGTCCGGGTCGGGATCCAGCGGCCGGACGTGCCCGGCGGTTCGCGGCCCACGATGGGCGGGCGGATCGACAAGGTCGTGATCGCGGGCCGGCAGTCGAAGATCGAGAGCTCGGCGTACGTGTACCTGCCGCCCGAGTACTTCCAGCCAGCCTTCGCCCGCCGCAAGTTCCCGGCGGTCGTCGTGCTCACCGGCTACCCGGGCGTCTCGGAGAACCTCCTGAAGAGCCTCCGGTATCCGCGTACGGCACACGAACGGGTGAAGGCCGGCCGGGCCCAGCCGATGATCCTGGTGATGCTCCGGCCGACGGTCGCGCCGCCGCGGGACACCGAGTGCGTGGACGTGAAGGGCGGGCCGCAGACCGAGACCTACCTCGCCGAGGACCTGCCGCGGGTGATCTCGGAGTCGTACCGGGTCGGAAAGCTGGCCCGAAACTGGGGCATCATCGGCAATTCGACCGGTGGTTACTGCGCCCTGAAGATCGGGCTCCACCACCCGGACCGGTTCGGGGCGAGCGTCGGGCTCTCCGCGTACTACAAGGCGGCCGAGGACCCGACGACCGGCGATCTCTTCCAGGGCGACCAGAGCGCGCGGGACCGCGCCGATCTGATGTGGACCCTGGACCACATGCCGAAGCAGCCCGACTCGTCCTTCCTCGTCACGACCTCCAAGCACGGCGAGGGGAACTACCGCACCACGCTGCAGTTCATGGCCAAGGTGAAGTCGCCCGCCCAGGTCTCGTCGATCGTGCTCGACAGCGGCGGGCACAACTTCAACACCTGGCGGCGGGAGATCCCTTCGGCGCTGGACTGGCTGAGCAGTCGGCTCAGCGAGAACTGACACGGGCCGCCACTCGGTGAACCGGGCGCCCCCGGTTCACCGCGTGGCGGCCTTGGCGACGCTCTCCACGCTCTCGACCGCCACCTCGGCGCGCGGGACGTCCTGGGCGTCCGCGTCGATCGAGCGGCGCAGTGCCTCGTGCAGCCGGGCCGGGGTGAGCACGCCCAGGAACCGGCCGGTGCTCTCCGCGTCGATGACGGCGATCCAGCCCGCGTCGTGCTGGAGCATGGTGGCGAACGCCTGCTTGAGCGGGGCGCCGACGGGCAGCCACGCCTCCATCCTGCGGGCGTGCGCGCGCACCGTGCCCCCGGCCCCGGCGGCGGAGCCGTCGGCCGGGATCCAGCCGTGCAGATTGTCCTGGCCGTCCAGTACGACGGCCCAGCGCGCGCCCTCGGCCCGCAGCCGCTCGGTCGCCCGCGCCAGCGAGTCGTCGAGGTGGACGACCGGCGGCTGGTCGAGGTCGCCCTCCTCGATGGGGGTCACGGAGAGCCGCTTGAGGCCGCGGTCGGCGCCGACGAAGTCCGCGACATAGGGGGTGGCGGGGGCGCCGAGCACGGTGGCGGGGGAGTCGAACTGCTCGATGGAGCCCTGCCCGTAGACGGCGATCCGGTCGCCGAGCCGGACCGCTTCCTCGATGTCGTGCGTGACGAACAGGACGGTTTTACGGACCTGTTCCTGAAGTTTCAGGAATTCGTTCTGCAGCCGTTCCCGCACGACCGGGTCGACCGCGCCGAAAGGCTCGTCCATCAGCAGCACCGGCGGGTCCGCGGCCAGCGCCCTTGCCACACCGACGCGTTGGCGCTGACCGCCGGAGAGCTGTTCCGGATACCGGTCGCCATAAACGGAAGGATCAAGTCCGACAAGGTCGAGGAGTTCGGCCGCGCGTTCCCGGCCCTTTCCCCGTTTCCAGCCCAGAAGATGCGGGACGGTCGCGGTGTTCTCCAGGATCGTGCGGTGCGGGAAGAGTCCCACCTGCTGGATCACATAACCGATACGGCGGCGCAGCCGGACGGGGTCGATGGCGGATATGTCGTCCCCGTCGATGAATATCCGGCCCTCGGTCGGTTCGATCAGCCGGTTCACCATCTTCATCGTGGTCGTCTTGCCGCACCCCGACGGTCCGACGAGCGTGACCAGTTCACCCTCGGCGACCTCGAAGGAAAGGTCGTCGACGGCGGTGGTGCCGTCCGCGTACCGCTTGGTGACGTGCTCGAAACGGATCATGGTTCCCCATTGTGGCGCGTGTTCTGTGAAGGACATGTTGCTGAAATACAACGGCTCCGGCGATTGTCAGTGGTCGAGGATAGGGTCGCCAGACATACGTACGAAGCGGTGACCGGGAGGTGGGGGAAGGATGGCCGTGGGACAGAACTGCCTGGTGACGAACGACTGGATCTGCGGGGAGTATCTCCGTTCCCGCAGCCAGGAGTTGACCGATGCGACGGTCCAGCACATCTGGATCACCGCGGTCTCGGTGGCGATCGGACTCCTGGTGGCCTTTCCGCTGGCGCTGCTCGCGCGCCGCAGCCGCCGTTTCGCCGGACCGGTGCTCGGACTGACGACGGTCCTCTACACCGTGCCCTCGCTCGCCATGTTCTCGCTGCTGCTGCCGCTGTTCGGGCTTTCCGCCGCGCTGGTGGTGACCGGCCTGGTGCTGTATTCGCTGACCATTCTCGTGCGGAACATCCTGGCGGGCCTCGAAGCCGTTCCCCAGGAGGCGAAGGAAGCCGCGAAGGGAATGGGCTACGGGCCGGTCCGGCTGCTGTGGGAGGTCGAACTGCCGTTGGCCATGCCCGCGTTGATGGCGGGGGTGCGGATCGCCACGGTCTCGACGATCGCGCTGACGACGGTCGGGTCGATCATCGGCAGAGGCGGCCTCGGCAATCTCATAGGGGACGCGCTCCCCAGCTTCTTCAAGGCCCAGGTGCTCACCGCCTCGGTCCTGTGCGTACTGCTCGCGGTCGTCGCGGATCTGCTGCTGCTCGGTGTGCAGCGGCTGCTGACCCCCTGGACCCGAATACGTGCCGCGCACGCGGACGCGGGCACTGTGGCAAAGGCGGTCTGACCCATGGGAGTTCTCGGCGAGGCCTGGACCTGGCTCACCACCGGCGCCAACTGGTCGGGGGAGAGCGGGGCGGCCCACCGGCTCGGTGAGCATCTGTACGTCAGCGGCGTCGCGCTCGCCCTGGCGTGCGCAATGGCGCTGCCGGTCGCGCTGTACCTCGGGCACATCGGGAAGGGCGGCACGCTGGCCGTCAACCTCTCCAACGTGGGGCGGGCGATCCCGGTCTTCGCGGTGCTGGCCCTCTTCATGGTCTCGCCGCTGCGCAACGCCGGATATGTGCCGACGGTCATCGCGCTGGTGCTGTTCGCCGTGCCGCCGCTGCTGACCAACGCCTACGTCGGGATGACGGAGGTCGACCGGTCGGTGACGGAGGCGGCACGCGGCATGGGGATGTCCGGGTGGCAGCTCTTCGTCCGGGTCGAGCTCCCGCTGGCCTACCCGATGATCATGACCGGGCTGCGCTCCGCCGCGGTCCAGGTGGTCGCCACGGCCACGATCGCCGCGATGGTCGGCCAGGGCGGTCTCGGCCGGATCATCACCGCCGGGTTCAACACGTACAACACCCCGCAGGTGGTCGCGGGGGCGGTGTTGGTCGCCGTGCTCGCGCTGCTGGTGGAGGCGGTGCTGGTGGGCCTGGACCGGCTGCTGTCACCGCTGCGCCGCCGCCGGACGGCGTGACGGCGGCGTGACAGCCACATGAAACCCGATCCGCCATCCCCGGACCCCGATCTCGTACAGACCCTGTTGCTGTGGACTCATACGGCCCCCGTGGCTGTGGACGGAGAACGACAATGAGCAAGACCTCGCGCATAGCCGGCGCGGTCATCGGCATGGTGGCGCTGGCCGGCTCGCTCGCCGCCTGCGGCGGCGACAGCCTGGAGAAGGACAAGGCGGGCCCGGCATCCTCCGGCGGCGCCGCGGGCTCCGGCAAGAAGGGTTCGCTGGTCGTCGGCGCGGCCTCCTTCACCGAGTCCAAGGTGCTCGCGGAGCTGTACGCGCAGATCCTGGGCGACGCCGGATACAGCACCTCGGTCACCACGGTGGCGAACCGGGAACTGTACGAGCCGTCCCTGGAGAAGGGCGAGATCGATGTCGTCCCCGAATACGCCGCGACGATCGCCGAATTCCTCAATGCCAAGGTGAACGGTTCGAAGAAGGCCGAGAAGGCGCCGGTCGCCACCGGTGACACGGCGGCCACGGTCGCCGCGCTGGAGAAGCTCGCCACCCCGCGCGGACTGAAGGTGCTCCCGGCCGGTGCGGCCGTGGACCAGAACGCCTTCGCGGTGACCAAGGAATTCGCCGCGAAGAACAAGCTCAAGACCCTTTCGGACCTCGGCAGGTCGAAGGCCGAAGTGAAGATCGCGGCGGGTGACGAGTGCGAGGTGCGGCCGTTCTGCGCACCGGGTCTGAAGAAGACGTACGGCATCAATGTCACCGGTATAGACCCCAAGGGAGTCGGTACGCCGCAGTCCAAGCAGGCGGTCAAGGACGGCAAGGACCAGTTGGTCCTCACCACCACCACGGACGCGGTGCTGGACAGCTACGACCTGGTGTTCCTGGCGGACGACAAGAAGCTCCAGAACGCCGACAACGTACTGCCGGTCCTCAATGCCGAGGACGCCGGTTCCCAGGACATTGCCGACGCACTCGGCAAGCTCACCAAGGCGCTCACCACCGAGGATCTCGCGGAACTGAACCGCAAGGTCGACGCCGAGCGCGCAAAGCCCGCCGATGTCGCCAAGGACTATCTGCGGTCGAAGGGCCTCGTCGAGAAGTAGGAATCGGGGGGAATGGGGCCGTCAGGTAACCGGCAGGGAACAGATTGGCGGGCGGCCCCCCAAGTGCCCCGTACACACGGTAAATTTCAGGCCATGCCACGTGGACGTCATCGCCATTCGCCACCTCTGCACAGAATCCTTCCGCCGTCGGCAGTCGTCGGAGTCTCGGTCCTCTGTGCCGGGGGCGCCTGGCTGCTCGCCGAGCCCCTGGTCCTGCGCGGTCTGGTGGCCGCCTCGGCGGTCGCCGCCGTGACCGGCGCGTATCTGATGCGCAGCTGGGACCAGGAAGCCGGCCGCCGGGTCGCGGAGCTGACGCGGGCCCGCGCCGGTGACGAGTGGCGGGCCGAGGAGCGGCTCGCCGAGCTGGAGGCCGACCTGGAGGAGTCGCGGGAGCTGCGCGCCCGGCTGGAGACGAAGCTGCGCCGCAAGCGCGTGGAGCTCGCCAACCTGCGCGGGGAGCACGCCGCGCTGCTGCGCCGGTACGCCAACGCCGAGACCGAGCGGGCCAGCGCGCTGGAGGGCCGCAGGCAGCTCGCCATCGAGGCCGCCGCCGCGCCCCGGGAGCTGCCCGCCACGCGCAGCACCCCGACGTCGGCCGCCTATCTGCGGGCCGCCCAGGCGCTGGAGGACCTCTCGCGCAACGGGGCGCTCCAGGAGGCGCGTCGTACCGCCGAGCAGGCCAGGAAGCGTGATCTCGCGGAGCGTTCCCGGGAGGCGGACGAGTGGCAGGGCAAGCACGCCGCGGACGAGGACCGGACCGGCGCGCAGCACCTGCGCCCGCCGGCCGCCCTGCCCGCGCCCCGGCCGTCCGCCGCGCTGCCCCCGGCGCGCACCGCCCCGGCCACCGCCGTCGCCCCGTACGCGGCTTCCCGCCGCCAGCTGGTGCCGCAGGGCAGCTTCGACTTCTTCGGTACGCAGAAGGCGCGCGCCGCGATCGAGTCCGTGCAGGACGAGGACCTCGCCGACGTGGTGGGCGAGGAGGCGCTGGCCGCGCACCGTACGGGCACGGCCGGGAACCGGGTCGTCGGCGAGGTCATCGACCTGACCGCGCACGACGAGACCGAGCAGCTGGACGTGGCGGAGCTGCGCAGCGCGATCTCGTAGAGCGGCGCGATCCCCGCAGAAGCAGAAGCAGAAGCAGCGGCCGCCGTCCCGGGCCCCGGGACGGCGGCCGCTACGTGTCGATCACTTGTCGATGTCGCCGACGACGAAGAAGAGCGAGCCGAGGATCGCCACCATGTCGGCGACCAGCGTGCCCGGCAGCAGCTCGGTGAGCGCCTGGATGTTGTTGTACGAGGCGGAGCGGAGCTTCAGCCGGTACGGGGTCTTCTCGCCCTTGGACACCAGGTAGTAGCCGTTGATGCCGAGCGGGTTCTCGGTCCAGGCGTAGGTGTGGCCCTCGGGGGCCTTCAGCACCTTGGGCAGCCGCTGGTTGATCGGGCCGGGCGCCAGGGCGGCCATCCGGTCCAGGCAGGCGTCCGCGAGGTCCAGGGCGTTGTGCGTCTGCTCCAGCAGGCACTCGAAGCGGGCCAGGCAGTCGCCCTCGGTGCGGGTGACCACCTTCAGGGTGTCCTGGAGCTCCCCGTACGCGAGATACGGCTCGTCGCGCCGCAGATCGAAATCGACGCCCGAGGCGCGGGCGATCGGCCCGGACACCCCGTACGCGTGCACGGTCCCGGCGGAGAGCACGCCCACGTCGCGGGTGCGGCCCCGGAAGATCTCGTTGCCGAGCACCAGGTCGTCGTAGACGTCCATCCGGGACCGGACCGAGGCGACCGCGTCCCGGGCCCGGCCGAGCCACCCGGCCGGGAGGTCCTCCTTGAGACCGCCGACGCGGTTGAACATGTAGTGCATCCGGCCGCCGGAGACCTCCTCCATCACGGCCTGGAGCTCCTCGCGCTCGCGGAAGGCGTAGAACACCGGGGTGATCCCGCCGAGTTCGAGCGGGTACGAGCCGAGGAACATCAGATGGTTCAGGACCCGGTTCAGCTCGGCGAGCAGGGTGCGGGTCCAGACCGCGCGCTCCGGCACCTCCATGCCGAGCATGCGCTCCACGGCCATCACGACGCCCAGCTCGTTGGAGAACGCCGACAGCCAGTCGTGGCGGTTGGCGAGCATCACGATCTGCCGGTAGTCGCGGGCCTCGAACAGCTTCTCCGCGCCGCGGTGCATGTAGCCGATGACCGGCTCGGCGTGCTGGATGCGCTCGCCGTCCAGGACGATGCGCAGACGGAGCACGCCGTGGGTGGAGGGGTGCTGGGGGCCGATGTTGAGCACCATGTCGGTGCTCTCCGCCGCGCCGCCGATGCCGACTGTCGTCTCCGTCATGCGGCCAGTATTACGTGAACGCGCCGGGGCCCGGCCCCGGGGCCCGGCCCCGGTCCGCCGACGGGGCGGCTTCCCGGCCCCCGCGCTGCATCAGCCAGCCGAAGTCGCCGAGGCCGCCCCGGGCCGTCAGCTCCGCGGCCTCGCCCGCCGAGGCGAGCGCCCGTACGTAGCCGGCCGGGTCGGCCGACGCCAGGGCCAGGGGCGGGCGTCCGCCGCTGACGCCGAGGCGGTGCAGCGCCTCGCGCTGGCTCAGCAGCTCGGGCGGCGCCCCGGCCCCGGCCCCGGCCGCCGCGCAGGCGTCCAGGGCCACGTGCGAGGTGAGGTCGCAGCTGCCGTCCGGCACCGGCCGGACCTCGCGGCCGACCCGGAAGCCGGTCAGGGTGCCGAACGGGGGCCGCGCCTCCCGCGCATGGGCGTAGTCCACGGCCACGGCGAGCCCCCCGGCCAGCGTGGCCACCGCCCGCGCCCAGGCCTCGTCGCGGGGGCGGCCGATCTCCGCGCGGCTGCCCGGTCCGGCCGACGGCCACCAGCGGCGCAGCCACTCGGCGTCCGCCCCGGCCACCGGCTCGCCCAGCCGTTCCGTACCGTCCTCGGTCCGGACGAGGACGTACCGGTCGACGCCGTCCGCGTCGGTCTCGGCGACCTCGGTCGGGACGTTGTCCAGCCACTCGTTGGCGAACAGCAGGCCGTACGTCCGCGACGGCGGTTCGGCGCACCACTCGATCCGGGGATCCAGTCCGGGCGGACGGTCGGCGAGCTCCACGGCGTACGTACGTACGGCGAGGCCGTCGGCGCCCGCGGCCGGGAGCGCCGCGAGCACCCCCGTCAGCAGCTCGCCCCGCCCGGCGCCCAGGTCCACCAGGTCGACCGATCCGGCGCCCAGTTCCCGTGCCGTCGCGACCAGCAGCCGGGCGACGGCGGAGGCGAAGAGCGGGGAGGCGTGGACGGAGGTACGGAAGTGGCCCGCCGGCCCTTCGGGGCTCCGGTAGAACCCCCCGTCCCCGTACAAAGCGGTCGCTGCCGCCTCCTGCCACCCACGCCACTCATCCGTCACGTATCCAAGTCTCCACCTTGGGGAGTACGGTCCCAGAAGCCGGATCGGCCCTTCGGCTGACCCGTGCCCCCTTGCCTGTCCCTACGCTGGGTTACGTGCAGCGCCTCTACGACTTCCTCCGCAGACACCCGACGGGCGTCGACAGCTTCTGGGCCGTCGTCCTCCTCGGGCTCTCCGGCCTGTCCATGGTGGGTATGGGGAGAAGCGCGGGGGAGCGCGTCGCTGCCGTTCCGGTCATCCTCGGGCTCTGCGCCGTTGTCGCGTTGCGCAGGCGCGCGCCGGAGAAGATGCTGCTGCTCGCCATCGCGATGGGGGTGGTGCAGCTGGTCACCGGAGTGCCGCCCGGTGTCATGAACTTCGCGATGCTGATGATCGTCTTCACCGTGGCCACCGTCGGGGAGCGCTGGGCGTCCCGGCTCGCGCTGGTCTGCAGCCTGTGCGCGGCGGGTCTGTCCAAGCTGCGCTGGCCGGGCGAGGGGCCGCGGACCGGCTGGGCCGAGGAGATCTTCATCGTCGTCGTGCTGACCGTGCCGTTCGTGCTCGCCTGGGTGCTCGGCGACTCGATGCGGACCAGGCGCGCCTACTTCAGCCAGCTGGAGGAGCGCGCCGCCCGGCTGGAGCGGGAGCGCGAGGCGCAGTCGAAGGTCGCGGTGGCGGCCGAACGGGCCCGTATCGCCCGTGAACTCCACGATGTCGTCGCGCACAACGTGTCGGTGATGGTGGTGCAGGCCGACGGTGCGGCGTACGTCATGGACGCGGCCCCCGACCAGGCCAAGCAGGCCCTGGAGACCATCTCCAGCACCGGCAGGCAGGCGCTCGCGGAGATGCGGCGGCTGCTCGGGGTGCTGCGGACGGGCGATGCCGAGGAGAGCGGGGAGTACGTCCCGCAGCCCGATGTGGACCAGATCGAGGATCTGATCGAACAGGTCAGACAGACCGGCCTGGCCGTCGACTTCAAGATCGAGGGAACCCCCCGCCCGCTGCCCAGCGGCGTCGAGCTGACCGCGTACCGCATCGTGCAGGAGGCCCTGACCAACACCCGCAAGCACGGTGGCCCGGACGCGGGGGCCAGCGTGCGTCTGGTCTACTTCGACGACGGGCTCGGACTGCTGGTCGAGGACGACGGGCGGGGCGCGGCGCACGAACTGTACGAGGACGGCGGCGCCGACGGCGAGGGCCACGGGATGATCGGGATGCGCGAGCGGGTCGGCATGGTCGGCGGCACGCTGGACGCCGGGCCGCGGCCCGGCGGCGGCTTCCGGATCAGCGCGCTGCTGCCCCTCAAGCCGGCTCACTAGACGCAGGAACGGGCCCACCGGACGACGTACCGGGCCCACCAGACGCAGGACAGGAGACAGGACCCCTCATGGCGATCCGCGTGATGCTCGTCGACGACCAGGTGCTGCTGCGCACCGGCTTCCGGATGGTGCTCGCCGCCCAGCCGGACATGGAGGTCGTGGCCGAGGCCGGCGACGGCGCGGAGGCGATCGAGGCCCTTCGTGCCACCGCCGTCGATGTGGTGCTGATGGATGTGCGGATGCCGAGGCTGGACGGCGTCGAGGCCACCCGGCGCATCTGTGCGCAGCCGGACGCGCCCAAGGTGCTCATCCTGACCACGTTCGACCTCGACGAGTACGCCTTCTCCGGGCTGAAGGCCGGGGCCAGCGGCTTCATGCTCAAGGACGTGCCGCCCGCCGAACTGCTGGCCGCGATCCGCTCCGTGCACAGCGGCGACGCCGTCGTCGCCCCGTCCACCACCCGCCGGCTGCTCGACCGGTTCTCCCCGATGCTGCCGAGCGGTGCCGGCGAACCGCAGCACAAGGACATCGCCAAGCTCACCGAGCGCGAACGCGAAGTGATGCTGCTGGTCGCGCAGGGCCTGTCGAACGGCGAGATCGCGGCGCGCCTGGTGCTCTCCGAGGCGACCGTGAAGACGCACGTGGGCCGCATCCTCACCAAGCTGAACCTGCGCGACCGGGTGCAGGTCGTGGTCCTCGCGTACGAGACCGGGCTGGTCCGGGCCGGTGGCGGGGCGGTCTGACCCGCGGGCCCGCTGATCCGGGTCGACGCCCCGAGCCGGGGCTCGGCCCGGGGCGCCTTCCGGTCAGCGCAGGATGCCTTCCAGGAAGTCGCTGCCGAGCCGTGCCACCGAGGTCAGGTCCAGCTGGTGCAGCACGTACCGGCCGCGCCGACGCGTGGTGACCAGGCCCGCCTTCTTCAGTACCGAGAGGTGCCGGGAGACCTCGGGGGCCGTGATGCCGTGCGTATCGGCGAGCTGGCCGGTCGTGTGCGGGGAGCGGGCGAGGTGGCGGCACAGGCGCATCCGCATCGGGTGGGCCAGCGCCTCCATGCGCAGCTGGAGCAGTTCCACGGAGGAGGGGGAGGGCAGCTCGGGCTGGTGCACCGGGTAGTGGATCACCGGGCGCCAGCCCGGCGCGTGCAGCAGGTTGAGGTGCGGCCAGCCGAAGGTGGACGGGATGAGGGTGAGCCCGGGGCCGACGGCGCTGGTGCGGCCCTCGGTCAGTTTGTCGGCGCTGATCCGGGTCCCGGCCTCGTCGACGGTCAGCGCCGTGGACACCGCGCCCATCGCCTCGCCGATCCCCTTGCGCCGCAGCAGATCGGTCTTGTGCCGGGCGTCGGCGACCAGCTGGACCCGCACCCGGCACCAGGTGTCCGCGAAGAACGCCCGGTCGCAGTCCTCGAACAGGCGCCGCACCCAGGCGCGCACCGGGGCCGGATCGGCCAGCAGCTGCTGGGCGAACTCCACCTGCCGGGGGCCGCGCGCCGCCGCCATGTCCAGGGCGCGGGTGTGCATCGTCGGGTCGTTGAGCGGGGAGGGCGCGCCGAGCCCGTACAGGCTGGTGCAGGTGAACTCCAGGGCGGCGGCGACGAACCGTTCGTCGTCCAGCCGGTCGAGGATGTCGAGGTCCTCGGCGAGGTTGGCGCCCGCCCTGCCGTTGCCGCCGCGGATCCCGGCGAACGGCATGAAGATGTCCGAGAACGTGTGGCGCCACAGGAAATCGGCCTCGTGCAGCCGGTCGGCGAGGTCGGGGTCCAGCGCGCTGGAGGTCGCCGTCGCCCAGCCGTGCAGGCCCGGGTGGTGCCCCGGCTCGGAGAGGGCATGCAGGGCCAGCCCCAGCTCGGCGAGGGGGGAGGTCTCGAAGACGATGCGGTCGGGCGCCAGCCCGGCGATGTCGATGTGCACGCTCACCCCTCCATAGTGCGGGGTGCCCGCGAAAGGCATCGCGCCATTTGACGGTGGTCGTCAATCGGCGGGCCGGACGGGCCGGGACCGGCCCACGCTGAGGCCCATGGACGCCATTCAGCAGCACATGATCGACAGCTATCGCGCGGCCCAGCGGGGCGAACTTCCGCCGCCGCTGCCGGGCCGGCACGACTGGGAAGTGGTGCGCGAGGCACGTGACCGGCGCCGTTTCGACGCGGTGATCGCGGGCCGCCCGGCGCGCGGTCGCCGACGGGCCGCGCTGCGGTCCCTGTTCACCCGAAGCCGCGGAGCCGGCGGTTCCGGTGCTCCCGGCCGTTCCCCGGTCGGCCCGGCAGGCTCCTGCTAGGCCAGCCGCGCCACGAACTCCCGTACCGCGCCCCGTACATCCTCAGCCGTCCACTCCAGCCCTTCGCGCCCCACCGTCACCTCGGTGAACGACACTCCGGGCGGCCCGGCGGCCGCGGGGTACCACTTGCGGAAGAGGGACACGCCCGTCTCCTCCGCCTGCCGCACCGCCGCCTCCGTCAGGACGTCCTCCCCGTACGGCAGCCACACCTGGAACTGATGCGTGTGCGGCGGCTCCGGATGCACCCGGAACCACCCGGTGCCGGCCGCCGAGAAGCCCTCGGCCATCGCCCCGGCCACCACCTTCGCCCGTGCCACGTACGACGGCAGCTGCGGCAGCTCCTGATCGAGGCCGATCAGGGCGGTGAGCGCCGCGGGGAACTGCTGGAAGAGCTGCCCGCCGTACCGGTGGCGCCAGGTGCGCGCCTCCTCGATCAGCGGCCCGGGACCGACCAGCGCGGCCCCGGAGATTCCGCCGAGGGTCTTGTAGAACGACACGTACACGCTGTCCGCGAGCGCCGCGATCTCCGGCAGCTCCCGCCTGAAGTGGGGGGCGCACTCCCACAGCCGCGCGCCGTCGATGTGCACCACCGCATCGCGTTCCCGCGCGGCCGCCACCACGGCCTCCAGCTCCTCCCACGTCGGCAGGACGAAACCGGCGTCGCGCAACGGCAGCTCCAGCATCAGCGTGCCGAACGGCTCGTCGAAGTCGCGGATCTCCTGGGCCGTGGGCAGCCGGGGCTCGGACGTCGGATGGACGGTACGCAGCCCGCTCACCGCCCCCAGCGCGCCGCGTTCGTGCACCTCGGGGTGGGCGAGGGGATGCAGCGCCACCGTGGAATCGCCGGTCCGCCCGGCCCAGCACCGCAGCGCGACCTGCTGCGCCATCGTCCCGGTCGGGAAGAACGCGGCGGCCTCCATGCCCAGCAGGCCCGCGATCCGCTCCTCCAGTTCGGCGACGACGCCGTTGCCGTAGATGTCCGCGGGGCGGTCGAGATCGGTGACGGCCCCGGCCCCGGCCGTCAGCGCGGCCAGCCGTTCGCCGAGCGAGAGGTTCATGGGCGGCCTGATCAGGACTCGTTCGGCCGCGTGCCAGGCGTTGATCCTGCGCAGCCGCTGCGCTTCCTCCTGGGATTCCTCCCGCGCTTCCGGCCGAGGCTGCCCGTCCAGGTCTGCTGTGTCTGTCATGGGACGATCATCACGCAGCGCGCAGCTCGGGCCCGCATGGTTTTCCGGGCGCCCCGGCTCCGGGCCGCGCCCCCGCCCGGACTTTACCCACAGGCTGTGGACGGCCAGGAGTCCGGGCGAAACGCTGGCGTAGCATGCAGAGAAATCGTCCGGTACCCCCCGCGGACTGGAACGGAAGGCCCCGCCGCGTGAATGCAACAGCCCCCCATGAACCCCTCGACGCGAGGGACCGCCCCGCCCGCCTCACGGTCGGCGTCGTGGGCGCGGGCCGCGTCGGGCCCGCTCTCGCCGCGTCCCTGCAGCTCGCCGGGCACCGGCCGGTCGCCGTGTCGGGCGTCTCCGACGCGTCCGTGCGCAGGGCGGCCGCCCTGCTGCCCGACGTACCGCTGGTGGAGCCCGCCGAGGTCCTCGCGCGTGCCGAGCTGGTGCTGCTGACCGTCCCCGACGACGCCCTGCCCGGCCTGGTCGAAGGCCTCGCCGAGACCGGTGCGGTGCGGCCGGGGCAGCTGATCGTCCACACCTCGGGGCGGTACGGGACGAAGGTCCTGGACCCGGCGCTGCGGGCCGGTGCCCTGCCGCTCGCCCTGCACCCGGCGATGACGTTCACCGGCACCTCCGTCGACGTCCAGCGGCTGGCCGGCTGCTCCTTCGGCGTGACCGCCCCCGAGGAGCTGCGGCTCGCCGCCGAGGCGCTGGTCATCGAGATGGGCGGCGAGCCCGAATGGATCGCGGAGGAGTCCCGTCCGCTCTACCACGCGGCGCTCGCCCTCGGCGCGAACCACCTGGTCACCCTGGTCGCCCAGTCGATGGAGCTGCTGCGTACGGCCGGGGTCGCCGCCCCCGACCGGATGCTCGGCCCCCTCCTCGGCGCCGCGCTCGACAACGCCCTGCGCTCCGGCGACGCCGCGCTGACCGGCCCCGTGGCCCGCGGCGACGCCGGTACGGTCGCCGCGCACATCGGCGAGCTGCGCAGGCACGCCCCGCAGGCCGTGGCCGGATACGTCGCGATGGCCCGCGCCACCGCCGACCGCGCGCTCGCCCACGGCATGCTCAAGCCGGAGCTGGCCGAGGACCTGCTCGGGGTCCTGGCCGACGGCACGGGCACCGGCACCACGGGCGGCAGCGGATCACAGGAGCCCCGATGACCGACACGACCGGCAGGCCCGGCACCCCCCGCCCCGTCGCACCGCGGACGTCCCACGGTCCCGCCGCCACCCTGCTCCGTACCGCGGCCGAGCTCGGCGCGTTCGCTCCCCTCAAGGGGCCGCGGGCCGTCGTCATGACCATGGGCGCCCTGCACGAGGGCCACGCGACCCTGATCCGCGCCGCACGCGCGGCGGCGGGCCCCGACGGCCAGGTGGTCGCCACCGTCTTCGTCAACCCGCTCCAGTTCGGCGAGGCCGCCGACCTGGACCGCTACCCCCGTACGCTCGACGCCGACCTCGCCGTGGCGGGCGCCGCCGGGGCGGACGCGGTCTTCGCGCCGTCCGTCGATGAGGTCTACCCCGGCGGCGAACCGCAGGTCCGGATCTCCGCGGGCCCGATGGGCGAGCGGCTCGAAGGCGCCTCGCGCCCCGGGCACTTCGACGGCATGCTCACGGTCGTCGCCAAGCTCCTCCACCTCACCCGCCCCGACGTCGCGTTCTTCGGGCAGAAGGACGCCCAGCAGCTGGCGCTGATCCGCCGCATGGTGCGCGATCTGAACTTCCCGGTGGAGATCGTCGGCGTGGAGACGGTCCGCGAGCCGGACGGCCTCGCGCTCTCCAGCCGCAACCGCTTCCTGGACGCGGAGGAACGGCACACCGCCCTCGCCCTGTCCCGGGCCCTGTTCGCCGCCCGCGACCGGCTCGCCGCCCAGCAGGCGCTGCACGCCCGCGCGCAGACCACCGCGGCCACCACTGGCCGGGCCGCCGCGCTCACCGCGCTCGGCGAGGCCCGCGCGGCCGCCGACACCCAGGCGGTGGCCCTGGCCCGCCCGGTCGACGGCCCCTCGGCGGTACGGGCGGCGGCGCTCCTGATCCTCGATGACGCGGCGAGCGCGCAGCCCCCGCTCGCCCTGGACTACCTGGCGCTCGTGGACCCGGCCGACTTCACCGAGATCCCCGACGACCGAACCTCCGGTGAGGCGATCCTCGCCATCGCCGCGCGGGTCGGCAGGACCCGCCTCATCGACAACATCCCGCTGACCTTCGGAGCCACCACGTGACCGGAATACGGCTGACCGCCCCCGCCCCCGGCTGGTCCATCGACGCCGACGTCGTGGTGGTCGGCTCCGGCGTGGCCGGTCTCACCACCGCGCTGCGCTGCGCCGCCGCGGGCCTCGCCACCGTCGTCGTCACCAAGGCCCGCCTCGACGACGGCTCCACCCGCTGGGCGCAGGGCGGTATCGCGGCCGCCCTCGGCGAGGGCGACACCCCCGAGCAGCATCTCGACGACACCCTGGTTGCGGGCGCCGGCCTGTGCGACGAGGCGGCGGTCCGCACCCTGGTCACCGAGGGCCCGGACGCCGTGCGCCGGCTGATCGGGACCGGTGCCCACTTCGACACCACGGAGAGCGGCGACATCGCGCTGACCCGTGAGGGCGGCCACCACCGACGCCGCATCGCCCACGCGGGCGGCGACGCGACGGGCGCCGAGATCTCCCGCGCCCTGGTCGAGGCGGTCCGCGAAGCCGCCCTGCACACCGTGGAGAACGCACTCGTCCTGGACCTCCTCACCGACGCCGAAGGGCGTACCGCGGGCGTCACGCTGCACGTCATGGGCGAGGGCCAGCACGACGGCGTCGGCGCGGTCCACGCCCCCGCGGTGGTCCTCGCCACCGGCGGCATGGGCCAGGTCTTCTCCGCCACCACCAACCCGGCGGTCTCCACCGGCGACGGCGTGGCGCTGGGGCTGCGGGCCGGCGCGGAGGTCTCCGACCTGGAATTCGTCCAGTTCCACCCGACGGTCCTCTTCCTCGGCGCCGGCTCCGAGGGCCAGCAGCCGCTGGTGTCGGAAGCGGTACGGGGCGAGGGCGCCCATCTCGTCGACGCGTCCGGTACGCGCTTCATGCTCGGACAGCACGAACTGGCGGAGCTGGCCCCGCGCGACATCGTCGCCAAGGCCATCACCCGCCGGATGGAACTGCGCGGCACCGAGCACATGTACCTCGACGCCCGACACTTCGGCGCCGAGATGTGGGAGCAGCGCTTCCCCACGATCCTGGCGGCCTGCCGCGCCCACGGCATCGACCCGATCACCGAACCGATCCCGGTCGCCCCCGCCGCGCACTACGCCTCCGGCGGCATCCGCACCGACCTGCGGGGACGTACCACGGTGCCCGGCCTGTACGCCTGCGGCGAGGTCGCCTGCACCGGCGTGCACGGCGCGAACCGGCTGGCGTCCAACTCCCTCCTGGAGGGCCTCGTCTTCGCCGAGCGCATCGCGGCGGACATCGTCGAGGACCGGCCCCGCGCGGGCGCCGCGGAAACCGGCGACGACCGCGCGCCCTCCCCGCTGATCACCCCGGAGGCCCGCAGCACGATCCAGCGCATCATGACCCGGGGCGCCGGAGTGCTCCGCTCCGCCGAGAGCCTGGCCGCCGCCGCCGACGAGCTGGAGGCCCTCCACGACAGCGCCGCGCTGGCCGTGGAGGCGGACGAACCCAAGGTCGCGGTGCCCGGCGTCGAGGCGTGGGAGGCCACCAACCTGCTGCTCGTCTCGCGCGTCCTGGTCGCCGCCGCCCGGCGGCGCGAGGAGACCCGCGGCTGCCACTGGCGCGAGGACCGGCCCGAGCGCGACGACGAGAACTGGCGCCGCCACCTCGTCGTCCGGCTCACCCCGGAGCGTCAACCGGTCCTCCGTCGGACGGAGACCGAGGCATTCGGGCCCGTACGCCCCACGCAGGCACCAGACTGCGCAGCAGCACCCCTGACCCACCCCGCCGACGTCACCGAGGAGCCGTAACCGTGAGCACGCCCGAAGAGAATCCGCGCCCCACACCCGTGGACGTACCGCTGATCCAGATCGGCGCGCCCGCACCGTCCACGGGCGGCTGCGGGGACGGCTGCGGCTGCGGCGGGGACGATTTCTACGAGGTCGACCCGCTGGAGTGCGGCCTCGACCCCGCCCTCGCCCAGCTCCTCGCCGACGCGGGCCTGGACCCGGTCCAGGTCGAGGACGTCGCGCACGTCGCCATCGAGGAGGACCTCGACGGCGGTGTGGACGTCACCACCGTCGCGACCGTCGCCGAGGACGCCGTGGCCACCGGTGACTTCACCGCCCGCGAGGCGGGCGTCGTGGCCGGTCTGCGCGTCGCCGAGGCCGTCCTGTCCATCGTCTGCACGGACGAGTTCGCGGTCGAGCGCCACGTCGAGGACGGCGACCGGGTCGCCCCCGGCCAGAAGTTGCTGACCGTCACCACCCGCACCCGCGACCTGCTCACCGGCGAGCGCAGCGCGCTCAACCTGCTGTGCAGGCTCTCCGGCATCGCGACCGCCACCCGCGCCTGGGCCGATGTGCTCGAAGGCACGAAGGCCAGGGTCCGCGACACCCGCAAGACCACCCCGGGCCTGCGCGCCATGGAGAAGTACGCGGTGCGCTGCGGCGGCGGCGTCAACCACCGCATGTCGCTGTCGGACGCGGCGCTGGTCAAGGACAACCACGTCATCGCGGCGGGCGGCGTGGCCGAGGCCTTCAAGCGGGTACGGGACGAGTTCCCGGACGTACCGATCGAGGTCGAGGTCGATACCCTGCAGCAGGTCCGCGAGGTGCTCGGCGCGGGCGCCGACCTGATCCTGCTGGACAACTTCACCCCGCTGCAGACGGCCGAGGCGGTCGCCCTGGTCGGCGGCCGCGCGGTCCTGGAGTCCTCCGGCCGGCTCTCCCTCGACACCGCCCGCGCCTACGCCGAGGCGGGCGTCGACTACCTGGCCGTCGGCGCGCTCACCCACTCCTCGCCGATCCTCGACATCGGCCTGGACTTCCGCGACACCGACGGGGCCGTCGTCTGATGCTGCTCACCATCGACGTCGGCAACACCCACACCGTCCTCGGCCTGTTCGACGGCGAGGAGATCGTCGAGCACTGGCGGATCTCCACCGACGCCCGCCGCACCGCCGACGAGCTCGCCGTGCTGCTCCAGGGCCTGATGGGCATGCACCCGCTGCTCGGCATGGAGCTGGGCGACGGCATCGAGGGCATCGCGATCTGCTCCACGGTCCCGGCCGTCCTGCACGAGCTGCGCGAGGTGACCCGCCGCTACTACGGCGACGTCCCCGCCGTCCTCGTCGAGCCGGGCATCAAGACCGGGGTGCCGATCCTGATGGACAACCCGAAGGAGGTCGGCGCGGACCGCATCATCAACGCGGTCGCCGCCGTCGACCTGTACGGCGGTCCGGCGATCGTCGTCGACTTCGGCACGGCAACCACCTTCGACGCGGTCTCCGCCCGGGGCGAGTACACCGGCGGTGTCATCGCCCCCGGCATCGAGATCTCGGTCGAGGCACTCGGCGTCAAGGGCGCCCAGCTCCGCAAGATCGAGCTGGCCCGGCCGCGCAGCGTGATCGGCAAGAACACGGTCGAGGCGATGCAGTCGGGCATCATCTACGGCTTCGCCGGCCAGGTCGACGGCGTCGTCGCACGGATGAAGAAGGAGCTGGCGGCCGACCCCGAGGACGTCACCGTCATCGCGACGGGCGGCCTTGCGCCGATGGTGTTGGGCGAGTCCTCCGTCATCGACGAGCACGAGCCCTGGCTGACCCTCATCGGCCTGCGCCTGGTGTACGAGCGGAACGTGTCCCGGCTGTAGCGGACAGGCGGCGTACCTGCGGGAACGGCTCGCTGGGGGCGGGGCCGCCGCCGCGCCGTCGACGGCCAGTTAAGCCGATTTTGTCCATTTAGCACGTATTGTCGCTCCATGCCCACGCCTTACGGATCACGCGGCGGCATGGCGTTCAGCGCGGACGAGCTGCGTGTGCTCCGACGCGCCCTCGCCATCGCCCTTCACCCCATGCCCCTGCCGGACGAGGACGTCCAGGACTGCCTGCGGCTGGCCGGTGCCGTGGACGAGGCGGTCGGCGAGGCGGGACGACTGCGCACGTTCCTCCTCGCCGACCTCGTCCGCTACCGCAACGCCCTCCCCGGCTCGGTCGGCGGCTACCTGGAGCTGCTCCAGGACGCCCTGGCGGGCGGGTACGACCCCGGCCCCGACGACCTCGCCGCGCTGCGCGCCCTGCGCCACAGGCCGGTGGCCGCGGTGCTCCTGGAGCGCTGTCAGGTGCTGGCGGAGCGGTCGGTGCAGGCCCGCCTCGCCGGACGCGTCGCGTCGGCGAGGACTCCCGCGCCGCGCAGCCGGCTCCTGGCCCTGCCCGGCGGCCGGGCGGCCGCCGCCGAACCCGAACGGCCCAAGGTCCCGGCGGCACCCGCCCGGCCCACCCGGCCGTCCGGGCGCCCCGCGCCGAAGCCCTCGGAGGTCTTCCCGCCCCGCCGCCCGGCGCCGCCGCAGGAGGAGGAGCGCGCCGCGGGGTAGCGGAGGGGCGGCGCGGGAGTCCGTACCGGCCTCGCTACTCTGGACGCCATGGACTACGTATCCGCGCTCGTGCCCCCCGTGGTGATGGCCGCCTTCTTCATCGGCCTCGTCGTGACGATCGTCAAGAGCCAGGGCGGTCCCAACAAGGCCAAGGAGGACGCGGCCGTGGATCTGGCGATCGGCCGCGCCGAGTCGGTCCAGCAGACACCGCGGACCGACGGCGTCTGACCCCGGTACTTCGCAGCACACGAAGGGCGCACGGCTCACCAGGAGCCGTGCGCCCTTTTGCTGCCCAAATAAACCGGTCATTCCAGGCATCTGGCACTAAAGTGACATTGTGCCCCGCCAATTGGGAGATCTGGAAGACGCCGTGATGACACGGGTCTGGCAATGGAACCGCCCGGTCACCGTGCGGGAAGTCCTTGAGGACCTTCAGCAGGAACGCTCCATCGCCTACACCACCGTCATGACGGTAATGGACAATCTCCATCAGAAGGGCTGGGTGCGCAGGGAAGTCGACGGCCGCGCATATAGATATACGGCGGTCTCCACCCGCGCCGCCTACTCGGCCGCACTGATGAACGAAGCATGGTCGCGCAGTGACAACCCCGCGGCCGCTCTTGTCGCCTTCTTCGGCATGATGTCCGCCGGGCAGCGCGAGGCCCTCCAGGACGCCATGCGGATCGTTCTGCCCGACCTGTCCGGAGCCCCCGGGCCCACGCCCGGCGAACCGGCCGAGGCGGCGACAGGTGAACCGGCCGATGAACCAGCCGATGAACCAGCCGGAGAAGCGGCCGGAGATCCGGCCGATGGGGCGGGCCCGGGGGCCGGGCGATAGCGTCGGGGGTATGTCCTCAGAGCTTCCGCATGCCGATTCCCGTACCGAACCGTCAGTCATAAACACGGCCATCACGGTCCGACGTGCCAGGACCAGCGATGTGGCATCGGTCCGCCGTCTCCTCGACGGGTACGTACGCGAAGGCATCCTGCTGGACAAAGCGACCGTGACGCTTTACGAGGACATCCAGGAGTTCTGGATCGCGGAACGCGACGAGGACGCCCGTGTCATCGGCTGCGGCGCACTGCACGTGATGTGGGAAGACCTCGCCGAAGTGCGTACTCTCGCCGTCGATCACAGCATCAGGGGTGCCGGAGTCGGCCATCAAGTGCTGGACAAGTTGTTGCAGACCGCCCGCTGGCTGGGCGTGCGGCGGGTTTTCTGTCTCACCTTCGAAGTGGACTTCTTCGCGAAGCACGGCTTCGTGGAGATCGGAGAGACGCCGGTCGACGGAGATGTCTACAGCGAGCTGCTGCGTTCCTATGACGAGGGTGTAGCAGAGTTCCTGGGTCTCGAACGAGTGAAGCCGAACACCTTGGGCAACAGTCGGATGCTTCTGCATCTGTGACCGCCATCTGCGACCGCCACAAGAAGCCGGAACCCTATGTCCGAATCGCGCATGTTTCCCGTCTTCTCGTGATCCTGAACCTCTCCCGGGGGTTTGTGTTTTCCGGGGAAAAGCGGTTTCCTTTCCGCGTACTGCATTTTCGATGAAAGGGAATCCAGTGGCACAGAAGGTTCAGGTCCTTCTTGTCGATGACCTCGACGGCGGCGAGGCGGACGAGACGGTCACGTTCGCTCTCGATGGCAAGACGTACGAGATTGACCTCACGACGAGCAACGCGGACAAGCTCCGTGGTCTTCTTGAGCCGTACACCAAGGGTGGTCGGCGTACGGGTGGCCGCGCGTCGGCCGGCCGTGGCAAGGGCCGCGCCGTTACGGGTGGCAACAAGGACACCGCCGAGATCCGTAAGTGGGCCCGCGAGAACGGCCACAATGTGAATGACCGTGGCCGTGTTCCCGCGGAGATCCGCGAAGCTTACGAGAAGGCCAACGGCTGAGCTGTCGACCCGACCGTCGACGGCCCTGTCCGGGCAAGCATCAACCGGGCCCGGTGGCATTCCGTCGCCACCGCGTCCACCAGCCGTACGAGATCGGGAGCACCCCCACCCCTGCTCCCGAGGCCGGCGAGGGCCGGGAACTCCGACCCTTCCTCGTGTCGTGGCCCGGGGGGTCGCAGCCATGCGGCGGCCCCCGGCCGGCCCGCCATCCGTCCGGGCGGCACCGGCGCAGTGATCCGGCCGCCCGCACCGATGGCGGTCAGGGAGAGGGCGACGCCTCCCCACTCCAGCCAGTCGAGCAGTCCGGGCAGCTCGTCGGCGCTTCCCACCGCCACCAGCAGGCTCATCCGCGCGCCCGACAGCGCCACGGGCCCGGTGCGGTCCAGCCGCCGCAGCGCCGCCTGACCGGCGGCCGCGGGAACCTGGAGCACGTCGAACCGCAGCCCGGTCAGCAGGCGCACCGGAGCGGTGCCCGCCGTCGCCCAGCCGAGTTCGCGTTCGTACCACTGCGCCCACCGGGCGCAGTCGCCGCTCTCCCGCTCGCCGGTGACCGACGGCACGGGACGCGGGACGGTGATGGCCATGCCGGAAGAACGGCCCGGAGACCTCCGGAGTTACGCAGAGTCCCCGAGCGGGCGCGCAATGTGTCCGGGATGGGTGCGTAGGGGCGCATTCGGGAGCGCCAATATGTTCGCCCGTAGCGGAGGGAACCGGCGTGCACCGCATGGACTGTCTGTAATTGCGGGTAAGACATCCCTAGTGGGGAGGGGCGACACGCAGGTTCGGGCATCTCACGTTCGCCATCGGCGTACTGGCGAAAGGGGTATCTGCCTGGCCTGCGGGAACATCGTCTCGCACCATCGGGTTGGAGAAGTTGTCAGCGTTCGGGGCAGGAGGCCAAGGACGGTGTCGGCAGTTGGAATGAGCGGTCCCCGCTTGCGGGACTAAGCTGCGGAAGGACAGGGAGGGGACCGACCCCTTACTGCCTGACCGCTCTGAGGAGCGATTAACGATGTTCGAGAGGTTCACCGACCGCGCGCGGCGGGTTGTCGTCCTGGCTCAGGAAGAAGCCCGGATGCTCAACCACAACTACATCGGCACCGAGCACATCCTCCTGGGCCTTATCCACGAGGGTGAGGGTGTCGCCGCTAAGGCCCTGGAGAGCCTCGGGATTTCGCTCGAGGCGGTCCGCCAGCAGGTGGAGGAGATCATCGGCCAGGGCCAGCAGGCCCCGTCCGGGCACATCCCCTTCACGCCCCGGGCCAAGAAGGTCCTGGAGCTCTCGCTCCGCGAGGCCCTTCAGCTCGGCCACAACTACATCGGCACCGAGCACATCCTGCTCGGCCTGATCCGCGAGGGCGAGGGCGTCGCCGCCCAGGTCCTCGTGAAGCTGGGCGCCGACCTGAACCGGGTGCGGCAGCAGGTCATCCAGCTGCTCTCCGGGTACTCGGGCAGCAAGGAGGCGGCGACCGCGGGCGGCCCCGCGGAAGGCACGCCCTCCACGTCCCTGGTGCTCGACCAGTTCGGCCGGAATCTCACCCAGGCCGCTCGCGAATCCAAGCTCGACCCGGTCATCGGGCGCGAGAAGGAGATCGAGCGGGTCATGCAGGTGCTGTCCCGCCGCACCAAGAACAACCCGGTTCTCATCGGCGAGCCCGGCGTCGGCAAGACGGCGGTCGTCGAGGGACTGGCGCAGGCCATCGTCAAGGGCGAGGTGCCCGAGACCCTCAAGGACAAGCACCTCTACACCCTCGACCTCGGCGCGCTGGTCGCCGGCTCCCGCTACCGCGGTGACTTCGAGGAGCGCCTGAAGAAGGTCCTCAAGGAGATCCGCACCCGCGGCGACATCATCCTGTTCATCGACGAGCTCCACACCCTCGTGGGTGCGGGTGCCGCCGAGGGCGCGATCGACGCCGCCAGCATCCTCAAGCCGATGCTGGCCCGCGGCGAGCTCCAGACCATCGGTGCCACCACGCTCGACGAGTACCGCAAGCACCTGGAGAAGGACGCCGCTCTCGAGCGCCGCTTCCAGCCCATCCAGGTCGCGGAGCCGTCGCTGCCGCACACCATCGAGATCCTCAAGGGTCTGCGCGACCGCTACGAGGCCCACCACCGCGTCTCCATCACGGACGAGGCGCTGGTCCAGGCCGCGACGCTGGCCGACCGGTACATCTCGGACCGCTTCCTGCCGGACAAGGCGATCGACCTGATCGACGAGGCCGGTTCCCGGATGCGCATCCGCCGGATGACCGCGCCGCCGGACCTCCGCGAGTTCGACGAGAAGATCGCGGGTGTCCGCCGCGACAAGGAGTCGGCCATCGACTCCCAGGACTTCGAGAAGGCGGCTTCCCTCCGTGACAAGGAGAAGCAGCTGCTGGCGGCGAAGACCAAGCGCGAGAAGGAGTGGAAGGCCGGCGACATGGACGTCGTGGCCGAGGTCGACGGCGAGCTGATCGCCGAGGTCCTGGCCACCGCGACCGGCATCCCGGTCTTCAAGCTGACGGAGGAGGAGTCCTCCCGTCTGCTGCGCATGGAGGACGAGCTCCACAAGCGCGTCATCGGGCAGAAGGACGCCATCAAGGCCCTCTCGCAGGCGATCCGCCGTACGCGAGCCGGTCTGAAGGACCCGAAGCGCCCCGGTGGCTCGTTCATCTTCGCCGGCCCGTCCGGTGTCGGTAAGACGGAGCTCTCCAAGACGCTCGCCGAATTCCTCTTCGGTGACGAGGACGCGCTGATCGCCCTCGACATGTCGGAGTTCAGCGAGAAGCACACGGTTTCCCGCCTCTTCGGTTCTCCCCCCGGTTACGTGGGTTACGAAGAGGGCGGCCAGCTCACCGAGAAGGTGCGCCGCAAGCCGTTCTCCGTCGTCCTCTTCGACGAGGTCGAGAAGGCCCACCCCGATATCTTCAATTCCCTGCTCCAGATTCTGGAAGACGGTCGCCTGACCGACTCCCAGGGCCGGGTCGTGGACTTCAAGAACACGGTCATCATCATGACGACCAACCTCGGGACCCGGGACATCTCCAAGGGCTTCAACCTGGGCTTCGCCGCCCAGGGTGACGTCAAGACCGGCTACGAGCGGATGAAGAACAAGGTCAACGAAGAGCTCAAGCAGCACTTCCGCCCCGAGTTCCTCAACCGTGTCGACGACACGGTCGTCTTCCACCAGCTCACCGAGGAAGACATCATCCAGATCGTCGACCTCATGCTCGCCAAGGTGGACGAGCGCCTGAAGGACCGCGACATGGGCATCGAGCTGAGCTCGGAAGCCAAGTCGCTCCTGGCGAAGAAGGGCTACGACCCCGTGATGGGCGCCCGGCCGCTGCGCCGGACGATCCAGCGCGAGATCGAGGACATCCTCTCCGAGAAGATCCTCTTCGGTGAGCTGCGCCCCGGTCACATCGTGGTCGTCGGCACCGAGGGCGAGGGCGAGGAGAAGACCTTCACCTTCCGCGGCGAGGAGAAGTCGGCACTGCCCGACGTCCCCCCGATCGAGCAGGCGGCAGGCGGCACGGGCCCGAACATGTCGAAGGACGTGTGAGGACGCCCCCGAGCGTCTGAGAAGAAGCTGAAGGGGCTGCCCCGGACCGTGCGAACGGTCCGGGGCAGCCCCTTCCGCCGTGTCGCGGGGTCAGCGGTGTGGGTCGTCGCCCACGATCGTTGCGGGGCCGGCCGCCACCTCGCAGTCGGGCATCGCCCGGATCGGGGAAATGTCGATGCGGTCGACATGCCTGGGCGAAACGATCACCACCCGCTTCAGAGCGGGGAAGACCCGGGGGATCTGTTCCATTTCGAGCACATCGGTGTCGAGGTAGAGGTCCAGGCTGCCGAGGGAAGGCACGGGCTGTTCCCCGGCGAACTCCGTCGCGGACGACAGGGGCAGGGTGAGGTGGATCACCTGCGGAGCCCGCCGGAGAGCGGCGAGCAGCGGTCGGACCGGGGTGCGGGTTCCCAGTCCGAGCCGGCGCAGGTTCGTCCAGCCGTCGAGCGAGTCCACCTCCAGCGAGGCTGCCTGCTCGATGGTCAGTGTGCTCAGCTCAGGGTGGGCGGGCAGCTGGGAGAGCCGTTCGGCCGTCAGGCGGCTGAGCCACAGGGAATTCAGTTCTCCCGAAGCCGTGGCGGCCAGCGCACCGCCGGGGAGATGGCTCATGTCGAGCTCGACCACTTTCAGCGCGGGGAGCCCGGTGAGCGAGCCGAGGTCCCGTACGCCAGGACAGTCGCTCAGCGACAGGGACTCGAGCTGCCCGGCGCACTCCGTCAGGAACGAGAGGTCGGTCAGGCAGGGGTTCCGCAGGAAGGCCAGCCCGGTCCATGGGCCGCCGCGCAGGGCGGCGTGGAGTTCGGCGGCGGTGAGGGCCCCGGCGATCTCCAGGTTCGTGGCGGACGGCAGGTCGCGCAGTGCTGCCAGCTTCTCCGGGGCGTCGATCTGCAGGGCGTCGTGCGTCAGATCGCAGGTGGCAAGGACCTGCTGGGCGTATGCCCGTACCGGATACCTGTTCCAGTACGCCTCGAACAGGTGGCTGTGTTCCGGGTGGGCGAGTGCCCAGCGGCGGGCGTGCGGTACGGCCTCCGCCCCACCGATTTCGCTGATCAGGTCGATGAACAGGCCGGCCTGCTCCCTGCCGGATACGTGGTCCGGGTCGGGCAGGAAGTCCAGAGCGGCCGGACCGAGGCGGGCGAGCAGCCGTACGTCCCCGCCGTCCTTCGGCGGGAACAGCGCCCCGACGGCCGTGCGGACCCTGGCCCGGGTCGTCTCGTCCAGCCAGGTCGCGTGCTGCGCGCAGAGCGCGGCCAGGACGAATATCTCGTCCCGGGTGACGGTGTCGCCGGGGCCGGGCCGCGCGTCCAGCAGACCGTTGACCAGTACGGGGTGTTCCCGGCGGCCGCAGTGGCCGGCCGAGAGCAGGACGACGTCGTACCAGTGCTGTGCGCCCGCCCGGCCGAGCAGCTCGTTCAGCTGGTCGCCCTCGACGAACTCCTTCGCGGCGAGGAAGTCCTGGAAGGTGCGGTGGGCGAACTGGTAGACGTCGTCGGCACGCTCCTGGAGGACTCCGCTGCGGTTCAGCAGATGGGTCAGGATCTCCTCGGCCGAGCCCTGGCCGCGCAGCCGTTCCATGCCCGGCAGGGCGCGTTCCAGCTGGTGCAGCGCCGCGGAGCGGTGGAGCTCCGACTGGCCGCCCCGCACCAGCCAGATCGCGATGCGCTGGAGGAGCTGGGCCTGTTCCGCCACGTTCATCGTGATGCCTTCGGGGGCCTCGATCCTGCGCTGCTTGTCGCGGTCGCCGAGCAGCATCGTGAGGGCCGAGTCGTACAGGCTCCAGCGGGTCTCCGGCAGGATGCCCTGGCGGCGTCGGTGAAGGGCGCAGATCACCGCGCAGAGCAGTGGCGTACGGGCCAGATCGCGCAGGGTCCGGTTCTGGGCGAACTGCTGGATCAGGTCCCGTTCCAGCCTCCCGAGCGTCTCGTGGTCCTCGTCGTCCAGCCGGGCGGCCCGGTGCCAGGCGGCGACGAAGGCCTCGATGTCCTCGTCCCGCATCGGCAGCAGCCGCAGCTCGTCGAAGTCCTGGGACATCAGCCAGCCCGGCTCGACGGCCAGCGGGCGCACCGTGGCCACACAGCGGATGTCCGGGTACCGGTCGAGGAGACGGGACAGCCACTCGTGCGCCTGCTCGCGGTCGTCGCGCGGGACCTCGTCCAGACCGTCGACCAGCAGCAGCGCCCGGCCCGACTCCAGCACCCGGCCGACCCAGCCCCCGGGGGCCTCGTCGATCACCAGCCGGGCCGCGTCGGGGAGCTGCGCGGGGGCGGGGAACGTGCCGCCCTGGGCGCGCAGGGTGCGCAGTGGTACGACGAACGGGACCAGGCCGTTGAGCGCGGCCAGCTCCGGGCCCAGCGTGCCGGCCGAGGCGTGCGCCGCCAGCCACCAGAGCAGCGTGGTCTTGCCGGCGCCCGCGTCGCCGCGCAGCAGGACCCGGGGGCGGTCCGGGAGCAGCGTGTCGATCCGCATGGGCGACGGCCCCGCGCGCCCGGAGGTCTGCTGGGCCTCCAGGCTCAGGTACGCGGTGTCCAGATCCCACTCGGAGTCGCGCCGGCCCAGCTCGTCGAGGCCGAAGATCTTTGTACGACGGTACGCCGCCCCGAGCGCCGCCGCGTACTCCTCCTCGTACCGCGCGTCCCTGGGAAAGCGGCCGTGGACCTGCTCGTGGCGCAGTGCCGTGCCGGTCTGCCGGTAGACGAGCTCGAACGGCTGCGAGGCGATGAGCGGGGCGAGCGGTACGCACTCCACGCGCCGGCCGCCGCGCTGCCGGGGGATCTGCCGGGCGATGCCGATGAGGACGTTCCCGGCGAAGACCGGTCCGCCGGACATGCCGCGCAGCGACGGGGGCTCCGAGTCGTTTCCCGGGGGCGGCGGGCCGTCCAGCTCGCAGACCAGCAGTCCGCGCAGGTGTCCGGCCATCGGCAGGGCGGTGGCCGTGTACTGGTCGGCCTCCAGATGCCGCTCGGGGCCGTACCGCTGGATGTCGGGGAAGCCGGTGATCTCGCATCCGGAGACGGCCTGCTCGGAGTGGAGGACGCCGAGCCGCACCGCGGAGACCGGGAGCACCGGGTCGGCGGTCAGCAGGAGGGCGGCGTCGAGGTCGTGGTCGACCCAGGCGACCGTTGCCGTCGCGTGGTTTGCCCGCCCGGGGTGGGCGACGGTGGCCCGGCTGCCGCCCCGGACCACATGGGCACAGGTCAGCACGAGCCGGTCGGTGAGCAGGGCGCCGCTGCCCTGGACGGTTCCGGCGCCGAGGACGACGACCGTGCGCGCCGCGGGTGCGGTGGGCGGCGCGGTGGTCACGGCCGTGCCGCCCCGCCGCCGAAGTGGGCTGTGCTGCCCTGGTCGCCGTGGCCGATCTGCCAGGGCCCGCCGGTCGCGGCGTCGCGCGGCTTCAGGGTGAACGCGACCTTGTGCGTGCGGCCGGTCGCGCGGGAGGCGTCGGCGCCCGCCTCGACCACCCAGGCCTTGACCTTGCCGCCGCCCTTGATCTCCTTGCGGAGTTCGAGGGTGAACTCCATCTGGATGTCGCCGACCTCGAAGGCCACGGGGCGGCCGGTGGCGCGGCCCGCGGCGTCGATGAGCTGGTTGCGGATCGACTCGACGGCGTCGGCGAGTTCGATGCCGTCCATGTCGCTGGTGTCCGCGGCGTCACTGGCCATGGCATGTCCCCCGGAGTCGGCCTGGTCGTCGGGTCAGCCTAAGGGCTGCCACGCGCACGGGCCGAAGGTCCCGAAACGGACAGCCTTCGGGCCCGTCGGCGGTGACAAGGCGCACAGCCCGTTCCGGGCCTACTAGGCGCGGTAGGGGAGGGTGCCGTGATCGCCGCGGGGACCTTCGGCCCTGCGGTGGAGGGTGCTTTCGATGCCGGACACCCAGGGGCCCGGGTCGCTGGGATCTGTCCGATTCGAGCGGTTTGGAGCTGGGGTTAAACCTGGCCGGAAACAAGAGTTTCGACGGGTTCGGGCGCGCGTCGCGCGAAACCTGCTGCGACGAATTCCCGGGGCTCCGGATACGGCTTTTGTTCGTAGATGGGGTGTTTGAGCAATGGCCGGGGTGCGGGTTACCAAGGAATGGCCAGCCCGGCCGGAGCGCCGGGTCCAGTCATCTCCGGAGGTTCTCCGCTTATGTCGAAGCGCGTTTCGTTCCAGCACTCCCGCCGCCCGTCCCTGTCCCGTGTTCGTGGCGCCGTCGTGGCAGCCGGCCTGGGGACGTCGATGGTTCTCGGTGCGGGCGCTGCGTTCGCGGCCGGCTCGGCGGGCGCCCCGGATTCCGTGAACCTGATCAACACCGGCGCGGCCGAATCGGTCGCCGAGCAGGCGGTCGTGCAGGGCAAGGTCGCCGAGAAGGCCGCGGCCAAGAAGGCGGCGGCGGTCAAGAAGGCGGCCGCGGAGAAGAAGGCCGCCCTGAAGAAGGCCCACGGCTGGGAGGCCCCGGTGAGCCGCTACGAGCTGAGCGCGAGCTTCGGCAACGACGGCAGCCGCTGGGCGCACAAGCACTCCGGCCAGGACTTCGCCGTGCCGATCGGCACCAAGGTCGAGGCCGCGCACACCGGCACCGTCGTGAAGGCCGGCCCCAACGGCGGCGGCGACGGACCCGCGTACGGCAACGCCGTCGTGATCAAGCACGCCAACGGCACGTACTCGCAGTACGCCCACCTGTCGAAGATCGAAGTGCGCGTCGGCGAGACCGTGAAGACGGGCGAAAAGATCGCGCTCTCCGGCAACACCGGCAACTCCAGCGGCCCGCACCTGCACTTCGAGATCCGGCACACCGCCGACTACGGCTCCGCGGTCAACCCGGTCAGCTTCCTGCACAAGGAGGGCGTGCGCGTCTGATCCGGACGCCCCTGCCCGCGTTACTCCGCGGACCTCTGCCCGCGTTACTCCGCGGACCTCTGCCCGCGTTGCTCCGCGGACTCCTGGCCGTGTGCCCGGGTGACCAGTTCGAAGGCGACTTCGAGGACGGCCTTGCGCTTCTCCTCGGGGTCGCCTTCGAGGTTCTTGAGGGCGAACATGCCCGCGTGCGTCGCGAAGAGCGCGGTGGAGCAGCGCACCTGGTCGGTCAGTGACGCGCCGGGTTCCTGGATCAGGTCGAACAGGGCGACGACGCGTTCCTTGATGGTCACCCCGATGCTCAGGTCCCGTACGGCCGCCTG